>JACRBQ010000097.1 GCA_016213135.1 Chloroflexota bacterium | reverse complement strand
GAGCGCGACGCGATGTCGCGCAATTACGGGCGTTTTGTCATCGGGCCGCTGGAATCGGGTTATGGCATCACACTCGGCAATTCGCTGCGGCGCGTGCTGCTGTCGTCGCTGCCGGGGACGGCTGTCACCTCGGTTCGCGTCAGCGATGTTCTGCATGAATTCTCAGACATCCCCGGTGTAAAAGAAGATACGATGCAGGTGTTGCTGCAGGTGAAACAACTGCGGCTCATTTTGCACGAAGGTGAAACGGCCCGCCTGCGCCTCGACGTCCGGGGCGAGGGCACGGTAACCGCCGCCGACATTGTGTGCCCGGCTGAAGTCGAGATCATGAACCCCGATCTGTATCTGTTCACTGTGGATAGCGACAAGGCCAAGCTGGAAATCGAAATGACGGTGGGGCGGGGGCGTGGCTATTCGCCCGCCGAAGAGCGCGGCCGCCTGCCCATCGGCGAAATGCCCGTGGACGCGATTTACAGCCCGATCAAGCGCGTGAACTTCGACGTGCAACGCGCCCGCGTGGGGCAGAATACCAACTACGACAAGATCGTGCTCGAGATATGGACGGACGGCGCCATGCGCCCGGAAGTAGCCCTGAGCGAGAGCGCCAAGCTGCTCATCAGCCACCTGCGCCACATTGCCGGGGTCAGCGAAGAATCGTTGACGCCCATTGTGGCCGAGGCCGCCAGCCCCACCATTCCGAGCGAGATTTACGAAACGCCCATCGAGCAGCTCGACCTGTCGGTACGCGTGTTCAATTCGCTCAAGCGCACCGGCATCACCACCGTGGGCGAAGTGCTGGACCATCTCAGCCGCGGCGCCGAGGCCATGCTGGCCATCCGCAACTTTGGCGACAAATCGCTGCACGAACTGAACGAAAAGCTGCGTGAGAAGGGCTACCTGAAAGATAAGGATGTCCCGGCATCCGAACTGGAGAAGCAGGCATGAGACACGGAGTACACGGACGCATTTTGGGGCGGCCCACAAACGAGCGAATCGCCCTGCGGCGCATTCTGCTGACCCAGCTCTTTGAGCATGGGAAGATCACGACGACCGAAGCCAAGGCCAAAGCCGTGCGCGGCGAGGCCGAGAAGATGATCACCATTGCCAAGCGCGGCCTCAAGGCCGGCGAGGCTGAGGATGCGGGCGGCAAGGCGCAGCAGGCGCACGCTCGCCAGTTGCTCAAGGGCCGCCTCGACGGCGACAAGATCGTCCGCAAAATATTTGAAGACATTGCTCCCCGGTACGCCGAGCGCAAAGGCGGCTATACCCGCTTGCTCAAGCTGAACCCGCGCGTGGGCGACGCCGCCAAAATGGTGATATTGGAATTGGTTGAAGAATAGCCGTCAGCGGTCAGCGATCAGCAGCGGAGGGCTGAAAGCTGATGGCTGAACGCTGACCGGTTTTGTGGCACGTTACAAAGCAGTTGTCGAATACGACGGGACGAATTACCTGGGCTTTCAGCGCCAGGCCCAAAGCCCCACCGTGCAGGGCGAACTGGAATCGGCCATCGCGGCCATTCGCGGCGGTGGCGGCGGGGCCGTGGCCGGGGCGGGGCGCACCGATAGCGGGGTGCATGCCCTGGGGCAGGTGATAGCCTTTGAGCTGGACTGGCCTCACCCGACGGACGCGCTGGCCCGGGCGCTGAACGCCAACTTGCCGCGCGCGATTGCCGTGCGCGACGTGGCCGAATGCGCGGCGGAGTTTCACCCGCGCTTTTCGGCGCGGGGACGGCGCTACCGCTACTCGATCTATTCCGCTCCGCACCGGTCGCCCCTGCGCGAGCGCTTTGCCTGGCACGTGTGGCCGGGGCTGGATGTGGCGGCCATGCAAGCCGCCGCTGACAGTCTGTTGGGGCGACACGACTTTGCCGCTTTTGGCACGGCCCCCGAAACGGGGGGCCACACCGTCCGCACGGTGCGCGAGGCCCGGTGGCAGGCGCACGCCGACGGTTCGATGCTCGACTTTTACATTGAGGCCGATGCGTTTTTGTATCGCATGGTCCGCAGTATTGTGGGCACGCTCAAACAAGTGGGCGCCGGCGACATGTCGCCCGTGGAGTTTGCGGCCATGGCGGCGGCAGGCAGCCGGACAGGCGGCCTCACCCTGGCCCCGTCCAAGGGGTTGTGTCTGGTGGATGTAATTTACTGAACGGAGAAGTTTTTCGTGGATAAGACTTACGTTGTCAAAGCAAATGAAATAGAAATGCACTGGTTCGTGGTCGACGCCTCGGGCCAGACCCTGGGCCGGGTGGCCTCTCAAGTGGCCGCGGTGCTGTCGGGTAAACACAAGCCCACCTTCACCCCCGGCGCCGACCTGGGCGATCATGTGGTCATCGTCAACGCCGAGAAAATTGTCGTCACCGGCAACCGGCTGGACGCCAAAATGTACTACCGCCATTCCATGTACCCGGGCGGCCTCAAGAGCGTAACCTTGCGCGGCATGCTCGATGAGCATCCTGAGCGTGTGCTCACCATTGCCGTGCGCGGTATGTTGCCGCACAACCGCTACGGACGGGCGTTGCTCAAAAAGCTCAAAGTATATGCCGGGTCCGATCACCCGCATGCGGCGCAAAATCCCAAGCCGCTCACGTTTTAGAGAAGGACAGACTCATGAGTGATAACTATTTCGAAGGCGTAGGCCGACGCAAAACCAGCACGGCCCGGGCGCGCCTGTTTCCCGGCGGCGACGGCACGGTGGTGGTGAACGACAAACCCGGTCAGGATTACTTTTCCCGGCTGGGCGACCTTGAAGCCGTAGTGGCCCCGCTGCGCGCCATTGGCCAGGATGGCAAGTTCCGCATTACCGTGCACGTCAACGGCGGCGGCATCACCGGCCAGGCCGAAGCCGTGCGGCAGGCCGTGGCCCGCGCCCTCCTGCACATGAACGAAGACCTGCGCAAGCCCCTGCGTAAAGCCGGATACCTGACTCGCGATAGCCGCGAGAAGGAACGCAAGAAGCCGGGCCTCAAGCGCGCGCGCAAGGCTCCTACCTATACCAAACGCTAGTTTCCGCGTTGCGGTAATTGTACTGTCTCAAACAGACTCTTCCACCCGGAAGAGTCTGTTTGCTATTTGGGGCGCAGGCCGCCCCCCCCCTTGCCGCCGGTGGCTCCGGCCCCATCCACCGACTCTTGCCGAGAATCCACGAAACGAGTACAGTTATCCCCCAATGAACTCCAACACCCCGCCGGCCCGCGCCTCATTCCTCATCGCCGCGGTGCGCCACATCGGTATTGTGCTGCTCGTGGCCGCCGCCGTTGCCACCGTGTTTACCATGTGGTCGCCCGTCTCGCTGCTCCCGTCCGGCGCGGCTCGCGCCATTTCCATTGCCCTGGCCACACAGGTGGGCGTGGTGACCACGCCCGAGCCGCCCACGGCCACCCCGGCGTCCCTGCCGCTGGTGGGCATCGTGGCCGGGCACTCCGGCCCGCAAAACGACCCCGGCGCGGTTTGCCCCGACGGCCTCACCGAAGCCGGCATCAACCTCGACGTCGCCAACCGGGTCAAAGCCACATTGGAGCAGGGCGGTTACCGTGTCGATCTGCTCAACGAATTCGACGATCGCCTCAACGGCTATCAAGCGCTGGCGCTCGTGTCCATCCACGCCGACTCGTGCGACTACATCAACGACATTGCCACCGGATACAAAGTGGCCCGCGCCCTGTACGATAAATCGCCCGACAAATCCGACAGGCTCGTGGCCTGCCTCACCGACCGCTACGCCAAACGCACCGGCATGAACTTTCACTCCGGCTCCATCACCCTCGACATGACCCAATACCACGGTTTTGACGAACTGGACGCCGCCGTGCCCGCAGCCATTATCGAAGTCGGCTTCCTCAACCTCGACCGCGACATGCTCACCAACCATCCCGACCTCGTGGCGCAGGGCGTGGCCGAGGGCGTGTTGTGCTACCTGCGAAACGAGCCGGCGCCGTAAACCGCATTTACCCATGGCCATCACCATCAAACACGGAATCATCGCCGGCCCTTTTGACCCCGCGCCCGCCGACTTGGACGCCTTTCGCGCCCTCCGCTTCGGGGCCGTCAAACTGGCCTGCGGTGTCCACTCCCCTGCCGCCGTGACTGCCTTCCGCGATGCAGGCGCATTTATCCTGCAAGCCCGCATCGACTACCCGGACATCGGCGCCGGCCGCACGCCGGAGCAATTCGTCAATGACCGCCGCGATGCCATCGCGGCGTTCGTCGCCGCCGGGCTGGGCGAGTTTGAAATCCTCTCCGAGCCTAACCTCAGCCGCAACGGCTTTGGCGCCTCGTGGCACTCCGCCGCCGACTTTAACAACTGGTTTCTCGACGTGGCCTCGCGCCTGCGCGCCCTCTTCCCCGACATCCGACTTGGCTTTCCGGGACTCAGCCCCGGCCTGGCCGACCTCACCCTCGATCCGCAGGCCGGGCGTCCCACGCGCCCGGCGGGCGACGTGGACTTCCTCAACGGCTGCAACGAGGCCGTGCTAGCCGCCGACTTCCTGTGCGCCCACACCTATTGGCAAAACGTGAACATGATGCGCGACATCGACTCGGGCGGCACGGGCTGGGGCGGGCTGCGGTTCGTGCGGCTGTATCACGAACGGTTCCCCACGATGCAAATCGTCCTTTCCGAGTTTTGCAACAACCGCCCCGGCATCGGCGCTTACGCCGCCAACGATCCCCAGTGGCGCGTCATCGGCGACGAATACGCCGAGTTCCTCACGCTCTGCTCCCAATACGACTGGCTCGAAGCCGTCTTTGCCCGCACCCTGCGCGACCCCGCCTACCCCGATCAAAGCTGGCTCACCGAGGCCTTCGAGCAGCGCCGCATCATCGAAGGTGTGACGGCCCGCCCCACGATGCCCGACCCTATGCTACTTCGCCTCCTGTGGCCCACCGAGTCCCGGCGCATCAACCAGCCTTACGGCATGCGCCAACTCGATTACGCCAAATACAGCGGCGGCTACTTGCACGGCGGCCACGAAGGCATCGACCTCGCCGCCAGTGACGGCAGCGACATCTACGCCGCGCTGCCCGGCACGGTGTCGCGCAGCGAGGCCTCCAGGGGCAACTTCGCCAACGGCTACGGCGCTTACGGCGAAGTCATCGGCGTCGATTCGGATGTGCCCGGCGTGGGCAAGGTCACGCTCACCTACGCGCATTTCAAACAACGGCTCGTCGGCGTGGGCACGGTGGTGCGCGCCGGCGACCGCCTGGGCTTCGCCGATCAAACCGGCAACGCGCAGGGCGCGCACCTGCACCTCTCCATGCGCATTGCGGGCATCGCCTGTTACGCCCAACTCGATTATCTCAATCCCGGTTTGTATTTGGACATCAACACCGCGCCCGAGCCGCCTCCGCCGCCCGCCCCCGGTTCCCCGCGCGTGCAGTATTCGCGCTCGGTGGTGCTCTTGCCTCCCCCGGCGGGCATTGATTTTGTGGAAGCCGTGTTGCGCGCCACGTGGGACGCCCATCGCTACACTGTGGGCGGCTCCTCGGACGATGGCGGCGTGGGCGACCTCGATCAGCGCCGCGTCATCGCCGTCAACCCCGACCTGTGGAATGGCGACTTGCAGGCCTGGTACACCGAGCACTATCCCGGCGTGGACTACGTGCCCGTGTTCGCCGCCAACCCCTCGGCGTTGCAGGCCGTGTTGGCCAGCATGCACCTCGGCGACCCGGCCCCTTACAACGGCCCCAACCGTGGCCGCCCGCTCTCGCAATACAGCCGCGCCTACATCCTCATCCCGCCGCCCCGCAACGTGGATTGGGCCATTACGGCCGCGCGCGCCACCTGGCCCAAATATCGCATCACCATTGGCGGCTCGTCCGACGACGGCGGCATCGGCGCGCTGGACCATCGCCGCGTGGTGGCCGTCAACCCCACCGAGTGGGGCGGCGGCGACCTGCAAGCATGGTATGCCGCCAACTATCCGGGGGTCGAATACATCCCGGTCACCGCCGCCGACACCGGCCAATTGGCCCGCGCCCTGTCCAGCCTGTACCCTTAAGCCATGTCTCGCTTTCAGAACAAGGTCACCCTCATCACCGGGGCCAGCCGGGGCATCGGTCGCTCGCTGGCCCACGCCTTTGCCCGCGAAGGTTCGCACCTGTTGCTCACTGCCCGCACACAAACCGAGTTGGAGGCCGTGGCCTACGGCATCGAAAAACAATACGGCGTCCGCGCCCTGCCGGTGGTGGGCGACGTGTCCGATGAGGCCCACGCCAAGGCCGCCGTCGAAACCGCGCTGCGCGAACTGGGCCGCGTGGACGTGCTGATCAACAATGCGGCTATCAGCAACATCCGGCCCATCTACGGCATGCCGCTCAGCGGATGGGAGCGCACGTTAGCCGTCAACCTCACCGGCACGTTCCTGTTTACCAAACACGCCTGGAAGGCGATGAAGAAACAGGGCGGGGGGGTCATCATCAACCTGTCGTCCGTCGGCGGGCGGCGGGGCTACCCGCTGCTCTCGGCCTATTGCGCCAGCAAATGGGGGCAAATTGGCTTCTCCATGTCTGCCGCCGAGGAAGGCAAGGCCGACCACATCCGGGTCAACGCGGTGGCCCCCGGCAAAGCCGACACCGCCTTCCGCGCCCAGATCAAAGAAGACAAAAGCCAAATGCTCACCGCCGACGACTGCAACGGCGTGTGCCTCTTTCTGGCCTCCGACGAGGCGAAGTGGATTACGGGGCAGGTGGTAGAAGTGGAGTGGTTTGGGTTTGCGCCGGATGAGTAAGCCGGAATTGGAGTTAGGCTGCCCAACACGGGCGTCTAGCCGAAGCGCTTCTTGCCCTCGCCAGCACCGCCTGATGCACCCGCTTCGCGTCCGCCCGTCGCCGCACTACTTCCACCGCCTGTACAGGTAGAATTTCAGTTGTTGGCAGAAACAAAAAACCCGGCTTTGGGGCCGGGTTTTGACTACTGGTAGACTTCACCTACAACTTCATCGGCAACATCAGCCTCCCATTCATCGCGTAAACGACGAACGACAGTTATTCCTGTTCGCGGTTCGCTAAACTTCAGCGAAGTCCGGTCTCCGGTCAACATTGTCTCTGCTTACACAAAGCGCTCCCTTGGCTAAGCCAGCCAGTTCTCAATCTGGACGCCCAACCGGGCAAAGTGACGCTCGTTGTCGGTAACAACGACAGCGTTAAGGCGGCGTGCGTGGGTGGCGATGAGCAGGTCGGCATCGGAAGACGGACTATGACCCACACGGGTTGCCGCGGCCCAAATCTGTGCTGCCGAATCCCAGTCCGGGCGTTGAAGATCATCCCATTGGAAGGTGTTGGCAAGTTTCTCAAAAAAGCCCATTTGCTTGTGCGCATCCTTTTTGAGGAGACCGCGCTTGACCTCGTAGAACACCACCGGGGAAAGGGCAATCATGGCATTAGCCGCCAGGGCTTGTCGCAGGCGACTGACAACACGGGCATCCTTTTTGAGGATGCCCGTCACGATGTTCGTGTCCAGCACGTAGTGTTGCGCCATTCACGCTTCTCGGAAAGCAAGGCGATTTTGCTTTAGTTCGGCCTCGAAGGCTTCCCACCAGGCAGAGCCAAGTTCATCGGGTTCACTCATCCATTGGTCGAGCAAAGCCAAAGCGCGCTGGTTGACCGGGCGAATCGCTTTGGGCCTCGGCGCGGCCTCCGGCCACAGATTAGCTTGCGTCGTAACCACCTCATCCGCCAGGGTCTCAGCCAAAATTCTCAGCGGGACATCCAGCCCTGAGGCGGTGCGGCCCTCCAACGGCAACTTTTCAAATTCCCTCACCACCAGCATGGCCGGCATAGTGACCGCACTGCCCGACGACGGCGTGGGATGCAGCCGGACGGGTGCGTGGGCAAACCCCGACCAGTTTTTCCAACGCGGATACAGGCGCTCGTTGGCAATTTGAACAGCCACGGTGGTCTCTCCTACTGGTTAAGCCGTTGGCGCAGATTATCCGTCAGGCAAGACTCAAAGACAGCCTCGATACGCTCGTGCGCCCGGTTCAAGCACTCCATCAGTATACCTGCTTCGGGCTGGAGGCTGACTTGCGACACATGATCCAGGTCAAGCACAACAGAGACTTTCTCCGCCTCACCGGCGGGTGTACCCATCGTGAATAGCAGTTGGGTCTGTTCGCCTTGGGCGATCTCTAGACGGAAGAGAAATGGCTTGAATCCTTCAAAGACCGCCGATGGGATCAGGGCTGAGTGCGCAAACAGCGCCGCAAAGTCAAATTCCGCGGGTGCGAAGTCAAAACGGTTGATATAGCGCAATCCTATCCGCACCATTCCCTGCGGTTGAGCAATGGTCAAGTAATTTTCAAAGTGGGCGCGGATCAGCGCACTGAATTCTGCCCAATTGGGATAGGGGGGCAGTTGATTGACCACAAGCAAGTTCGGCGCAACTTGTACCATAGCTGTGCCGTCTTGCCGAACGAACTGCATTCGGACCCCGGCCTCGCGGACATACTGCGATAACTCGCGATCATCTGCCTTAACGCTAACTTCCACATTTCTTAACTCGCGTTTTTCAGGGAAGGCTTCTCTGATCTTTTCATAGAAAAGCCCAAATAATGTGGAATCCCAAGCCGGGCCAGGCTCAAAGTGTATTTCGCACAGCGCTTCGATGAGGCGCGGATTCTTGTAGGATGTTTGCGGCATAGGTCAGTTTGTCGGATGAGTCTGGCGTCGTTATCGAGATTTTAGCACGATTTGAAATCGGCGTGCTTCAAGGTGTGTTTTCTCACAACTCCCCCCGAAACGCCCTCGCCAGCATCGCCTTCCGCGCCCAGATCAAAGAAGACAATAGCCAAATGCTCACCGCCGACGATTGCAACGGCGTGTGCCTCTTTCTAGCCTCCGACGAGGCGAAGTGGATTACGGGGCAGGTTGTAGAAGTGGAGTGGTTTCAATCTGCACCGGATGAGTAAGTCGGAATCGGAGTTGGAGCGGACTCAACGTTGTTACCTCACCTCCAACTTTAACCGTCCCGCATCTTGAAACGTTGAATCTTGCCCGTGGCCGTCTTGGGCAGTTCGGGCACAAACTCCACCCAGCGCGAATGTAATCGCCGTAGTTGATACCGTCGTGGCGCAGAGTATTACAAAAGCCCCGGAGTTTTTGAACGACACCGGTCATAAGGATTCGGGCCAGACAGCCAGACCCAACTTCTGGGCAACTTCCCACTGTTGTTCGTCAAATGTAGCCACCGTGATTGGGCCGCCCACCGACTCTTGCCAGATGGCAGCGCAGGCCATATGAACCGCGTCATAGCCACGCAATCCGTGCGCCCAGGCCAGCGAGTCGGCGCGTTCGACCGTCGTCTCGCGAATGTGCAAACGAAATAACGTGGCCCACTGCGATTGAAAAGCGGCCAGGGCCTTGAGCGCTTCGTCGCGCCCTACCCAGTTCATCCGCACCGCCTTGGCTATCGCCGCCGATACCTCGGCGCGCGTAATCATGGCCGTTCCCGTTTGCTCTGCCTCAACGATGACGCGCTCGACATCTGCCGAGCGCGTCTCAATAAGGTAGCGTTTTGCCAGCGCGCTGGAATCCAAATACAGAATCATCGCCGGTCCTCAATGATGATTCTAGACACTGAGAAGCCTTCCTTCACCCGGGCAATGGGCTTCATCGGCTTCAGCTTCTTGCCGTCCCATTCAGCCAGCCCGGCCTTGACCATCGCCTTCATTTTTTCTTCCACCGATTGACTGGCCGGCCCGAGCTGCGCCACCACCTTGCCATGTTCGGTGATCACCACCGTCCGCCCGGCCTTCACCTGCCGCAGGTATTTGCTCAACTGCGATTTGAGTTCGCGTACGCCGACCGTCAGTTCTGCCATGTCGCCCTCCCAAAAACAAAATGTAGCTACATTATACCATATGTAGCTACACTTGTATTCAATCCGCAATGGCTTCGTTCAACCTTACGAGTCTCCAACTCCAACTTTAACCGTCCCGCATCTTGAAACGTTGAATCTTGCCCGTTGCCGTCTTGGGCAGCTCGGGCACAAACTCCACCCAGCGCGGCCGCTTGTATTCGGCGATCTTCTCTTTGCAGTGATCGATCAACTCCCGCGCCAGGGCGTCCGACGGCGCGTGACCGTCCTTGAGCACCACAAAGGCTTTGGGCTTGATGAGGCCGGCGCTGTCGGTGTGACCGACCACGGCGCACTCCAGCACCGCCGGGTGGCTGATGATGGCGCTCTCCACTTCCACCGGCGACACCCAGATGCCGCCGACTTTGAGCATGTCGTCCGAGCGGCCGGCGTGCCAGTAGTAGCCCTCCTCGTCCACGGTGTACTTATCGCCCGTGAACAACCACTCGCCGACGAACGTCTTGCGACTGCGCTCGGACTTGTGGAGATAAAACAGAGCGGTGGTCTCGCTCTTCACCAGCAGGTTGCCCACCTGGCCGCGCGGCAGGTCATTGAAATCCTCATCCACAATCCGCACCTCGTAGCCCGGAACCGGCTTGCCGCTGCTGCCGGGGCGGATGTCGCCCGGCTTGTTGGAGATGAAGATGTGCCACAGTTCGGTACAGCCAATCCCGTCTATCGTGTCGAGGCCCGTCCGCTCTTTCCAGCCGTGCCAGATCGAGGCCGGGAGCGACTCGCCCGCCGAAACGCACATCCGGAGCGACGAGAGATCGTACTTCTCTTGAAAATCGTCCATCGCCAGAATCGCGGCGTAGCTAGTCGGCGAGTTGTAGAGAATGGTCGGCTTGAAACGGGTCACCGTCTCGAGCACATTCGCGGCAATGCGCGGCGGCGCGGCCATGAGCACGCAACTTGCGCCCACGTACCACGGGAAGACCAGATTGCCGCCCGTGCCAAAAGTGAAGAACAGCTTGGCCGTGGCAAACGTCCGGTCGGACTCGCGCAGGCCGAAGACGTTCACCGCCCACAACTGGGCCGTAATGGGCAGGTCTTTGTGCGCGTGGAGGATGCCTTTCGGCTCGCCGGTGGTGCCGCTGGAGTAGTTGAGGCAACAGAAATCATCGCGATGCGTGGGCGCCACGCTCAATTCGGTGGACTCGTTCTTGATCCACCCGGCATAGTCGAGATCGCCGCCGGAGGCCGGGCCGCCGCCGATCACGATGATATGTTTGACGAAGTCCATCTCGGCGCGGATCGGCTCGATGGCCGGCAGGAGTGCCCGGTGAATGATCAGCACCCGCGCCCGGCAGTCGCGCAAAATATAGGCGTGCTCCTGCGGCTTGGAGAGGGTGTTCATGCCCACCGCTATCGCGCCGATCTTGAGCACCCCGAAGTAAGCCGCCACCCATTCGGCGCAGTCGAGGGAGAGAATGGCTACCGTCTCACCCATACGAACGTCGAGCCGCTTGAGGGCGTTGCCCACCCGGTTGACCTCGTTCGCGGCCTGCTGAAACGTCAGCTCGCGCTCGGCCGAGTATAGGGCCACCTTGCCGGCGCGGGTGGTCAGGTTGTGCTCCAGAATGTTGACGGCGTTGTAATAAAGCGGAAGATCGGCGGCTTTCATAGGGTTAGTCTCCTGTGGATTCATTCGCGCCCCAACAATTCGCGGGCAATCACAATCCGTTGAATGTGGGCCGTGCCTTCGTAGATTTGCAATCCCTTGATGTCCCGATAGTAACGTTCGACGGGGTATTCGTTTGAATAGCCGCGCCCGCCGTGCAGAAGCACCGCCTGGTTGGCGGCTCTCACGGCGGCTTCGGTGGCGAAAAGCTTGGCGATGGAGGTTTCGCGAGTGGCCTTGGCCCCTTGATCGCGGAGCCAGGCGGCCCGATAGACCAACAGCCGCGCGGCATCCACGTCGGCGGCTATGTCGGCCAGTGCCGCCTGAATCATCTCGAAGTTGCCGATGCGCTGCCCAAACTGCCGCCGGGTTCTGGCGAAGTCCACACAGGCATCCAGACACGCCTGCGCCACTCCCAGCGCCCCGGCAGCCACCCCCAGCCGCCCGCCATCCAGCGCCGCCATCGCCACCTTGAATCCTTCCCCGCGCCCGCCAAGCAGGGCCGTCGCCGGCGCGCGCATGTTTTCAAAAAGAATGTGGGCATGATCGGACGCGCGGTGGCCGAGTTCTTTGCCCGGCATCTTCTCGCGGTGGAAACCGGGCGTATCGGTCGGAACGAGGAAGGCGCAGATGCCTTTGTGCTTCCGGCCTGTCCTGAGCGCGGCCGAAGGATCGGCGTTGGCAAACACGATGGCCAGATGCGCGAGGCCGCCGTTGGTGATCCAGATTTTTTCGCCGTTGATGACGTAGTCATCGCCGTCGAGGGTGGCGGTGCTCTCCATGCCGGCCGCGTCCGACCCGGCGTTTGGCTCGGTGAGGCAGTAACAGCCGATGAGGCTCCCACGGGCAAGTTGAGGCAGGTAAGTCTGTCGTTGTTCTTCGCTGCCCCACTGCAGGATGCACTGCGACACGAGACTGGTGTGGACGGTCATGAAGCCGCGCACCGACGAGTCGGCGCGACCGAGTTCTTCGTAGCACAGGGCCAGCGAGGCGGCATCCCAGCCGCCGCCGCCATATTCCTTTGGCATTGGCCCGCCCAACAGGCCCAGCACCGCCATTTCCTGCCTGAGCGACAACGGCATCTCGCCGCGTTCATCCATTTCACGCGCCAGCGGCGCAACGCGGTTCTGGGCGAAGGCTCGCGCCAGAGACTGAACTTCGGACTGGGAAGCGGTGAGTGTAAAATCCATCAACTGCTCCGTTACCTTCCTCTAAATTCCGGCTTGCGCTTCTCTTTGAAGGCTTCGTAAAACGCCCGGTGGTCTTCGCCCATCATCATCAGGGCCTGGGCCTGGGCTTCGGCTTCAAGGGCGGAGACGATGTCCATGTTCCACTCGTTGTTCACCATCATCTTCGTCAGGCCGAGCGAGAGGGTCGGCCCGGCGGCGAGGCGCGCGGCCAGTTCGCTCGCGACGGGCAGCACTTGCTCCTTTGGCACCACGCGGTTGGCAAGGCCGTAACGCTCGGCGGTGAGCGCGTCCACGCTGTCACCCAGCATCAGCAGTTCCATCGCCCGCCCCTGCCCGATGACGCGCGGGAGCAGAAACGCCGCCCCCATGTCTGCTCCGGTGAGGCCGACCCGCGTAAACAGGAATGCGAATTTGGCGTCTTCGGCGACGATTCGCAAATCAGAAGCCAGGGCGATGACGGCCCCGGCCCCGGCGGCCAAACCGTTGACGGCGGCGATGATGGGCTTGTCGAGCAGGCGCATGTTGCGGATCAGATGCCCGGTCATCCGGCAAAACTCCAGATGGCCGCGCATGTCGCGATCCAGCACTTCGCCGATGATCTTATGAACGTCGCCGCCGGAGCAAAACCCCCGCCCGGTTCCGGTGATGACCACCACCTTCACGCTTTCATCGTAACGCAACGTCTCGAACAGGTCGCGCAGTTGCCCGTAAATCTCCAGCGTTAGCGCGTTCAGCACGTCCGGGCGGTTGAGGGTGATGGTGGCGATGGCGTCTTCAACAGAGTAGAGGAAGTCGTAGTCAGGCATTTTGGGAATTATCCGAAGGGATTCCACGTTGTCACGTGTTTCGGCTCAATTTTGTACAGGCACCGGACTTCGCCGGGGAAGCGCATACCGGGTGGATATTTATCTCTGCCCAGGTAGCGGGGCGAGAGTTTATCCAGATGCTCGTCCGCGCCCTCTTCGGTGATTTCGACGACCGGGCCGCGAACGGCAAGGAAGCGGTCCGGGTTGTCGGGATCGGTAATTTCAATGGCGACGTGCCGCCGCTGCTGCATGTTGCGATCTTTCAATCGTCCCCGCGCCGAGTTGATCAGGATGTGCTTGCCGTCGTAGTCCACCCACACCGAGGTGACGTGCGGCGTGCCGTCGGGCATCAGGGTGGCAAGATGGCCGAATGTTTTTTTCTGGAACAGGTCGAGATACTCGTCCGGGATCGGACCCGATTGAGGCCGGGCTTTGCGCCAGGCGTCGTAGCGGGCGGCAAATTCGGGGTCGGCGCGCTTAATGCGGTTGAAGCCGACGCGCTTGCTTCGCGTCATCAGCTTGTAGGTGAAGGGCACAGGGTCGAGAGGCAAATGGTCTTTCACGTCTTCGAGCCACGAGAGACTGCGCACCGCCGCCGCCTGAAACCGATCCACCACCGGCTTGCGCGTGCGCTGATATTCGGACAAGGCCGCCGGCGCCCCGCCGCAGCGGGCAAAGCAGTCGGCCAGGGCAATCGAGTCTTCCATGGCCAGCTTTGTGCCCGACCCAATGGAGAAGTGCGCGGTGTGCAAGGCATCGCCGAGCAAAACGACATTCTGATGATACCAACGCCGGTTCCTGATCAACGGGAAATTGACCCACCGGACAAAGTTGTTTGAAAGCAGAGGCCGGCCGCCCAGATCGTCCTTGAACACCTCGGCCAGGTAAGCGCACGTCTGGTCATCGGGCATTTTGTCGAACCCGGCCTTCAGCCACGTTTCGGGAGGACACTCGATGATGAAAGTGCTGTGCGTCGGACTGAATCGGTAGGAGTGGGAAATGAACAGTCCCGCTTCAGCCTGCTTGAAGCTTATCGTCAGGCCGTCGAACGATTGCTCCGTGCCCAGCCAGATGAACTTGTTCTGCCGGACTTCAATGGACGGCAGGAAGAACGCCTCGTAGGTTTTTCGCACCAGACTGTTCGCGCCATCCGCGCCGACTAGCAAATCACAATTCAGATAGTCGGCGACGTTGGCGACGTTGGTGTGAAAGCGGAGATCGACTCCCAGTTCGCGGCAACGCCGGTGCAGGATTTGCAGCCACTTGAGGCGGGCCACGCCGGCAATGGGGTTGCCGCCGATGCGGATGGTTTCACCTTTGTGTTTGACCACCACAAAGTCCCGCATCTGGCTGTGCCGCACGAATTCTTCGTGCGTCTCGCGGTCCTGCTGGGCGAAGTTGTCTAACGTGGTTTCCGAAAACACCACGCCCCACCCAAAAGTATCGTCCGGCCCGTCGCGCTCGACCACGGCAATCTCGTGGGCCGGATCGAGCTTTTTCATCAGGATGGCGAAGTATAGGCCCGCCGGCCCGCCGCCAAGAATGTTGATCTTCATGTCACGTCCGGCCTCTCTACCGGATATTTTTCGTACAGCCGCTCGACAATCACCTTGCGAATGCGCCTCACGGCTTCGTGGATGTCGGCGAACGTGGTGTAAAGCGGCGCGATGCCCAGGCGGATGTTGTCGGGATAGCGAAAGTCGGGGATGAGGTTCATCTCTTCGATCAGGGCGCGGTCGATCCGCAGGCCTTCGGCATGGCCCAGCGAGACGTGCGAGCCGCGCCGGCTTGGGTCGCGAGGAGAGTTGAGGGTCACACCCAGCGGCGCAAGCAGAGCCTCCCACAACGAGATCAAATATTCGGTCTGCAGAACTGACTTGGCCCGCAGGCGGTCGATGCCGGCCTCCAGCAGCAAGTCCACGCCTGGCTCGACGGCGGCCAGCGACAACAGGGTGGGCGTCCCGGCCAGAAAGCGTTGCAGGCCCGGCCCCGGCTCGTAGTCCAACTTCATATCAAACTGCCTCTTCTGGCCGAACCAGCCCCAGATGGGGCTGAACAGTGTCTCCTGCAGATCGCGGCGGACGTAGAGGAAGGCGGGCGCCCCGGGGCCGCCGTTGAGATACTTGTAAGTGCAACCCACTGCCAGGTCCACATGGGCCTCATTCAGCGCCAGCGGCATCGCGCCCACCGAATGACACAAATCCCACAACATCAACGCGCCCGCCCGGTGCGCCATCGCGGTGATCGCGGCCATGTCGTAAACATAGCCGCTCTTGAATGCCGTGTGGGTCAGCGCCACCAGCGCCGTGTCGCCGTCAATGGCCGCTGCGAGCGCCTCATCCGATACTATCAGGCCATCCTCGGAGCGGACGACTTCCAACCGGTAATCAGGCCCGGCCAACCTGACCGCGCCCTGCAACAAATACATATCCGACGGGAAATTGAGATCGTCGGTCACCACCTTGCGCCGATCCGGTCGGGCCGCCAGCGCAGCCATGACCAACTTGAAAACGTTGACGGAGGTGGAGTCGGTGACAATGACCTCGTCGGCCCCGGCGCCGATGAGGCGGGCAATTTTGCCGCCGATGCGTCCGGGAGCAGTGAACCAGCCCTCGCCCCAGCCTCGGATGAGGCGCTTGCCCCACTCATGATCAATCACTTCGTGCAATCGGGCGGCAGTGCGCCTGGGCAGCCGGCCCAGTGAGTTGCCATCGAGGTAGATGAGATCCGGGTCGTCAATGACGAACTCGTCGCGGAAGCGCGCGAGCGGGTCTTGCCGGTCCAGTTCGCGGGCGTGGTCGAGTGAGTGGGGGAGTGTGGGGGTGTGGGAGTGCAAGGGGTTCATTCGTCAGGCATGTCCGTGCCGGCAAGGCGGTCTGCATCATATTGGGCCGGCTCTTCGCGTAAAGCAGACGGGCCGCACCACGAATCCGGGTCGGCCATCATTTTCACAAGCCCGCCGGCGATCTGCTCATAAACTTGATATAGCTCGGTATGCAAAGCATTGTTGATGTAACCGCAGGCCAAAGCAAAATCCAACCATACTTGCGTTTCAGCCACTTCGGCATCGGCATCGCTGAGTTTGCTCACAAAATGGGCAACATAGCGGCGTTTGCGCCAGGCTTCGGCGACGTTGGCGCACACAGATCGAGATGAGCGTCGCGCCTGATCGGTCAGGGAATACTTTTCTTCACTCGGCCAACTCCTGGAAGCCTCAAATATCTTCATTGCCGCATCAAAGCCCAGTTGAAAAACACGGAGGTCTCGATGATGTTGAGCGAACGCCATTTTGCTCTCCTTCTTACAAATACACTCCCACACTCCCACACTCCCTTACTCCCACACCCCCACACTCATCTACTCATCCTCGTTCGCACGGCCCACAACTCCTCAAAGAAGCGCGGCCTCAACTGGCGCTCTTCAAACACCCGGTTCTTCTCCTGTATCTTGATGCCTGCCGTCTCCATCAAATACTCCGGGCCAAGGAAGCCCGTGCCCGACTTGGCGCCGATCATTTTTTCCACCATGCTCACGTGGCCCAGCCGCCAGAATCGGAAGAACTCGTCGAATTCCAACATCGTGTCGGCCAGTTCGGCCAGATCGGCGTTGGGGTTGGGGGCGTCGGCCACGGTGAAGAGGTCGTCGAAGCGGCGGAGGCCGCGCCCTTGCACGGCATGGCGCAGGGCGTCGAGCAACGCCGGCTGCCCAAGGCGCTCGGCCTGGCGCGGGGTGAGCAGGCGGACGGGCAGTATTTCGTTGCCGGCCAGATATTTGCGGAACACGGGGTCGTCGCGCAAGCCGCACACGATTTCAATTTCGCGAAACTGGTAGCTCTCGGTGCCGCTGGCCGGGGAAAGGCCGGTGATGAACGTTTTGCCGTCGCGCTCCATCTTTTGGGTGCGGAAGCGAAGGAAATCCAACGGCAGCATGGTGGCTGGAATTTGAATCTGCTGGACGAGCAGCCGTTGAACGAGCAAAACGTGCCGCAACAAGCCGGTGGCCGCCGTGATGTCGCCCTGCATGATGAGCGGGATGGCGCGGTCTATGTGGTCGAGCGCCGCCTTGAACCAGATTTCAAAACACTGATGGACGATGATAAACATGTTCTCATCGGCGTTGATATGCTCTGATTCCATGATCGTCGTCGGCTGTTTGCCGACTTCCGTCCAACCCGCCTTGACGCCGTTCTGCAAGCTCAGAAGTTCAGGCAGGCGCAACCAT
>JACRBQ010000098.1 GCA_016213135.1 Chloroflexota bacterium | reverse complement strand
TCGTCCGAGATTTCAAAACCGCCTGTCGTAGGATTGGTCGGCGTCGTGGGGCGAGTCCGTTTCCGTTGTTTGATTGGTGTTTTCGCAGTCTTGGGCATTTGGCAACTGTATCAGCAAAGGGGTCTTTAGGATAGGCTCTAAGTGGTTGCGGTTCGAGTGAGTCTTTGTCGCGGAGTTCGCGCGGCGGGTGATGCGCGCCGGTTGGCACGCCCTTTGCAAAACAAGAATCTGTAAGAAAAAATCAGCTGAAGCGAAGTAAAATTAGCGGTGGAAAAAGGAGTAAAAATGACTCTCCAACAAATTACTATCGAAATTCCGGAAAAGGTGCTTCTCGCAGAAAAGACAGACGCTGAATCTTTTGGGCGTGAAATTCTCGTTTTGGCGGCTGTCAAGTTGTTTGAAATTGGCAGGCTTTCTTCCGGGCGTGCCGCTGAACTTGCAGGAATGTCCAGGGTTGAATTTTTGCTCAGTCTGAATCGCTACAAGGTGTTCCCCTTCGCCGCAGAACTTAACGATTTAGAAAGCAAACGTGCTTAAAGCCATCAGCAACACTTCCCCACTACTTTACCTTTATCGGATTGGGGCTATAAACTTGCTTCCAAAAATGTTTGATGAAGTTTGGACAGCAGAAGCCAGTAAAAATGAATTATTGGCAGGGCGTAGCAAAGGCTACGATGTGCCAAATCCCGCAGATTATTCCTGGCTGAACATTGTCAATCCAAAATCCATGCCTTCCGAATGGCTTGCATTGGATTTGGGCGCAGGTGAACTTGGAGCAATGGCTTTAGCATTGGAAAATCCAACTCGGATTATTTTGCTTGATGACATGCTTGCACGCCGAACTGCTCAAGTGGCTGGTTTACAAGTTTGGGGAACTTTAAAGGTTTTGTTGGAAGGAAAATCTCAAGGTTTGATTGACAAGATTGAACCGTATGTAACGAATTTGAGTGAGGCAGGTATGTGGGTTTCCGCTGAAGTAAAACAGCGTATTCTTATTTTGGCGGGCGAGTCTTAAAGATCGCGACTGACTACACATTCGGCCAGACGCCGCAGCGACTCGACCGGTTGGCCCGGCGGCAGACTGTCGAGCGCTACCACAGCAGGTCCACGGAGGCCGCTGTGAATAGCGGCAACTCACGACCATTGGCAACTTTCCGCACCCACGGCCTCGGCAAAAGCAACTCAAAATCAAACGGTTTCTGGACCAAACACGGTGATCCTGCATGGTTTTGTGGCCCTGGCAGCCGAATAGGTTCGGGATTGACCCATGAGAAAATCTGACTACAATTGTGGTCAGAATGAAGACCCAGCTGTTTGAACTGATTTACGCCCCGCTTATCAAACGCCATTTGAAAACGATTGAGTCGAAATACTACTCGCTGATTCAGGAAACCATCGAAGAGCAGTTGCAGATCGAGCCTGAAGTTGAAACGCACAATCGAAAACCGCTCAAACGCCCCCTCTTCGGCGCCACGTGGGAGATCCGGTTCGGACCCAATAATCGCTTCCGGGTTCTGTACAAAGTCAATCCCGACGAACAGCAAGTCTATGTCCTGGCGATTGGCGAAAAGGAAGGCGAACGCCTGTGGTTTGGTGCAGAGGAGATTAAACTATGAAAATCGCTTCGGTGGCCGATGTCAAGGCCAAACTCAGTGGCTATATCAAAGCCAGCAAAGCCGGCCCGGTGGTGGTGACCAAGAATGGCAAGCCCGTGGCTGTCCTGCTGTCCATGCAGGATGAAGAAGAACTCGAGCGACTGCTAATGGCATATTCCCCAAAGTTGCAACGCATCTTGCAGGCCGCCGAAAAGCAGATTCGAGAGGGGAAAGGGATCAAACACAAAGATTTCTGGGCGGAAGTTACGGCGGGTGGCTAAAACCATCACTCCACCCGAACGCTCCGAATCATCACCCAATTGAAATGCGCCCTTACAGATCGCGACTGACGACGTATTCAGCCAGGCGCCGCAGCGACTCGACCGGTTGGCCCGGCGGCAGACTGTCGAGCGCCGACAGGCCTCGGGCCACAAACTGCCGCGCCTCGGCCAGCGCGGCCCGAATGGCACTGGAGGCGCGCACCGCTTCGACCACGCGCGCCGTGATGACCGCGTCGCCCATGCGCCCGTTGAGCAAAGCCCTCACGTCGGCATCGTGCGGGCGCTCTTCCATGTAGCACAGTGTGGGCAGCGTCACCAGCCCCTGCCGCAAATCGCCGCCCACCGGCTTGCCAATATGGGCCGGGTCGCCCACGAAATCCAGAATGTCGTCCACAATTTGAAACGCCGAGCCTACCTCGCGCCCGTAAGTAGCCAATGCGGCAATGTCGTCTTCGGCGGCGTGGGCCGCCACCGCCCCGGCCTCGGCGGCCGCCTCGAACACGGAAGCGGTCTTGGCGTAAATGCGGCGGTAATAATCATCCCGACTGGCGATGCCTTTGCTCTTGAACATCTGATTGATTTCGCCGTTGACCAGCACCATGAGGGTGCGGGCGAAAATCCGCATCACCCGAACCGAGTCGGCGTGGGCGGCCAGGTCGGCGGCGCGGGCAAACAGGTGGTCGCCGGTGAGCACCGTTGCGCCGGGAGTCCAGTTGGCGTTGAGGGTGGGAATGCCGCGGCGCAGCAACGAGCCGTCGATCAGATCGTCGTGCACCAGCGTGGCCGTGTGCAGCATTTCGATGGAGGCGGCCACGTACACCGCCTGGTCGGGGTCGGCGTCGAACACGGCGGCGGCCAACAACGACATGGCCGGGCGGATGCGCTTGCCGCCGGAGGCCAGCAGATGGTTGGTGGCGGCGGTGAGGGCCTCGTGCTGATCCGGCCCGTATTCGCTCAAACGATCTTCCACGGCCTTCAAACCGTCGCGCACGGGCGACAGCACTTCGGCCATGGTGAGTTTTGTTTCGGTAATCACTTTCAACTACTCCAGTCGAACAGTGCGGCGGCATTGGCGCTCGTCTGCGCCGCTACCTCCGCAAGATTTTCGCCGCGCACTTCGGCCAGCGTTTCGGCCACCCGGCGCACGTAAGCCGGCTCGTTGCGCTGCCCGCGGCGCGGGGCCGGGGTGAGGTACGGCGCATCGGTTTCGATGAGCAACCGCGCCGCCGGGGCGGCAACCGCCACCGCGCGCAACTCGTGCGCCTTCGGAAACGTGATCGGCCCGGTGATGCCGATATAAAATCCTGCGGCCAGCGCCTCGCTCAATTGCGCCCGGTCGCCGCTGAAAGAATGCAACACGCCCCGCCGCTGCCCGGGCCACCCGGCAAGGGCGGCCATCACATCGGCAAATGCGTCCCGGTTGTGCACGATGACCGGCAGACCCAGTTCCCCGGCCAGATCCAATTGCTGCGCGAGGGCCTGGCGCTGCGCCTCGCGCGGCGACCGATCACGATAATAATCCAAACCAATCTCGCCAATGGCCCGCGCTTTGGGGTGCGCGGCGAGCGCCCTCAGATCGTTCAACTCTGTCGGCCCCAGCGTTTCGGCCTCGTGCGGATGCACCCCCACCGCAGCGTAAATCTCCGGGTGCGCTTCAGCCAGCGCCACCGCGCGGCGGCTGGAGGCCAGGTCAATGCCCGGTATCATGATTCGTGTCACCCCCGACCCGCGCGCGCGATCCAGCACCGCGTCGCGATCGGCGTCGAAGGCTGGCATGTCAAGGTGGCAGTGAGTATCGACGATCCCTTGTGAGAATTGTATCAATTAAGTCCGCTTTTTGCCTAGCTATTTGTACTGTTCTCGCCGTGACTTCTTTCAGGCTTCAAACGCGGCGCACGCGGATGGTTTCGGCGAACGAGTCGCCCCGCCCCGGCGCGGGCACGCCCAACAGCTCCGCGATGGTGGCGGCCACGTCGGCAAAGGTGCGGCGGGTGCCGATGTCCACCGGGCGCACCGGGTTGCCCGCCGCCAACAGCGGCACGCGCTCGCGCGAGTGATCGGTGGAGCCGGAGGTGGGATCGTTGCCGTGGTCGGCGGTGATCATCAACGCATCGTCAGGCCCCAGCGCCGAGAGCAGTTCGGGCAAGCGCCGGTCGAAGGCTTCCAGCGCCTGCGCGTATCCCTGCGGGTTGTTGCGGTGGCCGTACAGCGCATCGAAATCCACAAGGTTGGCAAAGATGAGTCCCGGTTTGCGCGTGCGAATAAAGTCAACCGTGGCCGTCACTCCGGCTTCGTTGTTGCCGGTGTGATTCACATCGGTGAGTCCGCGATGGGCAAAGATGTCTTCAATCTTGCCGACCCCGGCTACCATCAACCCGGCAGCTTTCACTTTGTCCAGGATCGTGTCGCCCTGGGGCGCGAGCGAAAAGTCGCGCCGGTGCTCGGTGCGAGTGAAGCTTCCCGGCGCGCCGATGAACGGGCGGGCAATCACGCGCCCCACCGCCAGATCGCCCGTCAGCATCTCGCGGGCAGTTTCGCAAAACCGGTACAGCTCTTCGAGCGGGATCACCTCTTGATGCGCGGCGATTTGAAACACACTATCGGCGGAGGTGTACACAATGGGCCTGCCGGTGGACACATGCTCGGCCCCCAACTCGTCCAGGATGACCGTGCCCGATGCCGCCCGGTTGCCCAATGTGCCGCGCCCGATGCGCGATTCATACGCGACGATAAAGCTCGGGGGGAAACCTTTCGGAAACGTGGGGAACGGTTTAGCCAGGGACACGCCCGCCAGTTCCCAGTGGCCCGAGGTGGTGTCTTTGCCGGCCGATACTTCGGTGAGGCGTCCGTACGCGCCCTGCGGCTGCGCGACCGCCGGCACTCCGGCAAAGTTGCCGAGGTGGCCGAACCCCAGCGCAGCCATGTGGGGCAGGCGCAGCCCGCCCACGGCGCGCGCGGTGTTGGCTACCGTGTTCGAGCCGGCGTCGCCGTAGGCTTCGGCATCGGGCGCATCGCCAATGCCCACGCTGTCGAGCACGATAAGGATGATCTGGCGCAGCGCATCCATAGCGTCAGTCCACTTTCAGCAGCCCGCCCCGGCTGCAATCCTGAATTTCGATGAGGGCCTCGGGCACGCCGGCGGCGCGCTGCATATGGCGGCACAGCCGGGTAGCCATGACGACCAGAGCTTCCTCGGGTTGGCTGCCATCGGATTCGAGCATGGCGCGGAATTTAGGCTCGGTGCCGGAGTAGCGCAGGTTGACGCGGGTGAGACCGGGCGTGTCGGCGAGCGTTTGCTGTTCGAATGCGGCGAGAGCGGGCTTGTCGAGCCGGGGGCCGCGCCCCACATCGGCGGAGGCGATAATTTGCGGCGTCTTGCCGATGGCCGCGGCGAAGTCGGCCAACGAGTGGCCGTTGGCAGCAAGGAAAGCCCGCAGCACGTAAAGGGCGGTGCGCATCCCGTCGCCCGTGGCGTGGTCGTCGTCCAGCAGGATGATGTGGCCCGACTGTTCACCGCCGAGGCCAATGCCCCCCGGCAGAGTCGTGCGCCCCCGCAGGTCGATCAGTTTCTCGGTGACGTATTTGTCGCCCACGGGCGTTTCGTGCAATTGCAGTCCGGCAGAATCCACGTACCCTTTGAGGCCGCCGTTGCGCATGGTGGTGGTGACGACCGAGCGGGCCATCAATTGCCCGCGCTCGTCGAGGTAACGGGCCAACCTGCCGAGCATGTGATCGCCATCCACCACGCCGCCGTGCTCGTCGACAAATATCACCCGGTCGGCGTCGCCGTCGAAGGCGATGCCCATGTGGGCGCGGTAGCTGTGGATGAGGTCTTTGAGTTTGCCGGGCTGCTGCCGCACATATTCGGACCCGGCCTCGGCGTTGATGTTGAGGCCGGTGGGCGAGGCGTGAATGGCGATGACGCGCGCGCCGGCCCGGGCAAACAGTTCGGGCGCAAAGGCCGAGGCGGCGCCGTTGGCGCAATCAACCACCAGCGTGAGGCCGTCGAGGCGCAGGTCGGGATGCTCGGCGAGCAGGGCTTCGAGGTATAGCTCGTGCATGCCCTGGCCCGCCAGCACGCGGCCGGGCCGGGCGTTGAACGGCGGCGGCGCAGGGGCATCGCCGGGCTGCGGGTCGGCCAGCGCTTCGATTTCGAGTTCTTCGGCTTCGGAGAGCTTCTGCCCCTGCGGGCCAAAGAATTTAATTCCGTTTTGATCCACCGGGTTGTGCGAGGCAGAGATGACCGCGCCCGCCGCCAGGCCCAGCCGCTGCACCAGCCACGACACGCCGGGCGTGGTGATCACGTCGAGCGCCATCACGTCCACGCCGCCGGCGAGGAGGCCCGCGCTGAGGGCGCTGTGCAGCATGGGGCCGCTTTGCCGGGTGTCGCGGCCCACGGCCACCGCCGGTCGTTTGGCGTGGCGAGCCAGCACCGCGCCCGCCGCTTGCCCAAGCTTCAGCGCAAATTCGGGCACCATCGGCCACTCGCCTACCGTGCCGCGCACGCCGTCAGTTCCAAAAAGTCGGGGCATGGGGTTAATACAAAATACTCAATACCAAATAGTCAATTCACAAGGCTCAATTCAAAACTCAACACTCAAAATTCATCATTCATCATTCCGCATTCATCATTACACTTCCCGCCCTTCTTCGATGGCTTTGAGGTCTTCGTCTACCATCATCCGCACCAGGCCGTTGAAGTTGACGGTGGGTTCCCAGCCCAAAGCCTTGCCCGCCTTAGTCGGGTCACCCACTAGCAGATCCACTTCGGCAGGGCGGAAGTATTTGGGGTCTTGCCGCACGAATTCGCGCCAGTCGAGGCCCGCGTGCCCAAAGGCCACTTCGCAGAGTTGTTGCACCGAGTGCGTCTCGCCGGTGGCAACCACGAAGTCGTCCGGCTGGTCCTGCTGCAACATGCGCCACATGGCTTGCACGTAGTCACCGGCAAAGCCCCAGTCGCGGCGCGAGTCCAAATTGCCCAGCCGCAGCTCTTTGGCTTTGCCCAGCTTGATTTTGGCGACGGCGTGCGTGACCTTGTGCGTCACAAACTCCAGCCCGCGCCGTGGCGACTCGTGATTGAACAGAATCCCCGAACAGGCAAACAAGTTGTAGCTCTCGCGGTAATTGACCGTGATCCAGTGGCCGTACACTTTGGCCACGCCGTAGGGCGAGCGCGGATAGAAAGGCGTGGTTTCCCGCTGGGGCACTTCGGCCACCTTGCCAAACATTTCGCTGGACGAGGCCTGGTAGAAGCGGATAGCGGGGTCGGTGCTACGGACGGCCTCCAACATGCGGGTGACGCCGAGGGCGGTGAACTCGCCCGTGAGCACGGGCTGGGTCCACGAGGTGGGCACAAACGATTGCGCGGCCAGGTTGTACACTTCCGTCGGGCGGTGCTCCCGCAAAATATCCACAATGGACATTTGATCGAGCAGGTCGCCCTGCGCGATTTCGATGTCGTTTTGAATGTGTTTGATGCGGTCGAAATTGACGGTGGAGGATCGGCGCACCATGCCGACCACGCGGTAGCCCTGGCCCAGCAAAAACTCGGCCAGGTAACTGCCGTCCTGCCCGGTGACGCCGGTGATTAAGGCTGTTTTCATGAGTGATACCGTCTTTCGTAATCGAGGATATCTTTGAGTGTTTGTTCAAACGGGATGCGCGGCTCCCAGCCGGTAGCGGCCCGCAGCTTGCTCGAGTCGCCCTGTTGGCGCGGGGTGTCCGACGGGCGCAATTTCGCCGGGTCGACCTCCACGGTGATGGCGCGTTGAGCCAAGGCTAACAAACCGTCGAGGAGGACACTGATGGGGCGCGACACCCCCGAAGCCACGTTGTACACCTCGCCGGCCTGCCCCTGCTCTAGCGCGGCCACATAGCCGCGCACGATGTCGCGCACATCGGAAAAGTCGCGCTCGGCCTGCAAGTTGCCCACCCGCACCACGGGCGCGCGCCGGCCGCGCTCAATTTCCACAATCTGGCCGGCGAAATCGGCGGCCACAAAGCGCGCGCTCTGGCGCGGCCCAATGTGGTTGAAGGGGCGCACCCGCACCACCGGCAACCCGTGGCTGATAAAATACGACTGGCCCAGATAATCCTGCGCTATTTTGCTCACCCCGTAGGGACTATCGGGGCGCAAGGGCGAGGTCTCGCGCGCGGGCAGCTCGGCGGCGTCCAGGCGGCCATATTCCTCGTTGGAGCCGACCGCCAGCACCCGGGTTTGCATCAGCCCCAGTTGCACGCAACCGTGCAAAATGTTGAGCTGGGCGCGGATGTTGTTCTCCAGCGTGTCCCACGGGTCCGACCAGCTTTGCGGCACAAAAGCTTGCCCGGCCAGATGATAGATCCGGTCGGGCTTGAATTCGGCCAGCAAGTGCGCTACTTCAGCCGGTTCACGCAAATTGGCAACAACGAGTCGGACGCGTTCATCGAGATAGTTGGGCCGCCCTGGGGCCACCAGCACCCCGCACAGGTCGCGCTCACCCTGCGCCAGCAGGGCGTCGGCCAAATGACTCCCGGCAAAACCGCCGACACCAGTAATCAGAATCCGCAACGGCCGCTCTCCCAGGTGGTGTCTGTTTGCAAGCGGTGATTTGCCTGCAAGTGGTTGCGATTATACCTGTGAATTAGTTTGTTTGACAGGCATTTGGCCTGTGGGTATAATGATCGCTGCTCAGTTTCGACGATTAGTGACCGCCCGAACGCGAGGCGGTTTCCGTTTTGCCCTACTGCCGAATTTGTGGAGGATGTTTTATCGTGACTGGTGACGCAGCGACCGGTGCGGCATCGGCCAGACTCAAACTGGCCGACCTGCAACCCAAAACGAAATTGCAAGGCAAAGTAAAAAAGATCGAGTTGTTTGGCGCATTTGTGGATGTGGGCGCAGAGAAAGACGGGCTGCTGCACATTTCGCAGTTGCGCAAAGAGCGCACCAACCGCGTGGAAGACGTGGTGAATGTAGGGCAGGAAGTGACCGTTTGGGTGCGCAACGTGGACGCCAAAGTGGGCCGCATTGATCTGACCCTGTTGGAACCTTTCCTCCTGGACTGGGACGACCTGAAACTCGGCAGGGTGGTCACCGGCACCGTGAACCGCATGGAAAAGTTCGGGGCTTTTGTGGAGATCGGCGCCGAGCGTCCGGCCTTCATTCACGTGCGCGAGATGATGCAGGGCCGCGTGGACGATCCCAGCGACATAGTTAAGATGGGGCAGGCAGTGGAAGCCAAAGTGATCGCCGTCGATCGCCAGAAGCGGCGCATCGACCTGAGCATGAAGGCCCTGGACGACTACACGCCCGAAGAGGACGCGCCGGACGAGAAACCGCTGACGGCCATGGAGTTGGCGCTGCGGCAGGCCATGCAGGGGCAGGCAGGCCCGCGCGACGATCGGCGGAAGAAAAAGAACAAAAGCACGAAGCCGGAGTTGGAAGACGTCTTCGAGCGCACGCTCAAACATCACGCCGCCAACAAGGGCTAAGCCCCGGCAACCCCGCAAACAAAACGACGCCGACCCCCGCAGGTCGGCGTCGTTCTTTTTCAGCCATTGCGCCGCCGCCCGGCGCCGCGCGCCGGACGAGCGGCTAATCTTCGTCCGTGTCCTCTTCCCAATCGTCGTCGTCTTCCTCGTCGTCGTCGTACAGATCCTCTTCCTCTTCTTCCTCGTCCAGCAAATCCTCGTCCTCCCAATCTTCCACGTCATCCACGGCCACTGCGTCCACCTGCGAATAAGTGAGGCAGCCGGAGTCGGGATCGAACTCAACGGCGGCGGCGCCGCAGTATTTGTCTTCCAAAAAGACGCAATCGACGTAGTGACAGCGAATACGGGGCATGGAAATTCTCCGTGGGGATCGAATTAATAGGTCTGAGGTCGCCACAGACGGACGACCGAAAGCGCAAAAATGGCTGTGATGCAAATGGCTGAAACGACACAATAGGGGCACACGGCGTGCAACACCGCCAATTCAATATAAGTCAGATACGCCGAATACAACGTGCCCGTAAGGCCGAGGCCGAAGACCGCCAGGGGCGCCCACTCGGCCCAAATTTGGCCGCGCGACTCCATGAACAGCAACACGGCCACTGCCAGGTACGCGCCGGCCCCCAGCGCGGCGACGGGCACGCCGTTGATCTGGGCATAGATGCTTGAATTGACCGCCTCGCAATCGCCCACGCCGCCGCAAAATGCCGAAGTCCTGGCGACCTTGACCCACGTCAGGTACAGCGACACCGCCAGCCCGATCAAAGCCAGCGCCAGACTGATCAGTCTCAAGCGCGAACTGATATCGATCGCACTGGTCGAATTAGTCGAGTTATTCGTCATAGCTCATTACTCAGAAAACCTCCTCCGGCCAATCGAGCATCCAGGCCCGCAGCGTGCTGCCGGCGGGCGCTTCCGTAACGCCCTCGGGCAAAATCAACAGCGCGTTGGCCGCCGACAGCGCCGATATCATATTGGAGCCCTGGCCGCCCGCGCTGCGGGCCACGTAACGGCCATCTTCCCGGCTCACCACCGCCCGCAAGTAACTCTCGCGCCCATCCGAATGCCACGTTTCGGTCAATAGAACACTCACCACCGGTTTATCGATGCGCGTGCGGCCACTCAATTTGAGCAGCGCCGGGCGCACAAAAATCTCGAACCCCACCACTGCCGACACCGGGTTTCCCGGCAAACCAAAAAAGGGAACGGCGCCCAGGCGGCCAAACACAATCGGCTTGCCGGGGCGCATGCGCACCTTCCAAAAGCTCAATACCCCTCGGCGCTCCACGGCAGCCTTCACCACATCGTACGCGCCCACCGACACCCCCGCCGACGACACGATCACGTCGGCTGCCTGCTCCAGCGCCTCGCCCAACATACGGTCAACCGCGTCCGCCTGATCCGGGGCCGCACCCAGCATCAATGCCTCCCCGCCATATTTGCGCACCAATGCGCCCAGAGTGTATCCGTTCGTGTCCCGAATCTGCCCGGGGCCAGGTTCCGTTTCCACGGGCACCAATTCATCGCCGGTGGATAAGATCGCCACGCGCGGGCGGCGCACCACGGACACTTTGCTGCACCCCGTGGCGGCCAGCATCCCCAGATCGTAGGGCCGCAGGATCATGCCGGGGCGCAGAATCTCAGCCCCGGCTTTCATGTCCTCCCCCTGGTGGCGCACGTACTCCCCGGCCTCCACCGCCTTCAACACTCGAACGGCCACCGGCAGCGGCCCGCCGCCAGTGGAACGGCTGTCGTCGGTGGCTTCGACCGGGACGACGGCATCGGCCCCCTGGGGCATATGCGCCCCGGTCATAATCCGCGCTGCACAGCCGGGGCGCACGACCATCGAGGGCACTGCGCCGGCGGGGATATCGCCAATCACCGTCAGCAGCGCGGGCGTGGCCGGGGAGGCGGCGCGCACATCGGCGGCGCGGACGGCATAGCCATCCATGCTTGAGTTGGGAAAGGGCGGCAGGTCAAGGGAAGCGTGGACAGTTTGGGCAAGCACCCGTCCCGCAGCGTATGCGGTTGGGACCCATTCGGCGTCGAGTGGTTTGAACTTCGCCAGCACTTGGGATAGAGCGTCAGAAACGGAAAGCATTGGCGAAACAGATAATCCAGCCCAGCATTTGCCTTCGACCCGGTTGTCCGCTCGCATTATAGCACGCTATGTCAAGCGTTTTTCACGATGAAAGCTGACTAATGGGCGCGCGGCGGCAACTTACAGATCCGATAGCAGAAGTAAATCAGACTTTTGACCCCTTGTGGTAAATTGCAAATTGCTTAGAATAGCTTAACATGAGCGAACAGCGCAAAGTTATTCTGAGCATCGAAGATAACCAGGATATCGCCAATTTGATTCGGCTGGTGCTGCGTCATGCGCCCATCGAACTGCTGAACGCGCCCAGCGGCGACGAAGCGTGGCAGATTCTTGATGACAAAACCCCCGATCTGATATTGCTGGATATGATGTTGCCGGGCGAGACCGGGCTGGACTTTCTGGAAAAGTTCCGCAAATACCCGAAGTACGCCGAAACGCCGGTGATGGTTGTCTCGGTGCGCGCCGACACTTCGTACCGCGCGCGCGCCCACGAACTGGGCGTCGTCCGCTATCTGCTCAAGCCCTTTTCGCCGGCTGTCCTGCGCCAGGAAATTCAGCAGGCGCTCGGTATCTCGTGGGTAGAGACCGGCAGGCTAACCCGGCTTCCACCGTCGGACGTCTAGCACATTGGGCAACTGCTCAATCCGGTTCAGAATGCGCGTCAACTGAGCCAGATCCGTCACCTGCAAAATAAGCAGCATATTGGCGATGTTCTTCTCGGCCGCGGGAATTTCTACCCGCCCGATGCTGACTTTTTCGTCGGCCACCAGGGTGGATACATCGCGCAACAGGCCGTCGCGGTCGTAGGCTTGAATGCGGATGGGCACCGGATAGGTGCGCTCGACCACCCCGCCCCAACTCACTTGAATCAATCGTTCCTTTTCGCGAACCTGCAGCGCGTTACGGCAATCCTGCCGGTGAACCGTAATACCGCGCCCGCGCGTGGTGTACCCGATGATCGGTTCGCCTTTGACCGGGTTGCAACACGGCGCTAGTCGCGTGAGCAGCCCGCCGGTGCCCTGGATGGTGACCTGATCGGAGCTGCTGCGGTAGCCCGCCCCCAACTCCGAATACGGCGGCGGCAACGTGTCGGCGCTGTCTTTTTCTTCCTTGCGCAAATAATCGACGATGCGGTTGACGACCGTCTGGGTGTGAATGTCGCCGCACCCCAACGCCATCAGAAAATCGTCGGTCTTGCCATAGCCGAACAACTCCGCGATGGCTTCGTACGTCAGATTGTCGATGCCCAGCCGCTTGAGTTCGCGTTCGAGCAATCCGCGCCCGGTGGTGATGTTGAGGTCGCGATCCTGTTTTTTGAACCACGCCCGAATCTTTTCGCGAGCGCGCGCCGATTGCACAAAGCGCAGGTCGGTGTTTAGCCAATCGCGGCTGGGGCCGCCCCGTTTGGCGGTGATGATGTCAACCTGATCGCCGGTTTTGAGCGGCGTGCTCAGGGCCACGAGTTTGCCGTTAATTTTGGCCCCGCGGCAACGATCGCCCACCGAGGTGTGAACGTGATAGGCAAAATCAATCGGGGTGGCGCCCTGGGGCAGGTCGATGATGTCGCCCTTGGGCGTAAACGTGTACACCCGATCCTGAAACACGTCGGTCTTGAGCGCCTCCACAAAGGCGCGCCCCTCGGTCACGTCCTGCTGCCATTCCATCAATTGCCGCAGATAGGCAATCCGCTTCTCGAATAATTCGTCGCGCTTGCGCGTGCCCTCCTTGTAGCGCCAGTGGGCCGCAATGCCGTACTCGGCCTTTTCGTGCATCTCCGAGGTGCGGATTTGCACTTCCAGCGGCTTGCCGTCGTCGTACACCACGGCCGTATGCAGCGACTGGTAAAAATTATCCTTGGGCGTGGCGATGTAGTCGTCGAATTCGTGCGGCTGCGGGCTCCATAAGCCGTGAATAATTCCGATGGCCATGTAACAGGTGGGTACGTCCTTCACAATCAGCCGCACGGCCCTCACGTCGTAAATCTGATCGAATCCCGCTTGCTTGCGCACCATCTTTTTCCAGATCGAATAGATGTGCTTGGGCCGCCCCTCCAACTCGATAGCCTCGATGTGATGCTCCGCCAGCGCCGCCTTGATTTTGTCGATAATAGCCGCCATCGTGCGCTCGCGATCGGCGCGCCGTTCGTCGAGCATCCCGGCGATTTCGCGGTAGGCCTCCGGCTCCACGTAGCGAAAGGCCAGGTCTTCCAGTTCCCATTTCATGCGCCAGATGCCGAGGCGATTGGCGAGCGGCGCAAAAATCTCCAGCGTTTCGCGGGCAATGCGGCGCTGCTGGTCCGGCTTAAGGTGGGTCAGCGTCCGCATGTTGTGCAGGCGGTCGGCCAGCTTGATGAGCACCACCCGCACATCTTCGACCATGGCCAGGAACGTCTTGCGGATCGTCTCCGCGTCCCGGTCGTGGCTGCGCAGGTCGGCCCGGTCTTCCGGCAAATAGTCGTCGGCCGCCGTGTTGCCGGCCCGGGGCTTATCCAGCCGCGAAACGCGCGGCAGATTAGTCAGTTTAGTCACGCCGTCCACAAAACGGGCCACTTCGTCGCCAAATTCGCGGCGAATGTCGTCGAGGGTGACCTGGGTGTCTTCCACCGTGTCGTGGAGCAGGCCGGCCACGATGACCGAGGCCGGCAGGTTCATTTCACACAGGATTTTGGCCACGGCCACGCAGTGCGAAATGTACGGCTCGCCCGAGGCGCGCGTTTGCCCGGCATGTGCCGTGGCAGCCAGTTTGTAAGCCCGCTCAATATCGGAACGCTCTTGCGGCGTGAGGGAAGGCGGCAGTTGTTCGAGGAGGTCGTCAATTTTCATACTGCCACAGTATAATCCGGTGGTTATTGGCTGTCTATCGCGTGTCTATCGCGCAGCCGTTAAGATGCTACAATTGTCCAGGAAGGGATTTTGACCTGATGACCGATCTAACCAACTACCAGATTTACGACCTTTTGAACCGGCCCGGCCCGCTGTGGCTGGTGAACATTGACCTGAGCGAGACCAATCTATTCGGCGCCGATTTGAGCGACGCCAATCTCGCCGGGGCCAATCTCAGCGGCGCCAACCTGCGCACGGTCAACCTCAGCGGCGCCAACCTCACGGGAGCCAACCTCGCCAGAGCAGACCTGACCAAAGCGAATCTCGATCGCGCCAACCTGACTCGAGCCGATCTGACACAGGCCAACCTCACCAAAGCCGATTTGACCAAAGCCGACCTGTACATGGCGAACATGATCGACGTGACCATGCCCGACGGCGCCAAGCGCAGCTAGCCGCGCCGATGATTGATCGGACGCCACCCCAGTGCCCTAGATTGGAGGTCTTATGGCTCTTACCGGAAAAGGATTTTTTACTTGGCAACTGAAGAACTGCGAAGGCGCTAATGCCGAGGCCATAGCCAACAAAGCGCAGGCCGCCAATCTCAGCCATGCCGTCGTTAAGGTGGCCGACACCACATTTGCCTATGGCTATGATTCGCAAAACAACGACATCACCGCCCCGGTAGTCCGGGCCTTGCACAACCGGGGCATGCAGGTGTGGGGCTGGCACTACGTCAAAGGGAACGACCCGGCCGGCGAGGCCCGCGCCGCCGTGCAACGTTGCCAGCAATTGGCGGTGGATGGCTACGTGATCGACGCCGAGGCCGAGTACAAAGAGTCCGGCAAGAGCGCCGCCGCTCGCACTTTTATGAGCGCGCTGCGCGCCAGCCTGCCCAATTTGCCCATCGCCCTCAGCTCGTACCGCTATCCGTCGTATCACACCACCTTGCCCTGGCGCGAGTTTTTGGAGAAGTGCGATTTGAATATGCCCCAGGTTTACTGGGAACAGGCGCACAACCCCGATACGCAGTTGGCCCGCACGGTGCAGGAATTTGCCAACACTTCCCTCGTCGGCTACGCCCGGCCCGTCATCCCCACCGGCTCGGCCTATGGCACGGGCGGCTGGCGCGCCACCCCGGACGACTTGAGGCTGTTTTTCTCCAAAGCTCAGTCGCTGGGCCTGTCGGCGGCCAATGCCTATTCGTGGGATTGGGCAACGTCGGCAGGCAACACCGATCTGTGGGATGCCGTCGCCAACTACAGTTGGCCTTTCATCCCCAGCGCCCCCATTATCACCCCGCCGACCGGCAGCGCGACAGGGGCCTTGTCCGGCGCCGCCGCCGATCTGCTGACCCGATACTTCAGCGCCCTCAACAACGGAGACGTAGACGCGCTGGTAGCGCTGTACCAGCCAAACGCCGCGCACGTCACCGCGCAGCGCACCGTGGTGAGCAGCAGCGCCATTCGCGACTATTACAACGATCTGCTCACCAACCGTTTGCCAAGTGCGAACTTCGTTATGCGAAGCTCCTCCGGTCACGACCCGACTTGCATGTTTACGTGGACGGCCAACAGCAGCAACGGTTTGGTTAACGACGGCAGCGACACCGTGGGCTTGCGCGATGGCTTGATCCAGTATCACTACACGCGTTTTACGGTAGCCTGACCCTGTACCCGCAGCCGCTCGTCTCCAACAGAAAATGCGCCTGAGGCGCGTTTTTTGTTTTCTCTGCTTGCAATCCGCCGGCCGAGCGTTCAGGCTCGTTGCCGAAGAATCGCAACCACTCCGGCAAATACGCCGATAACGAACAGGCCCAAAATCAGCAACGCCGGAGGAAACCCGCCGCCGCCGAGGTCGGGCGTGCCAAAAGTAGCCTGGGCCACCGGGGGCGCCGGGGTAAACGTGGGCAGCCGCGTGGCTGTGGCCGTGCTGGCAGAGGCGGTGCCCAGCTCAAACGTGGGCGTGGGCGGCAGGGTGGGCGTAGGCGGCGGTCCCACCACGGGCAATGCGTCCACCGTACCGGCGCGCAGGGCCACCAAAAGCGCAAACACCCAGGCCCGGTTCCCCGGCCCGCCGGGATATTCAATTTGGATCCATTCACCCGCCTGCGAGCGGCCGAGCGCCGGGGCTGTCTGCCCGGCCACCATCACCCCCACCTGATCGTAATTGGTGCCGGGGCCGGAGCGCACGTTGACCTGCTCGGACACGAACACCGTGGGGCCGCCAAACGTGGCCGTGGGCTGCAGGGTTTCGGTGGGCAGTTGGGGCAGTTGCGCGGCCAGCAACAGGCCGCTATTGAGGCCGGCCAACGCCAGCAAGCCGGCGAGACTGGCAATGAGGGTGAGGAGTTTTGCAGTTCGGCGCATGGTCGCGATTATACACCGCCGATCACGGCGAATCGGTTTGCGCCGGGCGCGGCAACTTTCGCAGCAGCTTCACCCCAATGGCCTGCCGGATCAACGACACCGCCCCCCGCCCGCCCTGCTCCATCGCTCGCATCAATTTCAGCGCGGTGTCTTCGTCCAGCGTGCGCGACCAGTCTTCGTGAACGGTCTCGGCCAACTCGTCCGCCGTCGCGAAAGTATCCACCCAATCGAACTGGCGCGCGCCAGCCACGGCAAACCAGCCCTGTGCCACCACCTGTGCCAGCGCGGCCTCGGCCTGCGGGTGGCCTTCGGGCAAGTCGCCGCTCCATGGCAGGCTGCCGCACGCCCATTCGCGGCCCGGCGCATCGCACACCAGCACTTGCGGCTCGCCGGGGCGCGGCCGCACATCCAGCACAACGCCGCGGCTCACGCGCCATGTTTCTGTCAGGGCATGGACCATGCCCTCGGGGGAGACTCATCAAAGCGACCAGGCAAGAATGACCTGATCGAAACTCTCTGGTGGAAACGGCAAACTGCGGGCATCGCCCTGCAGCAGGGACACTTTGGCCCGCCACGGGTGGGGCAGATCGACACAGGCCAATTCGGCGGCATCGGGATCGAGACCCACGATGCGCGCCGCGTCCAACACATATTGGCGCGTGAGGCGGGCGTCGCCGACGCCGACCTCCAACACGCTCGCGCCACGGAAGTCCACCAACGAGCGAATGGCCTCGGCTTCGAGTTGCTCAGAGTCTGCGGAAGGATCACCGGCCATTTTGCATTCAGCGTAACCTGATTTATGATTAGCCCGGCATCAATAACGGTTGCGAACCGCGCAGCCAGAAATTCGGAGAAAAGACAAACATGCAACAACGAGTATTCCATGGCGACCTGACCCCGGACGATCTGGCAATGGCCCTCGTCGGCGAGTTTAGCCGCGGCGATCTGCGCGCCCAGAAAGTGGGCACGCCCGACAAGGTCATCGTGCAAATCGCCACCCCGTCGCGCCGGGCGTCCGGCGGCAACACCTCGCTGGCCGTGAGCATTCAGAAGATCGACGACGGTGTGATGGTGGGCATGGGCGAGCAGGAGTGGCTGGGCGTGGCGGCCTCGTTGGGCCAAACGGCCGTCTCGGCGCTGTTGAACCCGCTGAACCTGCTGGGCCGCATTGACGACGTGGCCGCCGACGTGGACGCGCTGCAACTGCCGGAGAAAGTGTGGGCCGCGATTGACCGGTTCGCCAGGAGCGTCTCCGCCTCCAGCGAGATATCCGACCGGCTGCGCACCACGGCCTGCCCGTACTGCAACACCGCCAACGCGGTGGGCGCGGCGGTGTGTGTGCAGTGCGGCGCGCCGCTCGGCTCAGTCCAGCCCGACTCCTGCACCGCGTGCGGCTTCGTCAACGCCAAAGAGGCCAAGTTCTGCTCCAACTGCGGAGCCAAGCTCGGGGACCATCAAGACCCTAAGGGTCTTCGAGACCCTTAGGGTCTGACTGACTCCCCGGCCTCGGGTCACAGTTCTTTCATCTTCTCGATAATCCGCGCGGTGTGCTTCGTGCCGGTCAGGAAGTTGTCGATGACGATGTTCTCGTTGGGCGCATGGGCCTGCCCGCCCGGATAGCCCACCCCGGCAGACACAATGGGCACCTTGAGCGTGTCGAGGAAAACATGGTTGGGGCCGGAGCCGCCGACCATGGGCACTATCACCACCTCGGAGCCATAGGCCTCGCGCGCGGCCTCGATAGTCAGTTTGACAAACGGATCGTCAGGGTCGGTGCGGCCAGGGCGTTCGCCGCCGAGGTAGTTCACTTCCACATCCGAGAACCCCTCAGCCTCGAGGTGCTGGCGCAGTTTCGCCAGAATGTCCAGCGGATCCTGCCCCGGCACCAGCCGGAAATCCACTTTGGCGCTGGCGCGGGCGGGCAGCACGGTTTTTGAACCCGGCCCCTGATAGCCCGACGTAAACCCGCAAATGGTGCAAGTGGGGACGAACACAGTTTCGCGCCGCAACTCCACCCCGCCCGTCAGCCCTTTCAAGAATCCCTTCAATCCATAGCGGCGTTTGTGGTCTTCGGAGTCATCCGGCAATGCGGCCAGCAATTCCATGTCGCGCGCGCTGGGCGGCTTGATGCCGTCATAAAAGCCGGGGATGCGGATGTGTTCGCTTTGATCTTTGAGCGTGTTGAGCGCCCACACCAGCCGCCACGCGGCGTTGGCGAAGATGGAACCCCCCAGGCCGGAGTGGGCATCCTGTGAGGCCGTTTGCACCGACAGTTCGACGTAGCAAATGCCGCGCAAGCCCAGATACTGCTCCGGCTTGCCCTCGTGACTCACGCCGCCAAACTCCCACACGCAGGCGTCGGCCTTGAGCTTCTCGGCGTGATTGACCACAAACGACTCGAGGTTGACGCTGCTGGTTTCCTCTTCGCCTTCGATGACGAATTTGATCCGGCACGGATAAGAGCCGGTCACGGCTTTCACGGCATCCAACGCCGACAGGCGGCATTCGATGTGGCCCTTGTCGTCGCCCACGCCACGGGCGTAGAGCTTGCCGTCGCGCCGGGTCAGTTGCCACGGCGGGGAATCCCACAACTCCAGCGGCTCGGGCGGTTGAACGTCGTAATGGTTATAGAACAGCAGCGTTTTGTCGGATGCCCCCTCGGCTTCGGCATACACTACCGGGTTGCCATGGGTGGCAATGACCTCTACCGTGAACCCCCTGCGCCGGAGCAAACTGGCCACCAACTCGGCGCATTCGGTTATGCCCAGCCCCTGCGCCGACACGCTCGGCTGGGCGCACAGGCGCGCCAACTCGGCAATTGAGTCTTCGAGATGGGTGTCGATGTACTTGTCTATCGCGGAAAAGTCGGCCATGAAAATGTCCTTTTGGGGTAGAGGTATGGCGTGATTATAGTCCAAGACTATAATTGACTCTATTGGGAATAACGGACGCAAATTTCCTTTGCCACGAATGACACGAATTTTCACGAAGAAGCCTGATGCAATTCGTGTTCATTAGTGTAATTCGTGGCTGAGTCTTTATTCCCGATAAGGCCCACGGACGAACGATGAAGGGGATTGACTCAGAGGAGAGACCACTATGGAATATCGCACACTCGGCAAGACCGGCCTCAAGGTTTCCGATATCTGCCTCGGCACGATGCAGTTCAAATGGACTACGGACGAAGCCAGTTCGTATGCGGTGCTGGACGCATTCTTCGAGGCCGGGGGCAACTTCATCGACACCGCAGACATTTACTCGCGTTGGGCCGAGGGGCTGCAGGGCGGCGAGGCCGAAACCATCATCGGCGAGTGGATGAAGCGCAAGGGGAACCGCGACAAGATCGTGCTGGCGACCAAGGTGCGCGGGCGCATGTGGGATGGCCCCGATGGCGAGGGGCTGGGCCGGGCGCACATAGTGCGGGCGGTGGAGGACTCGCTGCGCCGCTTGCAGACTGAGGTGATTGACCTTTACCAGACCCATTCGCCGGACGAGGCCACGCCCATTGAAGAAACGATGCGCACACTCGACGATTTGGTGAAGCAGAGCAAGGCGCGGTTCGTGGGTTGCTCAAATTACAACAAAGCGCAACTGACTGCCGCCGTGCAGGCCTCACGGGCCGCCGGGGTCAGCGAATACCTCACCATCCAGCCGCACTACTCGCTGGTGGAACGGAAGAAATTCGAGATGGACGGCTACGAGGCGGTGCGGCAGTTCGGCATGGCCGTCATTCCCTACAGCCCGCTGGGGCGCGGGTTCCTCACCGGAAAATACCGGCGCGGCGAGCCGCTGCCCGCCAGTAAACGCAGCAGCAGTGTGCAGCAATTGCTCAACGACAAGAACTTCGATTTGCTGGACAACTTGCAAGTGCTGGGCAAGGCGCGGGGCCGCACACCCGGCCAAATGGCGCTGGGCTGGCTGCTCAGCAAAGACAACCTGGCCGCAGTCATCATCGGCGCGAACACGCCCGCGCAACTGGCAGATAGCCTTGGGGCCTCGGGGCTGAGGCTGACGGCGGAGGAGATGAGGGTGCTGGACAGCGCCTCGGCGTATTGATATGCCGACCTTTTCACTTTCTCCCGTCGAGTGGCGCACGGATGCCGAGGCGCTGCGCCGCGAGTGGCTGGTGACCAATGGCCTCGGTGGTTGGGCCAGCGGCACGGTGGCCGGGGCCAACACTCGCCGTTACCACGGGGCGCTGGTGGCGGCATTGCACCCGCCGGTGGGGCGCACGGTGCTGGTCAACAAGCTGGACGATTGGGCCACTGTGGGCGGGATGCGCTACGGCCTGACGAGCAACGAGTTCGCCGACGGGACGATTGACCCGCGCGGCTGGGAGCATTTGCAGCGGTTCGAGTTGGCCGATGGCGCGCCGCACTGGCACTTTCGCCTGGGCGAGGCCGATCTGCAGAAAGCGGTGTTCATGCCCCACGGCCACAATGCGGCCTGGACGGTTTACGAATACACAAGCGGCACCGTGCCGCTGGCGCTGGAGATTGCGCCGCTGCTCAACCACCGCGACTTCCACGGCGAGACGAGGGCGAGCGACTGGCATCCGGCTATTGAAGCCGTTGACGGCGGAGTGAAAGTGACTCTGTTCCCCAACGCGCACCCGATATGGATTCTGTTTCCGGGGGGCGCGTTCAACACCTCCCCGGCGTGGATCAACGGGATACGTCACCGCGTGGAAACGGAGCGCGGCCAGCCCGACCTCGAAGATGCACTGAAGATCGGCGCGATTACGGCCACGCTTTCCCCCGGCGAGGCGTTTGCCATATTGGTAAGCGCCGAACGTCCGACGGAGGAGGTGCACCACTGGCGTGCGGCTCGGGAGGCAGTGGGGCGGCGTCACGGCGATCTGTTGCGAGCGGCGTCACTGGATGCGCCGGGTTGGGTTCAGCAACTGGTTCTCGCGGCTGATCAATTCGTCGTCTTAAGAACAGAGGCCAACCTGCCCGCCGCGACGGAGTGGCGCGCGAACGACGGCCCGGAGCGCACGGTAATTGCCGGGTATCACTGGTTCAGCGATTGGGGGCGCGACACGATGATTGCGCTGCCCGGGCTGACGCTGAGCACGGGGCGGCCCGAGGTAGCGACCAGTTTACTGCGCACGTTTGCGCGGCACGTGAGCCGGGGGATGCTGCCCAACCGTTTTCCCGATTCCGGCGAGCAGCCGGAGTACAACACGGTGGACGCGACGCTGTGGTATTTCCACGCCGTGGATCGATACGTGGCGGCGACGGGCGACGAGGCGCTGGGGCGCGAGTTGTGGCCGGTGCTGGAGGATATTGTGGGCTGGCACTTGCGCGGCACGCGGTATGGCATTCGCTGCGAGGCCGACGGGTTGATTGCCGCCGGTGTGCCGGGGGTGCAACTGACGTGGATGGATGCGAAGGTGGACGATTGGGTGGTGACGCCGCGCGTCGGCAAGCCGGTGGAAATTAACGCGCTGTGGATCAATGCGCTGCGGGCCATGGAGGCGCTGGCGCGGCAGCTGGGAGTGCGGGCCGCGCACGATTACGGCGCGCGGGCGGCGAGGGCGGCGGCGAGCTTTGACCGCTTTTGGTTTGCGGAGGGCGGCTATTTGTTCGACGTGATCGACACGCCGGAGGGCGGCGACGACTCTTCGCTGCGGCCCAATCAGTTGTTGGCCGTGTCGCTGCCGTATGCGCCGTTGGCGGCGACGGAGGCCCGCGCCCGCGCGGTGGTGGACGTATGCCGGCGCGCGCTGCTCACGCCGTACGGGGTGCGGTCGCTCGCGCCCGACCATCCCGGCTTTGTGGCGACGTACGGCGGCGACCGCTACCGGCGCGACGGGGCCTATCATCAGGGCACAGCCTGGGGCTGGCTCATCGGGCCGTTTGTGGAGGCGCACTTCAAGGTGTACGGCGACCGGGCGCAAGCGGCAGCGTTTTTGCAGCCGCTGGCCGAGGTGATGACGCAGTTCGGCGTGGGCAGCCTGGCGGAGATTTATGACGCGACCGCGCCGTTCAAGCCGGAGGGCTGCATGGCGCAGGCGTGGAGCGTGGCCGAGGCGCTAAGGGTGTGGAGGATGGTAAATGGAAAATGGAAAATGACGAATGTTGAATGTTGAGTTTGGAGTTTGGAGTTTGAAGTTCAGCGGCGGTCGTTGTGCAAAGTGGACGCGCCCATGGCCGCAAGTCTGTGCGGAGCGCACAAGCACTTCCTCTTGACGTGGCCCCCGCCTTTTTGCTATAGTGTCGCCAATCGAATAATCAAAGACTGAGACGAGGACGAGTACGCGCTGAAACGGTGCGCAGAGAGTCGAGCAGGGTACGGGCGGCAAGCCGCACCGCGCACTCGGTGCAAGCCCGACGCACACGCTATCGCCGAATGGACCTCTGAGTTGCCAAGCGAACGGCCACAAGCCAAGTAGCCCACGCCGGAAACGCCACCGTTATCAGGGCTGAGGGTATCGCCGCAAGGCCGTACCCGCAACGAGTGAGGCTGGCTTTTGCAAATCCGTCGCATGTGGGGCGGATTTTTTGTTGAAGAGCGACCGGCCTAAATTGGGTGGCACCACGGAAGATCGCTTTCGTCCCAACGATGAAAGCGATCTTTTTTGATTCACCACCGGGAACACAAAGATCACCGAGCGCGCTTCCGTTTGTCGGCTTCCGTGATCTCCGTGCGCTCAGTGGTGAGCAGGGAGAATGTATGCTGCTCAATAGTGATACTCTCACTCTCACTCCAACTCTCAGCTCCGACTCTCACCTCACCGTCACGCGCGAGATCGCCAGCGACCTCGACACCCCGGTATCGGTGTACCTCAAATTGTCCGGCGGGGGGTCGCCCAGCTTCCTGCTAGAAAGCGTCACCGGCGGCGAGCAGGTGGGCCGCTACTCGTTCATCGGCGTGGAGCCAAAAGTGGCGCTGGTGCTGCGCGGGCGCATCATCGAGCGCCACGCAGACGGGCAGGTGACCACGGCCGCGCTGGCCCCCGACGCCGATCCGCTGGAGGCCATTCGCGCCGAACTGTCGGGCTACGCCGTGGAGCACACGCCCGGCCTGCCGCGCTTCATCGGCGGCATGGTGGGCTATCTCGGTTACGAAACCGTGCAGTTCTTCGAGCCGCGCCTCAACCTGCCCCACGGCGAACTGCCCGACGGAATCTTTTTGCTGGCCGATACCATCGTGGCCTTCGACCACACCCGTGGCCGCACGCTGCTGATGACCACCGTCCCCGCCACGGAGCGGGCCGCCGCCGAGACCCGGTTGACCGCGCTGGCCGAGCGGTTGCAAACCGCCGCCCCCTCCCCTGCCCCCGCACCCCATGGCATGGCTGCCGCCAACGCCGTGCAATCCAACATCACCCGCGAGGCGTTTGAAGAGAAGGTGCGCCGCGCCAAAGAGCACATCGCCGCCGGCGACATTTTTCAAGTGGTGCTCTCGCAACGCCTCTCGCGCCAAACCACGGCCGGCCCCTTCGACATCTATCGCAGCTTGCGACGGCTCAACCCGTCGCCATACATGTTCTTCTTCGACTTCGGATCGCTGGCCGGGGAGCCGCTGCACCTCATCGGCGCATCGCCGGAAATCCTCACCCGCCTCGAAGGCCGCACCGCCGTGGTGCGCCCCATTGCCGGAACCCGCCCGCGCGGCGCCACCCTGCAGTCCGACGCCGCCAACGAAACCGAACTGCTGGCCGACCCCAAAGAGCGCGCCGAGCACGTGATGCTGGTGGACCTGGGCCGCAACGACATCGGGCGCGTGTGCAACTACGGCTCGGTGAAGGTCTCGGAATTGATGTTGGTGGAGCGATACTCGCACGTGATGCACATCGTCTCGCACGTCAGCGGCGAACTGGGATCGGGGCGGGACGCTTACGATCTCATCCGGGCCACCTTCCCGGCGGGAACCGTGAGCGGCGCGCCCAAAGTGCGAGCCATGGAAATCATCGCCGAACTGGAAGGCGAACCGCGCGGCTCGTACGCCGGGCTGGTGGGCTACGTAGGCTTCGACGGCTCGATGGACACCTGCATCACTATTCGCACCCTGCACATGCGCGGCCAAACGGTGAGCGTGCAGGCCGGGGCAGGCATCGTCGCCGACTCTGATCCGGCGAAGGAATACGAAGAGACGATGAACAAAGCGCGAGCTTTGATCAAGGCTGTTGAAATAGCGGAAGGAAATTTGTGATTGTTGATTGCCGATTGTCAATCAGCAATCACAAATCAGCAATCAGCAATTTCTCGAGGATCAACATGACCACTAAACCCCGTTTGCTTACCGGCGACCGCCCCACCGGCCGACTGCATCTCGGCCATTACGTGGGCAGTCTCGCCAACCGAATCAAACTTCAACACGAGTACGAAGCCTTCTTCATCATCGCCGACCTGCACACACTGACGACGAAACCGGAGCGCGACTTCATCCGCGAAATCCCCGGCTACATTCGTGAGATCGTGCTGGACTATTTAGCCGTCGGCATTGACCCGGAGCTTTCCACCATTTTCGTCCAGTCGGCCATCCCAGAAACTTACGAACTCAACCTGCTGTTCGAGATGCTGGTCACCGTGCCGCGCCTGGAACGATTGCCTTCGCTGAAAGACATGGCCCGCGATGCCAACCTGGATACGATGCCGTTCGGCCTGCTGGGCTACCCCGTTCTGCAAGCGGTGGATATTCTGCTTCCACGCGCCAACATCGTTCCGGTGGGCAAAGATAACCAGGCGCATGTCGAACTGGCCCGCGAGGTCGCCCGCCGTTTCAACCTGTTGTATGCGCCCGTCTTCCCTGAGCCTGACGTGTTGGTGGGCGAAGTGCCAACACTCGTGGGCACGGACGGAAGCGCCAAAATGAGCAAGTCGCTGAACAACGCTATCTTTCTCTCGGACGACGCGGAAACGGTGGGAACTAAGGTGAAGGGCATGTACACCGACCCCAACCGCCTGCGCGCCACCGACCCCGGCGCTGTCGAGGGAAACCCGGTCTTCATCTATCACGATGCTTTCAACGCGAACAAGGCCGAAGTGGCCGAGTTGAAAGAGCGTTATCGCGCAGGCAAGGTGGGCGACGTAGAAGTGAAAGCCAGACTCGCCGCCGCCCTCAACGATTTCCTTGATCCGTTCCGCGAGCGCCGCGCTCGATACATGACACGGCCATTGCTCCTGCAGGATGTGATCGCCAACGGTATCCGCCGGATGCAGGCCGAAGCCAAAGAGACGATGCGGCTGGCACGTGAGGCGGCAGGGCTGGGCTACGTGGCCGAGTTGTTTCAGGACACGGTGGATATTTTTGGCGAGAACGAGTAGAGATTGGGGGTTGGGATGTTGATATTGATCGATAACTACGACTCTTTCACTTACAACCTTGTTCAATACTTCGGAGAACTGGGCGCAGAGATTCAGGTTTTCCGAAACGATCAAATCACGCTTGATCACCTTGTCACCCTGTCACCCAGCCACCTTGTCATCTCGCCCGGCCCCGGCGACCCCTTACGCGACAGTGGCATCTCCAACGAGGCCATCCGCCGCTTCACCGGAAAGATTCCCGTGCTGGGCGTGTGCCTGGGCCACCAGTGCATCGGGGCCGTATTCGGCGGCAGCGTGGCCCGCGCGCCCCGCCTCATGCACGGCAAAACGTCGCACATCTACCACCACGGGCAAGACCTGTTTCACGGCCTGCCCTCGCCGTTCAACGCCACGCGCTACCACTCGCTCATCGTCGAAGAGCCGCTGCCCGATTGCCTCGAAACGCAAGCCTTCACCGACGATGGCGAAGTGATGGCCCTGCGCCACCGGCGGCACCCCACCTTCGGCGTGCAGTTTCATCCCGAAAGCATTCTCACCGACGGCGGAAAAGCAATACTGAAAAACTTTCTAGCGATGAAGGCGGGCTAACGATGATCAAGAACATCCTCCCAAAACTACTCCGGCGCGAGAACCTCACCCAGCGCGAAGCCGAAAGCGCCATGGCCGACATCATGGGCGGCACAGCCACCCCGGCCCAGATTGGCGGCTATCTGGTTGCCCTGCGGATGAAAGGCGAAACGGTAGACGAAATCACCGGCAGCGCCCGGGCCATGCGGACACATGCCACACCCGTGCAGCCGCGCCGCAGCCCGGGCGTTCCCCTCTTTGACACCGCCGGTACCGGCGGCGACGGGGCGGGCACCTTCAACGTGTCCACTGCGGCGGCGCTGGTCGTGGCCGGAAGCGGCCGCACGGTAGCCAAACACGGCAACCGGGCCGCCTCTTCGGCCTGCGGTTCCGCCGACGTGCTCAGCGCCCTCGGAGTGAACCTTGAACTGACCGCCGAGCAAGTGGCCCGGTGCATCGACGATGTGGGCATCGGGTTTTTGTTCGCGCCAAAATTCCACCCCGCTATGAAGCACGCCGTGGGGCCGCGCAAGGAACTGGGCCAGCGCACCATCTTCAACGTGCTGGGGCCGCTCACCAACCCGGCGGGCGCAAGCCAGCAACTCATCGGCGTGTACGACCCGGCGCTGACGGAAACCATTGCCGGCGTGTTCCGCGAGTTGGGCGGCGGAGCGGTTTACGTGGTGCACGGACACGGCGGGCTGGACGAGTTGACCACCACCGGCCCCAACCGCGTGAGCCACCTCAAAGATGGCGCGGTGAAAACGTTTGAACTGGACGCGCAATCGCTCGGCCTGCGCCGCGCCGACCCAGTAGAACTGAAGGGCGGCTCGCCGGACGACAACGCCCGCATCATGCGCAACCTGCTCGGCGGCACGCTTGGCGGAGCCGTTAAAGACGTGGTTCTGCTCAACGCCGCTGCAGCCATCGCCGCCGACTCGGGCGATCTGGCCGGCGGGTTGGCCGAGGCTCGCCGCTCGCTCGACAGCGGGGCCGCGCTGGCAAAGCTGGAAGCGCTGGTTAAGTTGTCGAGTGAACTGGGAAAGAGCTAAAGAAATGACTATCCTCTCCGAAATCTTCGCCCACAAATGGGTCGAGGTGGCCGCGCAAAAGCAGCGCGTGCCTGTCATCGAACTGATACGGCAGATCAAAACGGCCCGCCCACCGCTGGATTTCGCCGCTGCGCTCCAACGCGCCCCCGGCCCGGCCCTGATCGCCGAAGTAAAAAAAGGCTCGCCCTCCAAAGGCGTGATGGTGACGGACTTCGCCCCCGTGCGGCTGGCGCAGACTTACGCCGCCAACGGCGCGGCGGCCATCTCGGTGCTCACCGACGAAAAATACTTCGGCGGCTCGCTCGAACACCTGCGGCAGATCGCCGCGTTGAACCTTGGCTTGCCGCTGCTGCGAAAGGAATTCATCTGCGACGAGTATCAGCTTTACGAGGCTCGCGCCGCCGGGGCCGACGCGGTACTGCTCATCGTGACCGGGTTAAGCAATGACGAACTGCTGTCGTTGAAGGCGCGTGCCGGGAAGTTGGGCCTGGCCGCGCTGGTGGAAGTGCACCGCCGCGACGAACTGGCGCGCGCGCTGAACTGCGGTGCAACGTTGGTGGGCATCAACAACCGCGACCTGCGCGACTTTAGCGTGAGCCTCGACACCACGCGCACGCTGCGCCCCCTGCTGCCACCGGGCATCACCGTGGTGGCCGAGAGCGGCATCGGCTCTCGCGCTGACGCAGCCGGGTTGGGCGTGGACGCGGTGCTGGTGGGCGAGGCCCTTGTGCGCGCGGGCGACGTGGGGACGAAGGTGAGGGAACTGGCAGGAGTCAGAAGCCAGGAGTCAGAATTCAGAAGTTGATACTTCTGGCTACTGGCTACTGGCTACTGAATTCCATGAAAGTCAAAATTTGCGGCGTCACCACCGTCGCCGACGCGCTAATGTGCGCCGAGGCCGGGGCCGACCTGATCGGGTTGAACTTCTATCGGCAGGGCAAGCGATACGTGTCACCCGAAGCGGCCCGCGAGATCGCCGCCGCCCTGCGCGCCCTGCCCCGGCCCCCCGCTCTCGTGGGCGTGTTCGTCAACGAAACGGCGGCATTCATGGCTGCGGTGCTCGACGAGTGCGGGCTGGACTTTGCTCAGTTGAGCGGCGACGAGCCGGAGGCAGTGCTGGCCGCAATGGGCGCGCGCGGATTCAAAGGATTGCGCCACCTCACTCACGCCTCACGTTTCACAAATCACGCTTCACCCCCCAACCGCCCGGACATTTTGCTCGATGCCCACGTCCCCGGCGAATACGGCGGCACGGGCCGCACTGCCGACTGGGGCGCGGCCACCGAGGCGGCCCGGCAGTGGCGGGTGCTGTTGGCAGGCGGCCTCACACCAGTCAACGTAGCCGAGGCCGTGCGGCAGGTGATGCCCTGGGGTGTGGACGTGGCCTCCGGCGTGGAACATTCCCCTCGCACGAAAGACGCGGCGAAGGTCAGGTTATTTATTCAAGCAGCTCACGCTCGTCACGAGTGACACAAACGCATGACTCCAACTCCACTCTCCAACTCCAACGGTAAGTTCGGCCCGTACGGCGGGCAGTTCGTCCCCGAAACGCTCATGCCCGCGCTGGCCGAATTGACGGCGGCGTACACCTCGGCGCGGGCCGACGCCGCGTTTCACCGCGAACTGGGACGGTTGCAAGACACCTATGTGGGCCGGCCCACACCGCTCACGCACGCGCGGCGGCTTAGCGCGCAACTCGGCGGCGCGCAAATCTATCTCAAGCGCGAAGACCTCGCCCACTCCGGCGCGCACAAAATCAACAACGCGCTGGGGCAGGCGCTGCTGGCACAGCGCATGGGCAAGCAGCGCATCATCGCCGAGACCGGCGCGGGCCAGCACGGCGTGGCTACCGCCACCGCGTGCGCGCTGCTCGGACTCGACTGCGTGGTGTACATGGGCACGGTGGACATGGCCCGGCAACAGCCCAACGTCTTTCGCATGAAGCTGCTGGGGGCTGAAGTGCGCGGCGTGGAGAGCGGAACCAAAACGCTGAAAGACGCGATCAACGAAGCCATCCGCGATTGGGTGACCCACGTCGCCGCCACGTATTACCTGCTCGGCTCGGCGCTCGGCCCGCACCCTTACCCCACCATGGTGCGCGACTTTCAATCCATCATTGGCCGCGAAGCCCGCGCGCAAATTCTTGAGCAAACGGGCCGCCTGCCCGATACGCTCATTGCCTGTGTGGGTGGTGGATCAAACGCGATTGGATTGTTTCACGACTTTATATCGGATGAGCAAGTGGAAATGATCGGCGTGGAAGCGGGGGGCGCCGGGGTAGCCACTGGCAAACACGCCGCCCGGTTTGCCGACCCTGCCGTGGGGCGCGTGGGAATACTGCACGGCGCAAAAACCTTTGTGCTGCAAACACCCGACGGGCAAATCGCCGACACCCATTCGATTTCGGCGGGGCTGGATTACGCCGCCGTGGGGCCGGAGCATTCGTTCCTGCGCGACTCGGAGCGCGCCTTTTACACCTCGGCCACCGACGACAAAGCCCTCGCCGCCTTCTCGACCCTGTGCCGCACGGAGGGCATCATCCCCGCGCTCGAGTCGTCGCACGCCGTGGCCGAGGCCCTCAAGCGCGCCCCAACTATGCGGCCCGATCAGATCATCATCGTCAACCTGTCGGGCCGGGGCGACAAGGATTTGGATACCGTGATGAAACACTTATGAGTGTGGGGGTAGGGGTGTGTGGGAGTGGACTCTCCCGCACTCCCACACACCCGTATTCCCAAACATGCACCGAATCGCCTCCGCCTTCGCCCGCCGCACCGCCCTCATGCCCTACCTCACCTTCGGCTACCCCGACGCCGAAACTTCACTGGCCTGCGTGCAAGCCGCCGCCGAGGCCGGGGCCGACCTAATCGAACTTGGCATGCCATTCAGCGACCCGCTGGCCGACGGCCCGGTGATCCAACACTCGACGCAGATCGCGCTGGAGAACGGGATCACGGTTGCCAAATGTTTGCAGATGACGACTGAACTGCGGCGGCGCGGTGTGGTCTTGCCTTTGTTGCTGATGGGATACTTCAACCCGATCTTTTCCTACGGCGTGAGCCGTTTCACCCGTGACGCCGCCACCGCCGGGGCCGATGGGGTGATTGTGCCCGACCTGCCAATGGAGGAAGCCGCCGAGTTGGAGACGGCCTGCCGCGAGTGCGGCCTGTCGCTCGTTTACATGCTGGCCCCCACCTCTACGCCGGAGCGGATCGAAAGCGTGGCCGCGCGCGCCTCGGGGTTCCTGTATTTGGTTTCAGTGGCGGGGGTCACGGGCGAACGGCAGGGGTGGCCCGAGGGGCTGAAAGAGTTTGTGGGCCGGGTCAAACAAAAAGCCGCCACCCCGGTGGCGGTGGGCTTTGGCATCGGCACCCCGGCCCAGGCCGCCGAGGTGGGGCGCTTCGCCGACGGAGTGATCGTCGGTTCGGCAGTGATCAAAGCGGCAGGGGGCGCTCAACCGGTGGAGGCCGTGCGCCAGTTAGTGAGCGACCTGAGGCGGGCGTTGTGAATCTTTCTTCTTATTTTTGTAACCCGCGCCCTTTTCGGCCCACAGCTTCGCCAATGCAATCAGCATCTGCACCGATTGTTCCATGTCCTGCACGCCGGCATACTCGTGCGGGCCGTGCGAGTTGTGCGCGCCGCAGAACAGGTTGGGCGTGGGCAGGCCGCGCTCGGTGAGGCGCGAGCCGTCGGTGCCGCCGCGCGTGGGCTGGTGGAACGGCTCAAGGCCGATGGCGCGCATGGCCTCGTCGGCCAAATCCACCGGCATCATGTTGTCGCGCAGCCAGTAACCCATATTGCGATATTGCGGCGTGACGCGGAGCTTGAACTTCGCGCGCGGCTCGGCGGCCTGCATGCCCTTCACCAGCCCGCGCAACTGATCGCCTTTGGCCTTGAGCAGATCATTGTCGTGATCGCGCAGGATGAAGCGCACGTCGGCGTGGGCCACGTTGCCGGTGATGTCGGTGGGGTGAATATAGCCCTGCCGCCCGTCGGTGGTTTCGGGGCTGTTGTTTTCGGCGGGCAGCGCGGCGATGAGGCGGGCCGCCAGTTTGAGGGCACTGACCATTTTGTACTTGCGCCCCTCGCCGGGGTGAGTGGACACGCCGTCAATGGTCAACACTGCGCCGTCGCCGGAAAAAGTTTCCCAGTTCACTTCGCCGGGGTTTTCACCGTCGAGCGTGTAGGCCACGTCTGCGCCCAGTTCGGCGAGGTCCAGCTTGTCCACCCCGTGCCCGATTTCCTCGTCGGGATTGAAGCACAGGCGAATGGGGCCGTGAGGAATCTCCGGGTGGGCCAGGAGATGAGCGGCAAAGGTCATCACCACGGCCACGCCGCTTTTGTCGTCGGCCCCCAGCAGGGTAGTGCCGCTGGCCGTGACAAGGTCTTTGCCAACGGCCCGCGCCATGTCGGCATATTTGGCGGGATCGATCACTTGCGAGCGATCATCCGGCAGCACGATAGGCTTGCCGTTCCACTTGCGATGCACGATGGGCTTCACGTCCTCGCCGCTGAAATCCTGCACCGTATCCACGTGGGCGAAGAAGGCCACCGTGGGCAGCTTTTTGCCGACGTTGGCCGGGAGGGTGGCCAGCACAAAACCGTGCGGCGTAGTTTTCACGTCGGCGATGCCCAGCGCTCGCAGTTCGTCGGCCAGCATCCGCAGCAGCGTCCACTGCCGCTCGGTGCTGGGCGTGCCCTTCGAGTCGCGGTCGCTGGTGGTGTGGACTTTCACGTAGCGCAGGAATCGATCCAATACCGTCTCAGTCATTCGAGCCTCCGTTTTCGTTTTTCAAAGCGTCGTTGATGGAAGGATAAACCCGATCGGCTACTTTTGCCAACGCCGCCAGTTTGGGGCCGCCGCCGGCAATCCCGATGCCCACGCACTCCCAGCCTGCCCCTAACAGGGCCACGGCCTCGCGCACTCCTCGGATGCTGCCTGCCGAATCCTCAAACACCATCACCCTCCCCTCGCCCAGGGCCTGCAACGGGTGCGGGCCGTTGCCGTGCGCCAGCGCGTGAGCGGCGAGCAGGGCCTCCGGCTCGGGCAGCCCCGCCGCCGCGCCGATGGCGGCCAGCCCCTGCACCGGCGAGGGCTTGAGGAAGTGCTCCCCGTGCCCGCCCACCTGCCCGGCCAGCCATTGCATCGAGCCATAGCCGATGATGGGCAAATGGCCGAGGCCGACCAGTTCCGCGCCGAGTTCGGCTTCGGGGGCGTAACCAGTTTGGGGTGGCGTGCCGCGCGGAGGGTTGGAGGGCCGGGCGGTATAAATGGCCGAGCGGGGAGGCACGGGAACGCCGAGCGCGGGGCGATCATACTTCAGCAGATAGGCTTCACTTACGATAGTGCGCGGCAGGCCGTAGGCCGCTTCAAACGCCGGGCCGAGGGTGAATTGCTGAAACACGGCCATGACCGGCGAACGGTCGATGTCGCGGGAGTGAAGCAGAATGTCGTGGAAGTTGAGGCCGTTGGCCGAGGGCAGGTACGCGGCCCACAGGCGGTGGGCGGCCTCGGCGGGGAATTCGGCGCGGCGGAGTTCGGCGCTGAGGCGTTGGGTGAGGGCTGCAAAGTCCGGGCGACGGCCACCGCCGAGGGCCAGCGCGGCCACGCAGATGGGGGCCGAGTCCCATTCGCTGGTGATGCCTGCCGCTTCAAACGATTCGATTTCGTCGATCGTCAATCGCGTCTCGCCAAACCCCAACACCTGCGAGAAGTGATCCACGGTGGCAATGAGCGCGGCGCGATACCCGCCCGGATGGAGGAGGACGGAGTCCATGTCGAACAAAAAGTGAGTCATAAAGGCGAGTTTTGAGTTTTGAGTTTTGAGTTTTGAGTTTGGAGTTTGGAGTATTAAGAACGTCGATGTTCATTTCTCATTCGCCATTTGCCATTTTTCATTTCCCATGCCTACGTTCGAGTTCCGCTTCCACTTGTTCAAGGGTGAGGCCACGCTGGGCGAGGAGGACGAGGGTGTGATACAGCAGGTCGGCGGTTTCGGAGATGATGCGCTCGTCGCCCTGCCCTTTGACGGCCAGGATGACTTCGACGGCCTCTTCGCCGACTTTCTTCACGATTTCATCTTCACCGGCGGCGAAGAGGCCGGCGGTGTACGAGCCGGGCCGGGGGTTGGCTCTGCGATCCTGGATGATGGATTGGAGGGTGTAGAGGAAAGACATTTGTGTTTTCTGTAGGGGCAGCGCATGCGTCGCCCCTAGGATGGACGAATGTGGTTGTTGCCGATGATAACCCACTTGTACGTCGTTAACTCACGCAGACCCATGGGGCCGCGCGCGTGCAGCCGCTGGGTGCTCACGGCCACTTCTGCGCCGAGGCCGAGCTGGCCGCCGTCGGTGAAGCGGGTGCTGGCGTTGACGTACACCGCCGCCGAGTCTACTTCGGCCACGAAGCGGCGGGCGTGGGCGTCGGTGCGGGTGAGGATGCCGTCGGAGTGGCCCGTGCTGTGGGCGGCAATATGGCTCATGGCCTCGTCCAGCGAGTCCACCACTTTGAGGCCGAGAACGAGCGAGAGCCATTCGGTGTCGAAGTCCGACGGGCCGGCGGGGAGGACGGTGGGGGTGTGGGGTTGGGGCGCACGGCCATCCGCCCGTACCAGGGCAGCGAGGGCGGCGGGGGCGGCGCGAAAGGTGACGCCGTCGGCGGCGAGGCGGGCCACGAGGCGGGGAAGGAATTGGGCTGCCACCGCACGATGAACAAGGGCGGTGTCGAGGGCGTTGCACACGGTGGGCCGTTGCACTTTGGCGTTCCGGATCACCTCGAGGGCGGCGTCGAGGTCAGCCGTGTCATCCACAAATAGATGGCAGATGCCGATGCCACCGGTGATGACCGGGATGCGGCTGTGTTCACGGCAGTATTGGTGCAGGGCCGCGCCGCCGCGCGGAATGATAATATCCACGTAATCGCGCAGAGCCAGCAGTTCGGCCACGCGGGCGCGGTCGGGGTCGTCAATGAACTGCACGGCGTCGGCAGGGAGGTTGTTGTGAGTGAGCGCATCGCGGACGAGGGCGACGAGGGCGCGGTTGCTGGTGAGCGTTTCGCTCCCGCCGCGCAGGATGACAGCATTGCCGGTCTTGATCGCCAGGGCAGCCACTTCGACGGTGACGTTGGGGCGCGATTCGTAAATGACGCCGAGCACACCGAGGGGCACGCGCTGCTTGCGCACGGCGAGGCCGTCGGGCAGCGTGGCTTCGTCGAAGGCCTCACCCACGGGGTCGGGCAGGTCGGCCACATGGCGCAGATCGGACGCGATGCCTTTGAGCCGCGACTCGTCGAGGGTGAGGCGGTCAATCATCGCCGCGTCGAGTCCGGCTGAGGCCGCGCTGGAAACGTCGAGCGCGTTCGCCGAAAGGACGTCGGCGCGGGAATCCCAGAGTCGGTCGGCCAGCCGGAGGAGCGCCCGGTTTTTTGATTCGGTAGACGCGCGGGCAAGCTGCTTTGAGGCCGCGCGGGCATTCCTGCCAATCTCAATCATATCGTTTAGCATGAAGACACGTAATTGCTCAGGGATGAGAGAAGCACGCTGATAAACGCTGAAAAATGAGATAAACGCTGATCTTTTTGATCTTAATCAAATCAGCGTTTATCGGATTATATCTGCGTTCACACCGCACTTGCGTGTCCCGAAGGGATGCAAGTGTCTGCGTTCCCCAAGCCCGTGCCAGAGCAGTTACTATAACAAGACCAGATCATTACGGTGAATCACTTCGTCGCCGTAGTTGTAGCCCAGCAGTGATTCGATTTCGTCGGAGCGGTGGCCGCGAATTTTGAGCAGGTCGGCGGCAGGGTAGTTGACGATGCCCCGCGCGATCTCGCGCCCGCCCGGTTCGGCCACGCGCACGGTGTCGCCGCGATCAAACGCATCATCCACCCCGGCGACGCCCACGGCCAACAGGCTGCCGCCGTGCCGCAGCGCCCGCGCCGCGCCCGAGTCCACGGTGATGCCTCCGGCGGCGCGACCCCCGGCGAGGATGTATCGCTTGCGGCTTTCGACGGCGGTGGCGACGGGATGAAAGCGCGTGCCCACGCCTTCGCCGGAAACGACGCGGCTGAGGATGTTGGTGTCGCCGCCACGGGCGATGACCACTGCCGCACCGGAGCGGCGGGCGAGGTCGGCGGCCTGTAGTTTGGTGACCATGCCTCCCGTGCCGAGTCCGGTGGGGCTGCCCCCCGCGGCTCGCCACAGGGAGTCGGGGATGTCCGGGGTGGACACATCGGTCACCAATTGGGCGGCAGGGTCGAGGCGGGGATCGGCGGTGAACAGCCCAGGCTGGTCGGTGAGAAGCACGAGCAGATCGGCGTCCACCAGATTCGCCACCAGCGCCGAGAGGTTGTCGTTGTCGCCCACGCGTATTTCTTCGGTGGCCACCGTGTCGTTTTCATTCACTATGGGCAACACGCCGTGAGCGAGGAGGGCGGTGAGGGTGTTGCGCGAGTTGAGGTAGCGGCGGCGGTCGGCGAGGTCGGCGCGGGTGAGGAGCAACTGCGACACGGTGAGGCCGTAGAGGGCGAACAATTGCTGATAGAGGGCCATGAGGCGCGGCTGGCCGACGGCGGCCAGCATTTGTTTGGCCGGGAGGTCTTTGGGCAGTTGCGGAAAGTCGAGGGCCTCGCGGCCGGCGGCCATGGCCCCGGAGGTGACGAGGATGAGTTCGTGGCCTTCGCTCCGCAGGGCGGCCATTTGCCGCGCCAGTTCGACGAGGCGCGGCGGCGAGAGGCGCGCGGCGCCCGCGGTGAGGGTGGACGTGCCGAGCTTGACGACGACTTTCAATCGGCCCCCACGGGCACAACCACCGGCGCGTGCGGTTTGACTTTGAAGAGGCGGAATGCGGTTTGCACTGCCGGGCCGATGCTGAGGGCGAAGAGCAGCGTGCCGATGCCGATAGGCCCGCCGAGCAGCCAGCCGGTGGTGACGACGATGATCTCGATGAAGGTGCGCGCCAGCCGCACGCTGCGGCCCGTGGTGCGCGCAACGGCCAGCATGAGGCTGTCGCGCGGGCCGGCCCCGGCGTTGACGCCGATGTAAACGGCGGTGGCCACGCCCATGACGGCAACGCCGAGGGCGAGGAACAGCGCTTGCAGCGGCAGGCCGCGCGCGGGATGGATGAAGCGCAGAAAGAAGTCCTCCCACAGACCGATGAAGATGATGTTGACCAGCGTGCCCCAGCCCACCGGCTCGCGCAGCAGCAGCGCGATGAGCAACACGACGAACCCGACCAGTATGCCCGCCTGCCCCGGCGTGATGGGGATGTATTTGAGCAGGGCCACTTCGAACACCACCCACGGGCTGGTGCCGAGGCCCGAACGGATGAGGAAAGCAATGGACGCGCCGAACAGGGCGAAGCCGATTTGGATGACGGCGAAGTCGCGCGGGAAGGTGCGCCAGTTGACGGGTTTGAGCATCATTCTACCTTTCTATAAAAGCACGATCGCGCGCCGGTGTGGCAGGCCGGGCCGACGGCGTCTACTTTGAGCAGCACGGTATCGGCGTCGCAGTCGGCCCACAGTTCGCGCACGCGCATCACGTTGCCGCTGGTGGCTCCTTTGTGCCACAACTCGTTACGGCTGCGGCTGAAGAACCACGCCTCGCCGCTCTCGCGCGTGAGCCGCAGCGCCTCGGCGTTCATCCACGCCACCATCAGCACCTCGCCGCCGGCGGCATCCTGCACCACGGCGGTGAGCAATCCGCGATCGTCAAATTTGTATTCCATTTCCTTTGTGCCACCAAGGCACGACGGCCCAAAGCCACAAAGAAAACTTAGTGGCTCCGTGACTTCGTGACTTCGTGTCCGCCTACAGCAGATTTCTCTTCGATGTACGGGCGAAGCATTCGCCTCCGGCACCCAAAGCCACAAGAATCCGCGCGGCGAATGCTTCGCCCCAACCTCGCGCCATCAATTAATTGGGAATCGGCTCTAGCGAGCCTATCGCCGCACTACAACTCCCTGCGCTGCCAGATAGGATTTCACCTCGCCAATGGACAGCAGCTTGTCGTGAAAGAGCGAGGCGGCCAGCGCGGCGTCGGCGCGGCCCTCGGTGAGCACTTCCGCAAAATGCGCCAGTGACCCCGCCCCCCCGCTGGCAATCACCGGCACCGGAACGATCTCGGCCACGGCACGCGTGAGTGCCAAATCATACCCGTTTTTTGTCCCGTCGGCGTCAATGCTGGTGAGCAAAATTTCGCCCGCGCCCAGCTCCACCACCCGCGCCGCCCATTCGAGCGCGTCCAATCCGGTGGGCGTGCGACCGCCGGAAACGTAGACTTCCCAGCGGGGCTGGTGGTTGGTAGTGGGTGGCTGGGGATTGGTGGCTTGTGACTGGTTGTTGGTAGCTGGCGGCTGGCCGTCGGCCCATTGTTCATTGTTCATCGTCTCATTGTTCATTGCAACTCGCTTCGCATCAATGGCGACGACCACACACTGGCTGCCGAACCGTTCCGCGCCGGCGGAAATCAGTTCGGGCGTTTTGACCGCCGCCGAATTGATGCTCACTTTGTCGGCCCCGGCCAGCAGGATGGCGCGCATGTCGTCCACGGTGCGGATGCCGCCGCCCACGGTAAGCGGCAGAAACACATCGTCGGCCACACGGCGCACCATGGGAGCCACAGTGGCGCGACCATCGGGCGTGGCAGAGATGTCTAGAAACACCAATTCGTCCGCGCCCTCGGCGTCGTAAATGTGCGCCTGTTCCACCGGGTCGCCCGCGTCGCGCAGGCTCACGAAGTGGACGCCTTTGACGACGCGGCCATCTTTGACATCGAGGCAGGGGATGAGGCGTTTGGCAAGCATAGGGAGGAAGAGAGAAAAGGGAAGAGGGAAGTGAGAAGAGAGAAGAGGGAAGTGAGAGGTCAGAGGTCGGAGGTCAGAAGAAGGTGGAGATCAATGTGGCCTTCGTAGAGGGCGCGTCCGATGATCACTCCGTCGAGGGCGGCTTCGCGCACGCGGCGAACGTCATCGGCAGTGGCTACGCCGCCACTGGCGATCACGGCCAGCCCGGAGGCGGCGGCCAGTTCGGCGGTGGCGGCCACGTTCACCCCCGCGCCCATTCCGTCGCGCGCCACGTCGGTGAAAATGATTCGCGTCACCCCCTGCCCGCGCAATCGCCGCGCAAGGTCGAGCGCCGTCACCGCCGACTCCTCAGCCCAGCCGCGCAACCGCACGCGGCCCTCGCGCGCGTCCACGCCCACCGCAACGCGCTCCGCGCCAAACTCGGCTAGCGCCTCATCCACCAGCGCGGGCGTTTCCACTGCAGCAGTGCCGATCACGGCGCGGGCCACACCCAACTGCATCACGCGCCGAAGGGCGGCCCCGTCGCGCAGGCCGCCGCCGAACTGCACGTTCAATCCCACCGAAACAATCTCCTCCAGCGCGCGTCTGTTCGCATCGGCAGTTTCGCCAAACGCGCCGTCGAGATTCACCACGTGCAGCCACGCGGCCCCCTCGTCGCGCCACCGACGAGCTGTGGCCGCCGGGTCTTCGCCATACACCGTTAGCCGCGCCGGGTCGCCCTGCGCTAATCGCACCACGCGGCCGGCGCGCAAATCAATCGCCGGATAAATCGTGAACGCGCTCATCCCTGCTCCACAAAATTTCGCAACAGCGTCAGCCCCACGGCCTGCGACTTTTCGGGATGGAACTGAATGCCGTACAGCCGCCCGCGCCCCACCACCGAGGCAAACGGCCCGCCGTAATCGGTGGCGGCCAGCGTAAGCTCCGGCGCGGCGGCGCAATAATACGAGTGATTGAAATAGGCAAACGATCCGGCGGGGAGATCGCGGAAAAGGTTGCTCGATTGCCGCGTGGCGATCTCATTCCATCCGGTATGGGGCACCTTCAACTGCCGGGGGGCAAATCGCACCACCCGGCCCGGCAGGAGGCCCAACCCCACGTGCAAGCCCAGTTCGTCGGACGCTTCAAACAGCACTTGCATCCCCACGCAAATGCCGAGCAGCGGCGCGCCGCGCCGGACTACCTCGCGCACCACACCGTCGAGGCCGCGCGCCCGCAGCCCCTTCATCCCGTCGCCGAACGCGCCCACGCCGGGCAGCACCACTTTATCGGCGGCGAGAATCGTATCGGCGTCTTCGGTAAGCGTCACCGTGGCCCCCACGTGCTCGAGCGCCTTTTGCACCGAGCGTAAGTTGCCAATGCCGTAATCAATGAGAGCGATCATAATTAGTCGTGATGCGTAACACGTAATGCGTGATACGTGACGAATCACGTTTCACGTTTCACTTCACAGGCTCCCCTTTGTCGAAGGCACGTTTCCCGCCCGGCGAGGGTCAATCATCGTCGCCGCATCGAGCGTGCGGCCCAGGGCTTTGAACAACGCTTCGGCCTGATGGTGATCGTCGCGGCCATACAGCACATTGGCGTGAACGTTGGCCCGGGCAGTCGCGGCGAACGATTCGATGAAGTGCGGAATCAGGGTCGTTGGCACTTGCCCGATCACCGGCCCGTGCCATTGCCCCTGCGTCACCGCGCACGGCCGCCCCGAAAAGTCCACCGCCACAAACGCCAGCGACTCGTCCATCGGCACGTAGGCCGACCCCATACGCACAATGCCGCTGCGGTCGCCGAGAGCCTCATCGAACGCCTGCCCCAGCGCCAGCGCCGTGTCCTCGATGGTGTGGTGCGTATCAACGTGCAGGTCACCCACGGCCTGCACGGTGAGATCGAACAGCCCGTGCACGGCAATGTGCGTCAGCAAATGATCGAGGAAGCCCACGCCCGTCTGAATGTCGTGCTTGCCCGAGCCGTCGAGCGACAGCGTGAGCGTGATGTCGGTCTCATTGGTGTGGCGGTGGATGGTTGATATTCTCATTGTTGATTGCTGATTGCTGATTGCTGATTTGAACTCAATCAAGAATCAGCAATCAACAATCAGAAATTACACGGACTTCAGCGCTTGCACCAGGGTATCGGTCTGCTCCGGCTTGCCGGCCGAAATGCGAATGCAATCGGTGAGGCCGGGCTTGTTGAAGTAGCGCACGAGAATGCCTCGCTGTTCGAGTTCGAATTTGAGTTCCTTTGCGTCGCGGCCTACGATGCGACACAGGACGAAGTTGGCGTGCGAAGGATAGACGCGCACAAACGGCACCTCACTCAGCGCCTCGGCCATGCGGTTGCGCTCGGCCACCAGCGCGGCCACCACCTGCCCCATGTAACCCGGATCGTCCAGCGAGGCGAGCGCGGCGGCGGTGGCAGCCACGGAAACGTTGTACGGTTGTTTGATCTTCCACAGGTGCGGCATGAGCGCGGAAGGGAATATGCCGTAGCCCACCCGCAGCCCGGCCAACCCGGCGCGCTTGCTGAAGGTGCGCAGGACAATAAGGTTGTCGCGCTCCGTAACCCACGCGGCGTGGCCGGGCATGCCGGAGAATTCGATGTAGGCTTCGTCCAGCACCACCGCCAACGGCAGGTCGAGCAGGCGGCGCAGGTCGGCGTCGGCGAGCAGGCCGCCATCGGGGTTGTTGGGCGAGGCAAGAAACAGCGTTTTGAGTTTTGAGTGATGAGTAATGAGGTTTTCGATGGCGGCCACGTCAACGGAAAAGTCGGCGCGGCGGGGGACGGTGAGGAGTTGCCCGGCGTTGACGGCGGTGTCGAAGGAGTACATGCCAAAGGTGGGCGGGCAATCAATCACAGCATCGCCGGGAGAAATGAAGAGGCGCAGGATGAGGTCGATCAGTTCGTCCGCGCCGGAACCGGCGAGGATGTTTTGCGCGGGCAGGCCGAGGTCGCGGGCGAGCGCGGCGCGGAGCGCGGTGCTTTCGGGATCGGGGTAAATGTGCGGGAACGGCAGCGAGGCAAGGGCGGCGCGTGCTCTGGGCGAGGGGCCGTAAGGGTTCTCGTTGGCGTCGAGTTTGATAATGTCGGCGGGGGCGCGGCCCAACCGGGCGGAAAGCACGTCGAAAGGCACAATGGGCGTGTACGGCTCCATCGTGAGCAGTTCGGGACGGATGAGGGGTTGAATGTTCATCTCTCCTGACTCCTGAGCGACGCGGCGTTGGCATGAGCGGTGAGCGACTCGGCTTGGGCGAGACGGGCGGCCACGGGGCCGAGGGCGGCGGCGGTGGGAGCGTCAAGGGCGATGATGTTGGTGAGGCGGACAAAATCCAGCACGTTGAGCGGCGAGGTGAAGCGAGCCGTGCCGCCGGTGGGCATCACGTGGCTGGGTCCGGCAACGTAGTCGCCCAGCACTTCAAACGAATGTTCCCCGATGAACAGGCCGCCCGCGCTGGAAATGCGCCCCACCCACTCCGACGGATTCTCTACGGAGAGGCAGAGATGCTCGGGGGCATATTCATCCGCGAGGCGAATAGCGGTAGCCAGGTCGGGCGTGAGCAAGATACCGCCACGGTGGGCAAACGATTGGGCGATGATGTCGGCGCGGGAGAGGGATTCGAGCTGGCGAGCCACTTGCGCTTGCACGGCTTCGGCCAGCGGGCGCGAGGGCGTGAGCAGGATGGCGCTGGCGAGGGGATCGTGTTCGGCCTGGGCCAAGAGATCGGCGGCGACCCAGGCGGGGTTGGCGGAGGCATCGGCCACAACCACGGTTTCGGTTGGCCCGGCCAAGCCGTCGAGGCCCACGAGGCCGAACACTTGCCGCTTGGCGAGGGTGACGAACAGGTTGCCGGGGCCGACGATCTTATCCACGCGCGGAATCGATTCGCTGCCGAAGGCCAGGGCGGCAATGGCCTGCGCCCCGCCGAGGCGATAGACGCGCTCGATGCCGCAGATGTGCGCGGCGGCGAGGATGACGGGCGGCACATCGCCATCGGGTTTGCCGGGAGGTGTGCACACGATGATCTCTTGCACGCCCGCCACGCGGGCCGGGATGGCCGACATGAGCAGCGACGAGGGCAACGGGGCCGAGCCGCCGGGCACGTAAATGCCCACACGCTTCAACGGGGTGAAGCGTTGGCCCAATGTGCCATCGGGCGTTTGCCACGAGGGGATGGGTTGTTGCGCGTGAAAGGCCTGGATGCGGTCGGCGGCGAATTGCAGATCAACTGCCAGTTGGGGAGCAACGGATGAAACGGATGGAACCGATAGGGAAGAGAGGGCGACGCCGTCGAGGCGTTGGGTCCAGTCGAGGAGGGCGGCATCGCCACGGGCGCGGACGTCGGCGAGGATGCGTCCCACGGCGGCATCGGGCGTGATGGGACCACCGAAAAGGCGGGCGAGGCCGGCGAGGAGGGCCGGCGGCGCGTCTTCGCCGGTGAGGGGATGACGCCGAAGGAGGGATGGATCGGTGGTGATACTTAGCATGACAGGGCATCCAGCATGGCTTTGTATCGCTGCGGCTCTTCTTCAAAAATGTAGGTGACGGGCGAGACGATGACGCCGCTGCCGCCGATGGAACGCAGTTGGGTGACGGCGCTGGAGATGTGGTCTTTGCGCACGACGATGTTGACGGCAAACCAGCGCGTGTCGCCGGGCGCGCGCGGCACGACGGGCGAGATCGTGGGGCCTTGCAAGCCGCCCAATTCGGTCTGGGTGAACATGAGGTGGGCGATGCTTTCGGGCGAGTCGCCGCGCATGTTGGCGGTGACCATGAAGTAGTGTTCGGCGCGGAGGTGAGCTTCCATGAATTCGAGCAACTCGCGGGCGATGGAGAGGGCTTCGGGGCGAGCCTTGAGCGCGGCGCGATTGGCGATGAGGCAGGCTTGTGATTGCAGTACCACTCCGTCGGCAAGAGGCGCGAGGCGGTTGTCGCGCAAGGTCTGGCCGGAGGAGACGAGGTCTGAGATGAGGTCGGCGTAGCCGATGGCGGGGGCCACTTCGAGCGTGCCTTCGGCGTCGATGAGTTCAAATGGGGCAAGGCCGTGGTCGGCGAGGTAGCGGGCGGTGAGCGTGGGGTATTTTGTGGCGACGCGTACGGGCCGGGGGGAGATGGCGGTTTGAATGTGGCGGCGCGCGCCTTGTAGATCGGTGGCGCTCCAGTCTTCGGGAACGGCCAGGGTGAGGCAGCACGCGCCGAATCCGAGGGCATCGTGCAAGATCAATACGTCGCCGTCGTCGCCGCGTTTCTCTTCCACCACGTCCAATCCGGCGAGGCCGAAGTCGATGCTGCCGGTGCGCACGCCGACGACAATATCGGCGGGGCGCTGAAAGAGGACGGCGAGGCCGGGGATGGCAGGGATGGTGGCCTGATACTGGCGCGGGTTGGGCTTGTAGATTCGCAAGCCACAGGCGGCGAGGAAGTCGAGCGAGTCGGCTTCGAGGCGGCCTTTGGAGGGGAGGGCGAGACGGATGTCGGTGCGGATCATGGTCGTTGGTTGTTGGTGGTTAGTAGCTAGTTGCCGGCGGATCGATTGGAGGTGACTACGCGCTGATGGAGGGTGTTGAGTTGGCGGCCCAGAATATCGGCATCCTGCATCAGTTCGTTGAAAGTGTCTTCGGCAAGATAGTTCACACGGTGGGCGATTTCGAGTTGAGTTTCCAGTTCAGCCAGCGAGCCAAGCGCCATCATCAGGTATCGGGCAAATTCTGTATTCGAACGGCGATGACCTTCGGCAATGTTGGAGGCGATTGAAACCGCCGCCCGCCGCATTTGGTTGCTCAAACCATAGACTTCGGACTTTGGGAAGTTGTCAGTGATGCGATACACAGCGACTGACAATTCAACGGCCTTTTGCCAGACCTGCAGGTCTCGATAGCTCTTGATTTTGTCCATGGCATTCTCCGGTGGCCAGCGGCCAACAACCAGCGACCCGCGACCAATAAAAAAGCCCTCGCCGGAGACCGGGAGGGCTGGGATGCAGGTAGGTGTAACTAACCAGTTCTCCGGTCGGGAAAGACTTGGGGAAAATGATGATGCGGGAATGCAATAGCCGGCCACATGGTGGGGCACAGGTTACCACAGGGGCGGAAATCGGTCAATGTATTTTGCAGCGGCGCGCAACGGGCGGAGAAATGTAGCTGTTGTCATTGCCAAAAGCCTCGATTAGAATAGCCATGAGGGTGCGACACTGTCCCTCCCCCCTCTCACTTTTTCTCAAATCAAAGGAGTCTGTTCCATGGATACTTTTCCCAGGCACGCAAGAGTTGTGATCATCGGCGCAGGCATTGTGGGCAACAGCATGGCTTACCATTTAGCCAAACTGGGCTGGAAGGATATTGTCCTGCTGGACAAAGGCCCCCTGCCCAACCCGGGCGGCTCGACGGGGCACGCTTCGAACTTCATCTACCTTACTGATCACTCCAAAGAGATGACGAAGTTCACTCTCGACAGTGTGCGGCAATATAAAGAGCTGGGCGTGTTCACACAGAGCGGCGGCCTCGAAGTCGCCCGCACGCCGCAGCGCGTCGAGGAGCTGAAGCGCCGCATCACCTCGTCCAAATCGTGGGGCATCGACGCCGAAGTCGTCTCGCCCGCCGAGGTGAAGAAGCTGGTGCCTTTCATCAACGAGAAGATCATTTTAAGCGGCTTCCACACGCCCGGCATCGGTGTGGTGGATTCGCTGCGGGCGGGCACGCTGATGCGCGAAACGGCTCAGAAACAGGGCGCGCTCACCGTGTTTGCCGGCACCGAAATCCGCGGCATGGACGTAGCCAATGGCCGCGTGAAGACTGTTCGCACTGATCGCGGCGACATCGACGCGGAATATGTCGTTGTCTGCTGCGGCATTTGGAGTCCGCGCATTGCGCGCATGGCGGGCGCCTCCATCCCGCTGACCCCGGCAGTACACCAGATGATCAGCGTCGGCCCGGTGCCGCAGTTTGCCGACACGGTGGGCGAGATCAAATTCCCCATTGTGCGCGATATGGACACCAACATGTACGAGCGGCAGCATGGCTTCGACATGGAAGTCGGCTCGTACGCTCACCGGCCGATTTTGATGGAACCGGATCGCATTCCGTCCATCAAAGAGTCGGCGCTCTCGCCCACGGAACTGCCGTTCACCAAAGAGGACTTTGACCTGCAACTGGAACAGGCCCTCGAACTCATGCCCGACATTCTGGGCAACGAAAAGGTCGGCATCCGCTACGCCATCAACGGGCTGCTGTCGCTCACGCCCGACGGCTTCCCGCTGCTGGGCGAAACGCCCGAAGTGAAGAACCTGTGGTCCGCCGCCGCCATTTGGATCAAAGAAGCGCCGGGCATCGCCCGCGCCGTATCGGAGTGGATGACCACGGGCGCTTCCGAGATCGATCCCACCGGTTCCGATGTTTCCCGCTTCTACGATCACCACAAAACCAAGACCCACGTGCAGGCGCGCAGCGCCGAGGGCTTCAACAAAACCTACGGCATCGTGCACCCGCGCGAGCAATGGCTCACCAACCGCAACGTGCGCCTCAGCCCGTTCTACGAGCGCGAGAAGGCGCTGGGCGCGGTGTTCTTTGAAACCGCCGGCTGGGAGCGGCCCAACTGGTACGAGTCCAACAACAAACTGCTGGCCGAGTACGGCGACCGGGCTTTGCCCCGGGCCGCCGAGTGGGAGTCGCGCTGGTGGTCGCCCATCATCAACGCCGAGCATCTCGCCATGCGCGAGCGGGTGGCTATGGTGGATCTGTCGGCCTTTGCCGTGCTGGACGTCACCGGGCCGGGCGCGCTCCACCTCATTCAGTACATGTGCCCCAACCAGATGGACGTGCCCGTGGGCCGCGTGGTGTACACGCAAATACTGGATGTGGCCGGGGGCATCAAAGCCGACGTGACGGTGATGCGGCTGGGGCCGGATCACTTCCGCATGGTGGATGGCGGCTTCGACGGCATGCGCGACAAGAAGTGGCTGATCGATCATCTGCCCGCCGACGGCTCGGCGCAGGTGAGCGACCTGTCCTCCGCGCTGGCGACCATTGGCGTGTGGGGGCCACGGGCGCGCGATCTGGCGCAGTCGGCCACCGAGGACGATATGTCCAACGCCGGCTTTCCGTATGGCACGTGCCGCTGGGTGACGTTTGGCCCGGTGCGCGCGCTGGCCTCGCGCATTTCGTACGTGGGCGAGCTGGGCTGGGAAATCTACATGCCGTTCGAGCAGGGCGCGCGCCTGTGGGACACCCTGTGGGACGCGGGCCAAAAATTCGGCGTGGTTCCGGCGGGCATCGGCGTGTATGGCACTACCGGGCGATTGGAAAAATCGTACCGCTTGTACGGCAACGAACTGGAACTCGAATACAACCTCGTGGAAGCGGGCCTGGCCCGACCGCAGGTGAAGTCGCAGGACTTCATCGGCAAGGCGGCTTACCTCAAGCAGCGCGAAAGCAAACCGGCGGCCACGCTGTGCACGCTGACGGTGGACGACAACACCTCCAAGTCCGGCATCAAGCGCTACCCGCAGGGCCGCGAACCCATCCTCACACTGGACGGCAAGCCGATCGAAGACGCGCACGGCCGCCGCTCGTTTGTGACCAGCGCCGGCTCCGGGCCGTCGGTGGGCAAGAGCATTTTGTTGGCTTACCTGCCGCCGGACTACGCCAAAGCGGGCACGAAGCTGCTGGTGGAATACTTCGGCGAGCACTACCCGGTAATGGTAGCCGTGGCGGGCAACGCCCCGCTGTTCGATCCCGAAAACAAGCGCATGAAGATGTAGTCAGCGGGATGGCGACCGATTGCATAGGTGACGATGATGAATGTTCTGGTTTGTATCAAACGAGTCCCGGCCACCGGCAGCCGCATCACGCTGACGCCCGACGAGCAGGAAATCGACGCGCGCTACCTGAACTTCACCTTCAGCCCGCACGAGGAGTGCGCGGTGGAAGAGGCGGTGCGGTTGATTGAAGCGCACGGCGGCACGAGCGTAGTGCTGACGCTGGGGCCGGACGCCGCCACCGACATTCTGGTGGACGCGATGACGCTGGGCATGGAGCGGGCCGTGCTGCTGGAAACCGAGAGTGGCGATTGGGATCCGGGGGCCACGGCAGCGGCCATCGTAGAAGCAGTTCGGGCGCAGCAGGCCGCCGGCACGGCGTTTGATCTGATTCTCATGGGCAACGAGGCTGCCGATACGGGCGATTATCAAGTGGGCATCCGCGTGGCCCATGTGTTGGGTTTGCCGTGTGTGACAGGCGTGAAGGAGTTGAAGATCGATAACGGCAATGCCGTGGCCCGGCGCGAGGTGAAAGGTGGCTGGGAAGTGTTTGAAGCACCCCTGCCCGCCGTGGTCACCGTGAAGGAGGGCATCAACCTGCCACGTTACCCATCGCTGCGGGGCCGCCTCACAGCCAAGAAGAAACCGATTGAGCGCATGAAGCCGCAGCGGGCGCACGGCGGGTTGGAGAAGGTACGGTTCAAAGTGCCGCCGGAGCAAACCAGTGTGGCCGAGGTACTGGGCAAGGGCGCAGAGGCCGCGCCCCTGGCAGTCGATCTCTTGCAACGGCTGGGAGTGCTCTAGCCATGATCATCGGGCTTGTCGAACACGAACAAGGCAAACTGAATGAGCGCACGGCGGAAATGCTGACGCTGGGCCGGAAGCTGGCCGCGCAGATGGGCGCGCCGCTGGCGGCGGTGGTGATGGGCGGGGCTGCGCCGGAGATTGCGGAACGGCTGGCGGCGTTCGGCGTTTCCACGGTGTACGCCGTGAAGCACGAGCGCCTGGGCAGTTACGCGCCCGAGGCCTGGGCGCGATGCGTCGAGCAGATTATGGCGGCGGCCAAACCGGCGGCGGTAATGGCGGCGGGCAGTGAACGCGGCAACGAGGCGATGGCTTACCTCGGCGCGCTCACCGGTTTACCTATGGCCGCCAATTGCACCGAAGTGCAGCCCGGCGAGTCGTTTTTGGTGACGCGCCAGTGCTGGGGCGGCACGCTGTGGGAAGAGGCGCGCATCCACGGATCGGTGAAACTGCTCACGGTGGCGCCGCTGGCCGTGGCCGCCGAGGAAGCGCCCGCCCCTGCCGCGTTGAGCGTGTCGGAATTCGCGCCAACGCTGACCGACAAGGATTTGCGCGTGCGCGTCGTCGACCGAATCGAGACGGCGAGCGGCAGAGTGACGCTGGCCGAGGCCCGAGTGGTGGTGAGCGGCGGGCGCGGCGCGGGCAGCGCCGAGGGGTTCGGGCCGCTGGAGGAGTTGGCCGGATTGCTGGGCGCGGCGGTGGGCTGTTCGCGCGCGGTGACCAGCGCGGGCTGGCGGCCGCACGCCGACCAGATCGGCCAGACCGGCACGCGCATCTCGCCGGAGATTTACATTGCCTGCGGCGTCAGCGGCGCCACACAGCACATCGTGGGCTGCAAAGGGTCGAAGCACATTTTGGCGATCAACACCGACCCCGAAGCGCCCATCATGAACGCCGCCGATTACGCCATCGTCGGCGACATGCACGTGGTGGTTCCCGCGCTGTGCGCCGAGATTAGGAAGCGGCGGGGCGTTTCTGATTAAACATGACATTGATCACTTCCCAACACTCTAACATGGGAGTAATATGCAGCGAGTTTCCACCTTGACGCTCGCCGCTGGCTTTGCCCATAGAGGAAGGATCACATATGACCACCGACAAGAAATACCGAGTCGTATGCTTGCTGTTCGGCCTTGCGCTGCTGTCAGCTTGCGCCGCCCCGGTGGCCGCCCTGCCGACCGAAGCGGCCACGTCCGCGCCCACCCTCGCCCCGTCGCCTTCCCACACCCCCTCGGCCACCGCAACCAGCAGCCCCACGGCCACCCCAACGCCGACTTCCTCGGCAACTTCCACCCCGTCGCCCACGGCCAGCCCCACGCCCACCCGCACCCGCACGCCGCGACCCATTCCCACCTCCACCCCCGTGCCTGTTCTGGGCGTTGTGCCGGGCACTTATCCGATGTCCGGAGCCTGCGCTACTTATCACGTCAGCCAGGTGAAGGTAACTGAATTCCTCCAGGGTCCTAGATTTGAGACAATGGAGGGTGACGTAACCTGGTGCATTAACTCGGTTGTGGTTGCCGAGAGTGGGGACATGGAATACAAGGTCAGTTGGAGCATCCCGCCCGATCAGGGCAACCACGTCACTAAACTATCGTACCGAAACGATCCCGGCATGTATTTGATCGACAACTTCGGTAACCATTATTCCTTCACCGGGTTGACCGGCGCTGCTCTTGACGGGTGTACGCTAGAGGCCAATAGCCCCAATGCCACTGCGTACGGCAGTTTCATCTTTCCGAAGGCCCAGCCGGGAGCAACTGCCTTCACCTTCCACGACGACGACACGCACTACGCTATCACCATCAATCTTGGCGTGCCGGTTCATTAGCCTATTCTGCGCCCGGCTCGGCAGTGCGCTAATCCGATTGCGCCCAGCCGCCTAATTGGGCGGCGGCCACACCGGCGAAAGCACGCGTCTTTTCACGGGCGGCAGTCGAAGGATGCCCCATTCAACCTGCCCCAACTTCGCTGCCCCTCGCTTGTCCGCTTTCACTGATACAACCTCCCCAAGCGCAGCCCTCGCAACTCCATCCAGTTTGTATCTTCCGCCGTATCGGGGTTGTCCCTATGATACTCAATACCGTCTTTGGACAACCTTGCCGAGCGAAAGCCCCCCATGCGCGCCAACAGCCCCCTGCCATCCGCCCCACGCCGGCCCGTCATCCCACTGTACACCGACATCGACCGTGGCGCGTGCGGCATCGGCTTCGTGGCCGACCGTTATGGCCGCCCCAGCCACGAACTGCTCCAGCTGGGCCTGCAATCGCTTATCAACCTCCAGCACCGGGGCGCGCTCAACGCCGACGGCGTCACCGGCGACGGCGCGGGCCTCCTCACCTCGCTGCCCCGGCAGTTCTTTGCGCGGGAGGCCCAACGTCTCACCGGCAAACCCGTAGACCCCGACCGCCTCGCCGTCGCCACCCTCTTCCTCTATCCCGAAGTCATCGAAGACTGCCGCGCCATCTTTGAAGTAGCCCTCACCGCCTCCGGCATGCAACTGCTGGCCTGGCGCGACGTGCCGCACAACCCCGCCACCCTTGGCGACTACGCCCGCAGCACGCAACCCCACATCACACAGGCCATCGTCGGCCACCCGCGCAGCCTGCCTGCCGACGAGGTCGAGCGCCGTCTCTTTCTCACCCGCAAACGATTCGATCGCGACTGTCGCGGCCTGGCCCTCGCCGCCTACGTGGCCTCCTGTTCGAGCCAGACCATCGTATACAAAGGCCTCCTCCTCGCCCCGCAAGTGTCCGCCTTTTACACCGACCTGCGCGACCCCGCTTACGCCCCCCACCTCGTCGTCTTCCACCAGCGCTACAGCACCAACACCCTGCCCACGTGGCACCGCGCCCAGCCCTTCCGCGTCCTGTGCCACAACGGCGAAATCAACACCATCCAGGGCAACATCGCGTGGATGGCTGCCCGCGAAGCCGACCTGCAACTGCATCCTGAGCTTGGCGAGGACGGCGCGCAGTCGAGGGCGCATCCTGAGCGCAGCGCCGCAGGCGCACAGTCGAAGGACGCCCCATTCGAAATCCGCCCCGACGACCTCCGCCCCGTCATCGACCTCGACGGCTCGGACTCGGCCATGCTCGACAACACCGCCGAATTGCTGGTGCGCGGCGGGCGCGACGTGCGGCACGCCCTCAGCATGCTCATGCCCGCCGCGTGGGAAAAATCGCCTCATCTCCCCCGGTCCGTGCGTGACTTCTATCGCTATCACGCCGCCCTCACCGAGCCGTGGGACGGCCCCGCCGCCATCATGTTCACCGACGGCCGCATCGTCGGCGCGACGCTCGACCGCAACGGTTTGCGCCCCCTGCGCTACTTCGTCTGCGACGACGGACTCATCGGCGCCGCCTCCGAGGTCGGCGCCATCGCCATCCCCGCCATTCGCATGACGCACAAAGAGCGCCTCGGCCCCGGCCAGATGTTTGCCGTGGACACCGCCACCGGCGAACTGCTCGCCGACGGCGAACTCAAAGAGCGTCTCGCCGCGCAGCGCCCTTACGGCCAATGGCTCGGCGAAAACCTGCGACCCGTCACCAACCGCGCCTTCCCATTGCACAGCGCGCACCTCGCCCGCACCGACTCCCTCGTTGTCGATCAGGCGGCCTTCGGCTACACCCACGAAGAAATCGTCGTCGTCATCCGCCCCATGGTCGAGAACCGTGCCGAAGCCGTCGGCTCCATGGGTGACGACACCCCCGCCGCTATCCTCTCGCCCAAACCGCGCCCCCTCTTCTCGTACTTCCGCCAGCGCTTCGCGGAAGTGACCAACCCGCCCATCGACTACCTCCGCGAAACGTACGTCATGTCGCTGCGCGTGCGGCTGGGTGCGCGGCCTAATGTGTTGGACGAAGCCCCCGCGCACGCGCGGGTGATCGAGCTGGAAAGCCCCTATCTCGCCGATGCCACCCTCGAACATCTCCGCCGTGACGCCCCTCTGCGGCCCACCACGTTATCCACGTTGACGCCTGTCACCGTCTGCGCCCGGCCCAACGGCCTGGCCCACAACCTTCACCTGCTGTGCGCCCGCGCCGAGTCCGCAGCCCGATCCGGCGCGCAACTTATCATCCTCTCCGACGTGGGCGTGGACTGGGCCCGCACCTTCATCCCCTCGCTGCTGGCCGTCAGCGCCGTGCATCATCACTTACTGCGGATTGGATTACGCGGGCGAGTCAGCCTCATCGTCGAAAGCGGCGAACCGCGCGACGTGCACCACTTCGCCGCGCTGCTGGGATACGGGGCCAATGCCATCAACCCCTACCTCGCCATTGCCACCGCCGCCCGTCTCGCCGAAGCCCCCATCACCCCCTCGGTTGCCATACGCAACTACCTGCACGCCGCCGAACACGGCCTCTTCAAAATCATGTCCAAAATAGGCATCACTACCGTGGACGCTTATTGCGGCGCGCAAACTTTCGAAGTCATCGGCCTGGCCAACGCCGTCGTGGCCGAACACTTCGAGGGCACCCCGGCCCACCTCGGCGGGCTGGGTCTGGCCGACATCGGCAAAATCGTGCTGGCGTGGCACGCCCGCGCCTTTGCCGCCACCCCGCATAACGCAGCCTCGCTGCTCGATTCCCCGGGCTACTACAAATTCAAACGCGATGGCGAAACGCACGCCTTCAGCCCGGCAGTGGTCAAGGCCCTGCACAACGCGCTACAGGCTGGCGACTATGCCCGCTACAAAGAATACAGCCGCCTCGTCCACGCGCGCCCGCCCGTTGACTTTCGCGATCTGCTGGACTTTTCGGTACGGGCGATCGATGAGGTAGGGGCGATTCATGAATCGCCCTTACGAGCCGGACCGATCGATGGGCCGCCCATAGTCGAACCCGTAGCCTCCATCGTCCGCCGCTTTTCCACCGCCGCAATGTCGCACGGGGCGCTGTCCAAAGAGGCCCACGAGGCAATGGCGATTGCCATGAACCGGTTGGGAGCAGGGAGCAATTCCGGCGAGGGCGGCGAAGACCCCGCGCGTTACGCCGTCGAGCGCAACGACCGGATCAAACAAGTGGCCTCCGCCCGTTTCGGCGTCACGCCCAGTTACCTCATCAGCGCCGACGAGTTGCAAATCAAAATGGCGCAAGGCTCCAAACCTGGCGAGGGCGGCCAGTTGCCCTCCAACAAAGTCACCGCCGAAATTGCCGCCATCCGACACGCGCAGCCCGGCATCATGCTCATCTCGCCGCCGCCGCATCACGACATCTACAGCATCGAAGACCTGGCGCAGTTGATCTACGACCTGCGGCAGATCAACCCCCGCGCGGCCATCTCGGTGAAACTGGTGGCGCAGGCCGGGGTGGGTACCATTGCCGCCGGGGTGGCCAAAGCCGGGGCCGACATCATCCTCATCAGCGGGCACAACGGCGGCACGGGCGCCTCACCGCTCTCGTCGGTGAAGTATGCCGGGGTGGCGTGGGAGCTTGGCCTGGCCGACACCCAACACGCGCTGGTGAACAGCGGCCTGCGCGGGCGCGTGCGGCTGCGCACCGACGGCGGCCTGCGCACCGGGCGCGACGTGATGATGGCCGCGCTGCTGGGCGCGGACGAGTTTTCGTTTGGCACGGCGGCCGCGGTGGCCCTGGGCTGCGTGATGGCCCGCGCCTGCCACCTCAATACCTGCCCGGCGGGCATTGCCACGCAAGACCCCAAACTGCGCGCCAAGTTCCACACCCCGCCCGAACGCCTCATGGCCTTCATGCGTTTCGTGGCCGAAGAAGTGCGCGAGATATTGGGGCAATTGAGTCTCGCCTCACTGCACGAAGCCGTTGGCCGCGTGGAACTGCTGAAGCAGGTGACGCCGGGTCTGCCGGGCAATCCCTCAGTGGACCTCAGCCGCCTCATCACCCCGCCCGACGCCCCCGGCCCGCGACGCTACGAGCGCCACCCCAACCTGCTTATCAGCGCGGCCCCGCTCAACCGCGCCCTGCTGGCCGAAGTGATGAGCGCCGTGGAATGCGGCGACCGGGTGGACGTGAAATATCCGGTGACCAACCGCACGCGCACCTTTGGCGCGCCCGTGGCGAATGCCGTCATCCGGCGGCACGGGGCCGGCGGGTTGCCCGCCGACACGATCAACGTGCGGGCGCGCGGCAGCGCCGGGCAATCGTTCGGGGCGTTTGCCACGCCCGGCCTGCATTTTTATTTGCGCGGCGAGGCCAACGATTACGTGGGCAAAGGGCTGGCCGGGGGGCAGATCGTCATTGCCCCCTCGCCCGATTACCACGGCCGGCACCCGGTGCTGGCGGGCAACGCCATCCTTTACGGCGCGACGAGCGGCGCGGTGTTCATCGCCGGGCGCGCGGGCGAGCGGTTTGCCGTGCGCAACTCGGGAGCCACGGCAGTAGTCGAGGGCGTGGGCGACCACGGCTGCGAGTACATGACCGGCGGCGCGGTGGTAATCCTCGGCAGCTTTGGGCGAAACTTTGGCGCAGGCATGAGCGGCGGCGTAGCCTATGTGTTGACGGATGGTCAACCTTTGCCCGTCGAGGAACTCATCAACTCCACTCTGGTGACCACCGCGCCGCTCACCGAAGACGATGCCGCATGGCTGCATCGGCAAGTGGCCCGCCACGCCGCGCTGACCGGCAGCGCGCGGGCAAACGCACTCGTCGCGCACTTCGATCCGGGCCTCTTCGCAAAGGTGATGCCCATCACCGCCGCGGCGGAGCCGGCACCCATCCAGACACGGGTGGAAGAAGTTATACGCTGACCTTGTTGCTCGCTGGTCGGTGGTCAGTGGCCGCTAATCACTGACCACCGACCGCTGCCCATTATCCACTAACCACTGCCCGCTCCCCATCCGCCATCGGCTATAATGTCGAGCGATGCCCTCCTTCGACGACCTGCTCAAAGAATTCCCCGCCAACTCGCAGAGCCAGCTCAAAACCGCGTGGGCGCAGTTGCCGCCGCCCGTGCAGCAAGAGTTGCAGAACTCGCTGGCGTACTTGCCCGGCGACCTCACCCTGTGGCGGATGCTGCTGGGCCTCTCGCTCACCCAGTTCAAAATCGCGTTCGGCGAAAAACAGTCGGTTGCCATTGTCGGCCCGGCCAACGTGGGCAAGTCCACCCTCTACAATCAAATGATCCGCGCCAAGGCCGATCGAGCGGAGGTCAGCCCGGTGCCGGGGACCACCCGCGTCAATCAACTGGCCGACGCCGGCCTCTTCCGGCTGGTGGACACCCCCGGCGCAGACGCGGTGGGCGAAGTGGGCGACGCCGAGAAGGAACGGGCGCTGACGGCGGCCCGCGAGGCGGACTTTCTCATCATCGTCTTCGACGCCATTCAGGGCGTCAAACGCACCGAGCAGGAATTGTTCGCCGAACTGATCGCGCTCGGCAAGCCCTACATCGTGGTGCTCAACAAAATCGATCTCGCCCGCCGCGACGCCGGGCGGGTGATTGACCGCGCCGCCGCCAATTTGCGATTGCCGCCCGACAACATCGTCGCCATTGCCGCCAAAGACGGCAAGAACGTAGACCGGGTGCTGGTGGCTATCGCCAAAGCCGAACCGGAGATCGTGGCCGCGTTGGGCCGCGCCCTGCCCGAGTTCCGTTGGCGGCTGGCGTGGACGGCCATCACCGGGGCCGCCTCCACCTCTGCGGCCATTGCCCTCGCGCCCCTGCCCATTGTGGACGTGATTCCGCTGTTGGCCGTGCAATCCTCGATGGTGTTGGGCATCGCCCGCATCTACAACTACGCCATCACCCCCGAACGGGCAAAGGAATTGGTGATCACATTTGGGCTGGGGTTTCTGGGGCGCACACTGTTTCAGGAATTGAGCAAGCTCGGCGGTCCGCCCGGCTGGGTGCTGGGAGCGGCCATCGCCGCCTCCACTACCGTGGTCATGGGCTACGCCTCCATCGTGTGGTTCGAAAAAGGCGAACGCCTGAGCAGCGAATCGCTGAAGAAGATCACCAAAGACATGACCGACTATCTGGTTGGCGTGTTGCGCAACCTCGGCACGCGCAAACCCAACCGCGCCACCCTGCGCGAGCAAATGGCCGAGGCGTTAGAGCGCTCGCCGATGGCGACCGACCGAAGTGAGTTGGATAAGGAAGCCGCGCCCGATAAACCGGCCAACGCCTGATTGGCCGTGGCGCCACCCCGCCCTTGAGCAAATGTGCGCCGGTGGCGTTTCTTGTTTAACCGAAAGGATTGCCATGCTCGTTACCGCCCTCGCCGGCGCTGCCATCGCCCTCTCATTCGCCGCCCCACCCGGCCCGGTCGCCATGGAAACCATTCGGCGCGGCCTGCGCGGCGGCTTTGGCCCGGCCATGCGCGTGCAGTTAGGCTCGATCATCGGCGACATGACGTGGTGCAGCGTGGCCCTGCTGGGTCTGGCGCCACTGGCGCAAGTGGCGTGGCTCAGGGTTGCGCTCGGCGTATCCGGCGTGGCGCTGCTCGTTACCCTCGGCGGCATGGGCATTCGCGATTCGTTCAAAATGCCGATGGCGCTCACCGCTCCCGTCACCGAAACCAAAGGCGGATCGTTCCGCAGTGGGCTGGCGATCTCAATGGCGAACCCGATGGCCGTGGGCTACTGGCTCTCCGTCGGGGGGGCGCTGGTCGCCGCCGGGGTGGCCGGATCCACGCCCGCACAAACAGCCTCGTTTGTCGCCGGATTCCTCGGGGGCACATTCGCCTGGGCCTTCGTTATGGCGCTGGCGGTTCGATGGGGCAAGCCACTGCTCGCCCCCGTAGCCTTTCGCGCCATCACCTTCCTGTGCGGCGCAACCATGCTGGTGTTCGGCTTCGGCCTGGCTTCGCAGACGATCGGCAATTTGCTGTAGAGACGTTCGCGAAGCGCGCAACGTTTCTACATTTACCCATCCACATACATTCGAAGATCACTGCGACGGGCTCGGCGCCGCGCACACGCGATTCTTGCCCAGCCGTTTAGCGGTCAGCTCGGCGTCGTCGGCCGCGACCACCAACGCCTCGGGCGCCTGCGCGTCTTCGGGAAATGCGGCCACGCCGATGCTGACGGTGTGGCCGGGAATCGGATTGCCGTTTACCGCGCGCGTGCCGGGCGCCTGGGTTTGGGCCACGCCGCGCAGCCGCTCGGCAAACGCCAACGCCCCGGCCTTGCCGGTGTGCGGCAGGATGAGCGCAAACTCCTCGCCGCCGTAGCGCGCGGCTATGTCCGGATCGCGCACGTTGGCGCTGAGCATCGCCGCCAGTGCTTTGAGGCGCTCGTCTCCCGCCGGGTGGCCGTGCGCGTCGTTGTACACTTTGAAAGAATCAATATCAAGAATGAGCAGCGACAGCGGATAGTTGTAACGGCCGGCGCTGGCGACTTCGATTCGAAGCGCGTCGTCGAATGCGCGGCGGTTGGCAATTCCGGTGAGGCTGTCGGTGACGGCCAGGGCTTGCACTTCGGCGTGCAGTTGCGCATGATGGATGGCCACTGCCGCCGTATTCGCGAAAGCCACCAGCAAACGCAGGTCGGCTTCGGCGAATGCGCCGCGCCGCGCCGCGTCGAGCGAAATGACGCCGATAGGTTGGGACAGGTCAATCGCTTGCGGCGCGTGACTGCTGACGGGCGTGAGCGGCGCGACGACGGCAGAAAGAACGCGCCTGACTTCCGGTATGTCGCCGTTGTAGCAAAACTCAGGATCGGCGCGGGCATCGGCAATGAGCAGCGGGCGGCGCTCGCGCATCGCTTTGGCGGAGTAACCGTCGTTGCCCGCAAATGCAAAAGTGCCCACCCGTGAGTCGGTGTAACCGGACACGGCGCGTATTTGCAATTGGCCGGTGGCGGCGTCGCGCAGAAGAATCGTGCCTTTCTCGGCGGCGGGTATCGCGTTAATGGCGGCCGTCAGCACGTTGTTGAGAAGCGGCTCGAGTTCGAGCGTGCTGAGCAACGCTTTGCTGGCGGTGAGCAACGAGTCCAGTTCTCGGATGTGATCTTTTTCGGCGTCGAGCAGGCGGGCGTTTTCGACGGCGATGGCCGCCTGACTGGCGAACAAAGTCAGCGCATCGAGATCGGCTTGAGAAAAACGCTTGCCTTCGACGGTGTGCAACACGTGAAACACGCCGGTCACTCCGCCTTGCCAGATCATCGGCACGCTGATCACGGCCCGGAAAGGCCGGTCGCTTTCAAAAGCACCGGCGCGCCCCGCCCACTGAGAGTAATCGTCAATAACGAGCGGCTGGCCGGACTCGGCGACCGTGCCGGCCGCGCCCTCGCCATACTTCAACACCGCGCCGGTGAAGTCGCGCGGCGTGTTGAACGAAACCACACAGCGCACTTCCCGCCGATCCGGGTCGCTCAAATACAATCCGCCGCTGGATGCGCCTAGCAGGCGGGCCGCGCGCTCGACCAGGGTGCGGAGCAGAGACGGCAGATCGCGCGAGACGGTAATGTCGAGCAGAATATCGTGCAAGGCGGTCAGCATCTCGGCCCGGTGGCGGATTTCATCAAACAGTTGGGCGCGCGCCACCGCCAGGGCCACCAGGCCGGCGGCCTGTTCGCCGAGCGCAATTTCCTCCGGCTCAAAATGGTGAGGCCGGTTGAAGCCAATGAGCGCCGCGCCCAGCTTGTGCCCGGAAGCGATCAGCGGCAGGCCGAGCAGTGAGCGTGCGGGGAATAGCGCCGCAATGCGCGGGCTGATGTACGGCGAGCCTAGCGCGTCCTCCGCAACTAGCGCATGTCCGGCGCGCAAAACGGACTCGGTCATCGTCGTCTCGCCAGGCTCGATCCAAACCGACGGGTAGGCATCACGCAGTTCGCCGTAAGCCGCCGCCGGCATCGTTTGCTGGCGGGCATCGTCCCACAGAGTAATGTAACAACCGTCGGCTTCCAGCAGTTCGCCCAGCCGGTCGGAGAGTGTTTGCAGCATGGCGTGGAAATCGGCCGCGCTCAACGAGGCGCGAGTGATTTCATTGAGCAGCGACATCTGCCCGGCGCGGCGGCGCGCCTCTTCGAAGTGGCGCGCGTTGTGGATGGCGACGGCCAACTGCACGCCCAGCAATTCGGCGATGGCCGCGTCGGCCTGGCCGAAGCGTTGCGGGTGGCGGCTGTCCACAATCACCAAGGCGCCCAGTGTTTCCGAATCTTTGACGATGGGCAGAGCCATGATCGCCTGCGCGCCGGTAACTTGTTTGAGAAGCGGCACACCCTCGGAGGAATGTTGGAGATCGTTGATAAACACCGGGCGGCGCTCACGCGTAGCGCGGGCAGTCACGGACATGGCGTCGGCCAGCGGGATTCTTTGTTGGAGGATTTCTTCCGCCGAAACGCCCTGGGCCGAGAAAGGCCGGAGCGTCTCCCCGCCACCCTCCAACAACCACACGACCGCCACATCCGCGTCGAACAGGCGGCACGTTTCACGGCAAATTGCGTCAAGCACGATCGGCAGGTCGAGAGAGGCGGTCACCGCCGCGCCCACGCGCTGCAACGATTCGGACAGCCGTTCGCGGGAACTCTCGGCGATCAGGGCGTTGCGCATCTCGCGCCGCTCGCCGCGGTACAACCACAGCGCGGCGGCGAGAAGGCCGGCCATTGAGGCAATTTCTACGATGGAACTAACAGCGGAAAACGAAGCGGGGACGTATTCAACGCCAAGTTCGGCGAGCGCAAACAATGCCGCAAAGAGTGCCATGAGCGCCCAGACCCGAGACGCGTTCTCGCGGCGCGCGCTCAGCCACAAATAGGCCGACACGGCTAACGCAGTGAGGAAGAGCGCAAATAAGATAACCGCCATAGCAACGGACGACCGCGCCAGATTGACCCCTATGCACGATTATACGCCGCTTTGCGAACCGCCGCGTGTCAGTACGCCGGCTGCCAGCCGCCATCCCAGCACAAACGCGCCCCCCAACCCCAGCGTCACCAGCGTAAACGCTGTGGGGATCACCGCCCGGCCCAATGCCAGCGCACGCAGAGTCACGCCGAGCGGCGCAGCGATCAGCCACGCGTTCAGCGACCGCGCCATAAACATCCACCCGTAGGGGCGGCCCTCCTGGTCGCCCCGAAATGCGCCGACCAACCATGCGGCCACACCCCACGGCGCACCGAACGCGGCCACATTCAGCAGCAATCGCAGCGCATCCAGCGTTTCGTGATTACGCTGACCGATGTAAACAAACAGGGAGAGCGCCATAAGATCGCCCGCCAGCAATATGAGTGTGCTTCGTTTCATCCGTTCACCAATCGCTCGTCGCGCAGCACGGCGGCCAGCACCCGCACCGCCCGCCGATACTCTGAAATCAAAATGTGCTCGTCCGGCGTATGGTCGAGCGCCGAGTCGCCCGGCCCGTAGGCCACCGTCGGGCAATTCCAAACAGGCGCAACCAGATTCATGTCGGACGTGCCGGACTTCACCGTGAAGCCGGGTGCGCCGCCCTCAGCGCGGATGGCAGCGAGAAATGATCGCACCAGCGGCGTGTTTTTTTCGGCCCGGTATGCCGGAACGCCCTCCGCCATTTCAACCGAGTCGCCCGCCGCCACCGCGCTCACCGCCGCGCCCAACTCCGCCACGCTCAACCCCGGCGGCAACCGCACCCCGAACTTCAGCCGCGCCCACTCCTCAAACCCGTCCGACCCCGACTGCATGTCGCGCAACGTAGGCAGCAGTTGATCGAACATCCTCGGCTTGCCCTCGTTCATCTCTGCCACCCGCGCCGTCAACCGGTTCCAAAACCCCACCGCCGCCTCACACGCGCTCTCGGCCTGCGCCGAGGTGTGGGCCAACGCCCGCCGCGCTGTGAACTCGAACCACGCGCTGCCTTTGTAGCCCAGCGTCACCCTTTCCCATCCGCTCGGCTCGCCGATGATCAGCATCGTAGGAGCGGGTCGCGTGCTTTTCGCGGGCTGTGCCTGCAGCCGCGATTGCACGCGCGATAAAAGAAACTTCGCCCCGCGCGAATCGCCCTCCTCGCCCACTGCGCCGATCACCGTAATCCGTCTCCCGGCGACCGCGCCGGCCAGCGCGCCCGCCGCCACGAAACAGGCCAGCGGCCCTTTGGCATCCACCGCCCCCCGCCCGCGCAGCACATCGCCCTCGCGCTTGACTTCGATAAAACCAGGCACCGTGTCAATATGGCCCAACAGCATAATCTCGTGGGAGCGGGTTGCCTCGTGGGAGCGGGTTGCACCCGCGATGGCTGACCCCTCAATCACGCCCACCGCGTTGCCCGCCGCGTCCACCTGCGCCGCGTAACCCAACGCGCTCATCTGCGCCACCAAATAACTCACCGCCTCGGCCTCGCCGTGCGTGGGGCTATAGAGTTTCAGCAAACCTTCGAGCAACCGAACTTCAGCCATGCGTCACAAATTTTGAAGAATAGACCGCACCACCTCAGCCGTGGTGGCCTTGCCGCCCAGCTCTCGCGGCCACACCCGCGCCGCTAACACGGTGTCCACCGCCTGCCGTACCCGGGCCGCTTCACCCCCCAACCCGATATGTTCGAGCAGCATCGCCGCCGAGAGAATCGCGCCGATGGGGTTGGCAATGCCCTGCCCGGCAATGTCCGGCGCGGAACCGTGCACCGGCTCGAACACGGTCACCCGCTCGCCCACGTTGGCCGACGGAGCCACCCCCAGCCCGCCGATTAGCGCGCCGGCCTCGTCCGACAGAATATCACCGAACATTCGCTTTGTGAACGATGGTGACCGTTGACCTGCTTCTGACTTCCCGCCGCAGTTCAGGCGCCCGACTTCTGATTTCCGCTTTCTCAAACGCCACTCGCGCAATCCTCTCCGACCCCTTCGCCGTAATCACCCGCTCGGCAATGGCCGTGTCACCCTCGCGCCGTTCGCGCCCGGCATACAACCCCTCGGTGTTCTCGCGCACGATCAGCAACTCCACATTGGGGCGCGAAAAAGGGCCGGGCAACGAGTGCACCGGCCTCAGGTTGGCGTACAGGTCGAACGCCTTACGCATCGCCAGGATCGGGCTGCGATAGCCTTCGACTTTGGTTGACGGCGACGACGTGGCCCCGAACAGCGCCACCCCCGCCGACTCAATGGCCGCCAGTGTGGCATCGGGAATCGCCTCGCCGCTGCGTTGGAAGTAGTCAAACCCGGCATCCGCCTCCACAAATTCCAGCCCCAAACTCAAACCGGCCAGCACATCCGCCGCCGCCGGTATCACCTCGCGGCCCACCCCGTCGCCGGGAATCAAACAGATGGTTGTCAAAGGTTGTGCTCCCGACCGTGACACGTGAGACGTGAAACGTGAAACGTGATTCTTCACGCATCACGCATCACGTTTCACTCATCATTCCCCCGAACTCACGATTACGGCCTCAGTGCTCGCCAGCCCCAACTTGCGCCGGATGTGCTGCACCAACCCGCCGGCCTCGATGATGCCCAGAGCAGTAGGCGAGAGCGGCGGAAAGGGGAACTCGCGCCCGCCCAGTCGGATGAGGCTGGCGGGCAAACCGATCTCAATCATGTCGCCGGCCTGTGCCGCATCCACGGCTTCGGGGCAAGTGACGAGCAGCAAGCCTTGATTGATTCCGTTGCGGAAATAGATCCGCGCGAACGACTTTGCCACCACTGCCGCAATGCCTCGGTACTTCAGCGCCGTCACTGCCTGCTCGCGCGAACTGCCGTTGCCCCAGTTGCGCCCGGCCACGATCACATCACCCGCCCGCGCTTCGCGGGCAAAATTGGGATCGAGGTCTTCCAGCGCATGGGCCGCGATCTCCGACGGCTCCTTCAACGTATACGTGTATTTGCCGGGGAAGATCACGTCCGTGTTCACCCCGTCGCCATACTTCCACACTTTGCCAACCATCATAACCACTCCCACACCCCCACACTCCCCTACTCAATCTCCCTCGGATCGGCAATCACGCCGGCCACCGCGCTCGCCGCCACCACCGCCGGACTCGCCAGATAAATGTCGGCGTCGGGCTGGCCCATGCGGCCTTTGAAGTTGCGATTGGCAGTCGAGATGCACACCTCGCCCGGAGCCGGCACGCCCATATGGTTGCCCATGCACGGCCCGCACCCCGGCACCCCGAACACCGCCCCGGCGTCCATCAGCGTTTGCGCGTGCCCCAGCCGTATCGCGTCGCCATACACCTCGGCCGAGGCGGGGATGATCAGCAGTCGCGTCCCGGTGGCGACACGCTTCCCTTTCAGAATCGCCGCCGCCGCCGCAAGGTCTTCCAATCGCCCGTTGGTGCACGTGCCGATGAAAGCCTGATGCACCCGCGTGCCGGCCACTTCGCGCAACGGTCGGGCGTTGTCCACAGCGTGAGGGCAGGCCACAGTCAACTCGATCCGCGAAGCGTCCATCGTGTGCGTGTTGGCGTACACCGCATCACCATCCGGGTAGATGGCATTCGCCAGAATATCCAACTTCTGACTTCCGACATCTGACTTCTGTCGCCTGGCTCTCCGCTCCGCCAAATAGTCGAACACCGCCTCATCGGGCGGCAGCCACGCATTCTTCGCGCCAAGCTCGGCCATCATGTTGGGGATGACCATGCGGCTTTCGAGCGACAGCCGGGCAATGCCCTCGCCGTGAAACTCCACCGACTGATACAACCCGCCATCGGCCCCCAATCTGCCGATCAAATCCAAACACAGATCCTTGGCCGTGATGCCGCGCCCCAGTTCGCCGGTGACGATCACTTTGATGCTCTCCGGCACGCGCAACCACAACTCGCCCGTGGCCCAGATGGCCGCCATTTCGGTGCGGCCCACACCCGCGCCAAATGCGCCCATCCAGCCGAAGTGCGTGGTGTGGCTGTCCGATCCCAAAATCAACTGCCCCGGCAGCACCAGCGCTTCTTCGCCGAACACCTGATGGCAAACGCCGCGCCCCACCTCGAAGAAATTCTCGATGCCCTGTTCGCGAACGAAGGCCCGCACCTCGGCGTGGTTCTGCGCGTGCCGCGCCGTGGGCGCAGGCACGGCGTGGTCGAGCGTGACGCATATTTTGTCGGGGATGGCTACGCGCTCCAGCCCAATGGCGCGAAAGATGCGGGCAATAGCCGCGGTGTTGTCGTGCGACAGCGCCACGTCGGGGCGGGCGTCCACCACCTGCCCGGCGGCCGCGCTCGGCAGCCCGGCGGCGCGGGCCAGCGCCTTCTCTGCAAAAGTATAACCACGAGAGCGGGTTGTTCCCGCGACCGTGTCCATCATCAGTCAACTTCCGCGACCTTTAGCGGCACGCCGGCCAACCCCACTAGGCGAACAGCCGCAGGCGAATCCAGCCGTTGAACAATTTGCGTTCGCGCTGTTTCGGGCAGCTCCAGCCGCGCCAGCCCGAACTCTTTTTCGGCAACGGCAATCAGCACTTGCTCCGGCGACACGTCCGGCGCGAGCTGATACACGCGCTCTTTGAACACTGCCGCAATCTCCTTCGCCGTCGCCTCGTCGAGCTGATAGTAGCGAATCTCCTTCAGGAAATAGTGAATGATGTTCCAGCCGGAAAGCGGGCCGAGCAGAATCTCCGATTCGCTCACGCCGAACAGATCATACGGGTGCGCCTCGTAGGCCGACGAGTCGTTGAGCACCGCGCTCTGGTGTACGCCCGCCGTGTGCGTGCGGTTGGTCAGGCTCACCGGCTCTTTGGATGGCACGAGCATCTTCAGCTTGTCGGCGGCCAGCACGTTGATCGGATACGAGCCGCGCAGGTGATAGCCCTCCAACTTGTCGAACTCGCGATCCAGATACAGGTTGAACAGCAGCGCGGTCATGCTGGTGATGCCGGATCGCTCGGCCATGCCCAGCAGCGTGGTGTTCATGTAGCGCACTTCGTGCCGCGCCGCCTCCAGCGCATTGACCAGTGACAAGCCCCGGTCGTCGTGGAAGTGGCCTTCGAGATCGATGCGGGGGTATCGGCCGCGGAGGGCAGCCACTCGCCGCCCCACGGTCGCCGGGGTCGCCACCCCTACCGTGTCGGGCATGCCCAGCCGATCCACGTGCGGCGCTATCGCATCGTAAACATGGAACAGTTCCTCCAGCCGCGTGCGAAAGGCGTCTTCGCCGCTGAAGCGCAAAATCAGGTGCGGGTAATTGCGCCGCACTTCCTCGATAAGCGGGGCAGCCCTGTCCACAATGGCCTCCAGATCGTTGCCGTGGTTGTAATGCCGCGACTCCGCCGACGTGCCCATGTACAGATTGAGGCCGTCGGCCCCGGCCTCCACCGCGCTCTGCACGTCGCGCGCGTGGCAGCGCACGTGCGCCAGCAGAAAGGTGTAGCCCTTTTGCGTGATCAGGCTGTCGCGCACTTCGCGCAGGGCCACAAAGTCGTCGCGCTCCTGCGGGCTGACCACCGGGGCAAACAGTTCAATGAACTTCACCCCGTAAATAATGAGCGCCCGGACGATTTCTTCTTTGTCCGTGCGGCTAAAAAAATACTTGTGGTGGTCGTGCAACAACGAGGTCTGCTGGCCGTCGCGCAGGGTGGTGTCGACGATCTCCAACGCGCGAGGCCGGTAATTACGGAAGGGGAATTGTTCGCTCATGGATTGGCTGAAGGACGAAGTTGCTATCTGTACCGTGCGTCAGGCGATGCGGTCATCCGTCAGCACTTCCCGCACCGCATTCACTACCCGGCTCAAGTCATCCTGTTCGATCACCAGCGGCGGCAAGAAGCGCATGACGGTCAATCCGGCGGGCAGGGCCAGCACGCCTTTTGCCATGAGTGCCTGCAAGTAGGGCGTGACCTTCTGCTTGAGTTCGATCCCCACCATCAGCCCCAGCCCCCGCACCTCGCGGATAAGCGGCGAGTCGATTTTTCGGAGTTCGGCGGCGAACCACGCCCCCAGCTCGGCGGCGTGCTCGGGCAGATGATGCGATTGAAGGTAGTCAATGGCCGCCAGCGAGGCCGCGCACGCCAGCGGGTTGCCGCCAAAGGTCGAGCCGTGCGTTTGCGGCGGCAGCGGCCCCACCCGCTCGCCGATGAGCGCCGCGCCCATGGGCAGTCCCCCGGCCATGGATTTCGCCACGGACATCAAATCCGGCGCCAGCCCGTAATGCTCGCCGGCGAACATCCGGCCCGTGCGCCCGAAACCGGTCTGCACCTCGTCGAGGATCAGCATGGCGCCCCGCTCGCGGCACAGGGCCTGCGCCCCCAACAAAAATTCCGGCGTGCCGAGCCGCACCCCGCCTTCGCCCTGCACCACTTCAAGTATCACGCCCGCCGTCCGATCGGTAATCGCCGCATCGAGCGCGGCCAGATCGTTATAGGCCACGTGGCTGAAGCCGGGGACGAGCGGCTCAAACGGCTCGCGGTACTTTTTCTCCCACGTGGCCGAAAGCGCCCCCAGGGTGCGCCCGTGGAACCCGCGCATCGTGGCCACAAATTCCTTGCGCCCGGTGGCGAGTCGCGCGAACTTCAGGCAGGCCTCCACGGCCTCCGTGCCGGAGTTGCACAAATAAACCCGCCGGATGCTGTTCGGCGCAATGCCGATCAGCTTCTGAATCAACTCGGCCCGGCGGTCGTTGTAAAACATCTCCGGGCAACTGATGAGGATTTGTGCCTGGGCGGCAATGGCCGCCGCCACGGCCGGGTTGGCGTGGCCCAGATTGCCCGCCCCCTGCCCGCCCACGCAGTCAATGTATTCGTTCTCGTCGCTGTCCCACAAATGCGCCCCGTTGCCGCGAATAATGGCGATGGGGCGTTTGGTGTACAGGCCGGAGGTATATTGAGTTTCGAGTTCTTGTATTGTCATAGCGGATTCATACCGATGTATAGCCCTCGCCCGTCCAAACCTTTAGAGTCGTGGATCGTCTCAAACCCTGCCGACTGAAAGGCAGACTGATACTCTTCGTGAGTAAACAATCCCAATTCATGCTGTTCGGTGAAATGTTCCACTCCCTGACGGGTAGCGACCAGATAGTGAAAGTTCAAGATCGACACGTTCTCTACGATCTCATGCACATTCATTCGAGCAATTTTCAGTTGCGGCTGATCGACAAACGCAGCGTAGACATTGCCTGATTGCAACACGCCAGGAGGAAACCACGGCTCGACGATCGACACTCCGCCCGGATGCAGATGCTTTTTCATGGCGGCGATTACCTGTCGCAACCGCTCCAAAGTCTTGACGTATCCGATCGAACTGAACAGGCAAGCCACCACGTCAAACTTATGCTCAAGGAAGAAATCGGCCATGTCGGCCTGATAAAAGGCAACGTTGGGGCAACGCCGGCGAGCCACATCCAGAATGTTCGGGTCGAGGTCAAGGCCGGTCACATCGTAATACTGCGCCAACGCCTGAACATGCGCTCCTGTGCCACAGGCAATGTCCAACAGTGCGTTTCCGAGAGAGCGTTTGTGTTGTCGAATGATGGTGTGCAGAGTCCCGGCCTCGTGGACATAGTCTTTGCCGACGGCTGCATAAATCGCGTCATAGAAGCCCGCTGATTTTGAGAACATTACGAGATTACCGTCCCCTGGCCCGCCAGCGCATTCGCTACCGGCCTCTCGACTCGCCCGTCGGCGAACACCACTTTGCCCACGCCCAGCGCCAGGGCCTCGCTCGCGCCCAGCACCTTCTTTCTCATCCGGCCCTCGGCAAATTCGAGCGATTGTTCCACCTTCGCTTTATCAATGTGCGCAATGAGCGTGCTTTCGTCGGGAAACTGCCGCAGCAGCCCCGGCACGTTGGAGAGGATGATCAACTGCCCAGCCCCTGCCGCCCCGGCCACCATGGCCGCCGCCCGATCGGCGTCCACGTTCAACGCCTCCCCCTCGGGCGAGATCGCCAGAGGAGCAATCACGGGCGTGTATCCGGCGTCCACCAGCAGCGCAAGCAATGGGCCGTTCACGGTTTCGATCTTGCCGGTGAAATCGTCACGCAGCATGCGCTGCTTTCCATTCTCCACAATGCGGATGGCCTCTTTGCGTCGGGCCACCATCAGCCGCCCGTCCACGCCCGACAGGCCGAAGGCGTTGACGCCCAGCTTTTGCAGCTTCTCAACGAGCAGCGTGTTGATTTTGCCCGACGTGACCATGGCGAAGATTTCCAGCGTGGCCCGGTCGGTGTAGCGCGAGGTATAGCCCGAGGGCGAGGTGACGAAGCGCGGCGGGTGGCCGAGCTGTTCGGAGATGGCGTTCGTCTCGCCCGAACCGCCGTGCACGACGATCATCTTCTGCCCGGCGGTCACGCACGCGGCGATGTCGGTCATCACCGCGTCCACGTTCACCCCGTTAGTTCCGCCGATCTTAACGACAATCATTGCACTTCACAGTTTGGGTGTGGGAGTGTGGAAGTATGGGCGCACGACACCCATACTCCCACACTCCCATACCCCCTCACCCCCACACTCAAATCGGATGCAGCCCCGGAAACTCCAGCCCGGCTGTTTCCTCAAAGCCGCACATGATGTTCATGGCCTGCACCGCGGAACCGGAGGCGCCTTTCATCAGATTATCTATAGCCGCCAGCGAAACGGCTCGCCCCGACTCGGTGTCCAGTTCGAAGCCCACGTCGGCAAAGTTTGACCCGGCCAGAATCTTCGGGTCCGGCATACGGTGAATGCCGCCCTTGTCTTTCACAATCCGCACAAACGGCTCGCCGGCGTACGCTGCCCGATACGCCCGCCACAAATCCTTCTCCGTCACGCCCGGTTTGAGAAAGGCGTGCGCCGTCGCCAACACGCCGCGCACCAGTTCCACTGCCGTCATGCTCAGATGCACGTCGTGCAGGCCCAATTCCTGAATCACTTCCGCCGTATGGCGGTGGCCGGTGGGCGCATACGACCGCACCGAGTGGCTCTTTTCGGGATGGTGCGAGCCGGGGTTCACGGCCGCGCCGCCCTCGGAGGAGCCGGTTTTGAGATCGACCACCACCGGCTTGGTGGGGTGCAGCAGGTCGGCCCTGACCAACGGCAGCAGGGCCAGGTTGGCGGCAGTGGCGTTGCACCCCACCCCGCTGACGTAGCTCGCCGTTTTCATAGCCTCGCGCTGAAGCTCCGGCAGGCCGTACACGAACTTGCCCAGCCATTCTGGCGCGGCGTGCTTCTCGCCGTACCATCGCTCGTACAGCGCGCTATCGCGCAGCCGAAAGTCCGCCGAAAGGTCGATAATCTTCGGGGCAAACCTTGCAAAGTGATCGATCTGCTTTTGCGACTGGCCGTGCGGCACAGCCAGAAACAGCACGTCGCACTCTTTGAGCGCGTCGCGGCTGGTGAATTGCAACTGGGTGCGCTTGCGCAAATTGGGATGCTGGCTGTGGACGAACTCGCCGGCGTAGCTCTGCGAAATGGCCTGCGCCACCTCCACCTGCGGATGGAACAGCAACAGCCGCAGCAATTCGCCGCCGGTGTAGCCCGATGCGCCGAATATCGCAATCCGGAGCCTGCCCGTCATCGAGCGCTGGCGCCTTCGGCGCGCCGCCGGCCCACCGCCACCGTGTAATCAATGATGAAGCCCGGGATGTCCACGCCGGTGGTGGGCACCGTGGTGTGGAATTCCATGGTGTGGTTGACCTCGTTCACCAGCAGACCCCGGTTCGGGTCTTCGAGCAGGTCAATGGCCAGCACACCGCCGCCCACGGCCCTGGCCGCCGCGGCGCAAATGGCGTGCAACTCCGGCGTCACCGGGCACACGCTTCCCTGACCACCCCGGGCGGTGTTAGTGATCCAGTGGCCCGACGTCCGGTAGATGGCGGCAATGGTTTGATCGCCGACGATGAAAGCGCGAATGTCCCGGCCGGGTTTTTTGATCAATTCTTGAATATAGAAAATCCGCTGCTGGTAATTGCCGAGCACCTCGCGATGTTCGAGGATGGCCTCGGCGGCGTCGCGGTCGTTGACCTTGGACACCATGCGCCCCCACGAGCCGATGACCGGCTTGAGCACCACGGGGTAACCCATCTCCTCAATCGTCGCCAGCGCGCTCTCGGGCGTGAAGGCCAGGCGCACGTTGGGCTGGGGCACGCCGGCCGTGCGCAGCGCGGTGGAGGTGGCCAGCTTGTCGCCGCAGGTCTCGGCTACGGCCGCCATGTTCACCGTGGGGATGCCCCAGGCATTGAGCACTTTGGTGGCGTACAGCCCGCGCCCAAACGAAATGCTGCGCTCCAGCACCACATCGTAATCGGCCCACGCGCCGGGCGCATCCAAATTGAATTGCACTTCACGGTCGTCGAGCCGGTCGTAGGCCAGGCCGCGCTTGTCGAGCGCCTCGAGCAGCCACTTCTCTTCAACGCGAACCCGCGATAACAGAACGCCTATCTTCATATCATCATTCATCACTCATCACTCATCATTCCGCGCGCGAAGCGATCATTTTCTACTCCCCCCAATCTTCGGCCTCCTGCGGCGCCGGGGCCAGCGTAAGGGGCGTAATGCTCAGCACTTCGAGATCCACGCCGCAGTCGCCGCACACCACGATCTCGCCGGCAATCACGTCCGCGCCTAGCGTCAGTGCGCCTTCGCATTCAGGACAGGTTGTCATTTTCAAAATCTCCTTTTTGTAGACCGACGCGGTCTTAAAGACCGCGTCGGTCTGAAAAAATAAAAGACCCCTCGTGTGGAGGGGCCTCGTTGGGTGGCCTGTATTCGTGCGCGCGCTACGCAAGCCAAACTAACCGAGACCCCGATGTGGGCGCTTCGGAAGACGGAACTCACGGCTGGACAGCAACGCAACAATCATGGGCAGCAGTTTATCACGCGCCGTGTAACCCGTCACGAGGCAGGATGCATAATATCTTCCGAGTGTGTTTGGTCAATGTGACGGGCAGGCCAATGGGTGTCGTCCGGCGAGGCAGGGGCGTGTGCGCCATGTTCGCGCGCCTTGGCAAGCTGCGCCCGCACCGAGTCGAGTCCCGTGCCGCCGGCCACGGTGCGCCCAGCCAACAGAGACGCCCCGCTCAACACCGCCACGGCCTCGTCGTCAAACTGATCGCTCACCTCGCGAAGCTGGGCAGCGCTCAACTGATCCATACTGACGCCTGCCTCCAGCGCCTTGCGCACCACCCGCCCCACCAAACCATGCGCCTGCCGGAAGGGCACGCCCTTCTTCACCAAATGGTCGGCGAGGTCGGTGGCCAGCAAACTGGCATCCACCGCCGCGCGCATCCGCTCGCGGTTGACTCGCATGGTGGCAACGGTCCCGGCCAGCACCGGCAGCAGCACGTCGAGCGTGTCGAATGCTGCAAACACCGGCGCTTTGTCTTCCTGCAAATCCTTGTCGTAGGCCGAGGGCAGCCCCTTGAGCACCGCCAACAAACCCGTCAGCATTCCCAGCAGCGTCCCGGCTTTGCCTCGCGCCAGCTCAAGCATGTCGGGATTCTTCTTTTGCGGCATGATGCTGGAACCGGTGGAATAGGCGTCGCTCATTTCCACAAAGCCAAACTCCGCGGTGGAATACAGAATCAGCGTGTCGGCCATGCGGCTCAGGTGAATGCCCGCCAACGCCGCGTCGAACAGAAACTCCGCCGCAAAGTCGCGGTCGCCCACGGCGTCCACGCTGTTGGGGGCAATGGATTCAAACCCCAGATCGGCGGCCAGCGCCGCCCGGTCAATCGGGAAGCCTGTGCCGGCGAGTGCGGCTGATCCCAGCGGCATCGTCATCACCCGCGCGCGCGTTTGCGCCAACCGCTGCTGATCCCGTTCCAGCGCCCAGTAGTGGCTCAGCAGCCAATGGCTGAACAGGATGGGCTGGGCGCGTTGGGTGTGGGTGTAACCTGGCAGCACGGTTTCCAGCTCGGCCTCGGCCTTGGCCGTCAGCGCGCCCTGCAAGTGGTCGAGGCGCAGCGCCAGCACGTCGATGGCCTCCGCCAGCCACAGCCGGAAATCCGTCGCCACCTGATCGTTGCGGCTGCGCCCGGTGTGCAACTTGCCCGCCACCGGGCCGGCGATCTCGCCGAGACGGCGTTCCACGGCAGTGTGAATGTCCTCGTCGCCGGCCGCATATCGGAACGCCCCACCGTTGAACTCGGCCCACACCTTTTGCAGACCGGCGCACAGCGTCTCGGCTTCGGCGGGGGCAATCACCCCGGCCCGGGCCAGCGCCCGCGCCCAGGCCACACTGCCGCGGATGTCCACATCACACAGGCGCTGATCCACGGCCAACGAGGCGTTCAGCCGCATCGCCAGCGGATCGATGTTGCCCTCGAAACGACCGCCCCAGAGTTTCATTTCAGATTTCAGATTTTAGATTGCGGATTTCGGAACGGCAGCGCCAATCTGAAATCTGCAATCCGCATTCTGCAATGAACATCAGTCTCTTTTGAACTTCGAATAATCCGGCTCGCGATACCGGGTCTTGCCGCTGGCGGCCACGTCCATCATGGCGTGCACCTTCATGGGCAAGCCAAACAGGGTGATGAAGCCCTCGGCGTCGGACTGATCGTACACGTCTTCCTTGCCAAAGGTGGCGAAATCTTCGCGGTAGAGCGAAAAGTCGCTCCAGCGCCCGGCGGTGATGATGTTGCCCTTGTATAGCTTGAGCTTCACCGTGCCGCTCACGGTCTGCTGGGTCACGTCAATGAACGCATCGAGCGCCTCGCGCAGGGGCGTATACCACTGGCCGTTGTATACCAGATCGGCATACTTGAGCGCGATGCCCTGTTTGTAATGCAGCATTTCGCGGTCGAGGCAAACGGACTCCAGTTCGCGGTGCGCGGCCACCAGAATGGAGCCGCCGGGCGTTTCGTATACGCCGTGCGACTTCATGCCCACCAGCCGGTTCTCCACCAGATCGACGCGTCCCACGCCGTGCGCCCCGCCGATTTCGTTCAACCTGGCTATCAGCGACGCGGGCGACAATGCCTCCCCATTGAGGGCGACCGGCGCGCCCTTTTCAAACGTCACTTCCACATAGGCCGGTGCGTCGGGCGCGCTCTCCGGCGATACCGAGCGTTGATACATCGCCTCGTCGGGTTCGTTGGCCGGGTTCTCCAGCAGACCGCCCTCGTGCGAAATGTGCCACAGGTTTTCGTCGCGGCTGTAAATGGATTTGATGGTGGCGGACACGGGCACGTTGTGGGCTTTGGCGTAGGCCAGCGCGTCCTCGCGGGAACGGATGCTCCACTCGCGCCACGGGGCCACCACTTTGAGCCGGGGGTTGAGCGCGGTGAATGTCAACTCGAACCGCACCTGATCGTTGCCCTTGCCGGTGCAGCCGTGGGCCACCGCGTCGGCCCCCTCGGCCTCGGCCACTTTCACCTGATGAGTGGCGATGAGCGGGCGGGCCACCGACGTGCCGAGCAGGTATGTGTGCTCATACACCGCGCCGGACTTCAGCAGCTTGAAGAGATAGTCTCTGGCAAACTCCTCGCGCAGGTCTTCGACCACACACTTCACCGCGCCCGAGGCCAGGGCCTTGGCCGGCAAGCCGGAGAGGTCTTCGCCCTGCCCGATGTCGGCGCAAAAGCACACGACCTCCGAGCCGGGGTAGTTCTCTTTGAGCCACGGCACAATCACCGACGTGTCCAACCCGCCCGAATACGCCAGCACGATCTTTTTGATGTCCTTCTTGGTCATTGGGTATCCCTCTCTTTTTTCACCGCGAAGACGCCAAAGGCGCAAAGGTCTTATTTTTCCTTTGCGATCTTCGCGCCTTTGCGGTTCCACAACAAAAAAAGCCCTCCGGGACTCGGAGGGCTTTGCACAATCGGGCTTGCAGGACTCAACCCAAACGCACGCGCAGCACGCCAGCCTCCCCGGACAAGGGATGCTCGGTAAGACGACGGCTGGCACGGCGGGCAGAATTCCGGCTCATAACGACTCAAACTATACCTTGCGGACCGCGCCCTGTCTATCGGCATTCTCGACACAATTGCCGGCGCGCTTTTTGTCAGTTGGCACAGATCGGCCCCGGCGGCGCGGCGCAGCGGCAGTCGTGCTCAAGCGCGCGGGGCCATGAGAAAATCGTTCAGCGCGGCGAATAGTTCTTCAAAGTCGGCGCGGGTCGCGTCGCCCATGTGCGCGATGCGGAAGGTCTTGCCTTTGATCTTGCCGTAGCCGCCGTCGATTTGCATGCCGCGCCCTTTGACGAACTTCTGCATCGCCGGAACGTCCACGCCCCGTGTGTTGGCAACGGTGGTCACGGTGTCGGATTCGTAGCCGGGTTCGGCGAATAACTCGAAGCCACTGTCCTTTGCCCACTGCCGCGTGAGCGCCGCCAGTTTGGCGTGGCGGGCAAAGCGGGCCTCCAGCCCCTCGGCCAGCATGCCGTCCAGTTGCTTGTCGAGGGCAAAGATCAGGCTCACCGCCGGGGTGGCCGGGGTGCTGTTCTTCAGCAGTTGCTCTTCCAGCGCCAGAAAATCAAAGTAGTAGCCGCGATAAGGAATAGTTTTAGCCCGCTCCAGCACGCGGTCGCTCACCGGCGCAAACGACAGCCCCGGCGGCAGCGCAAAGCACTTCTGCGACGAGGCCACCAGCACGTCGATGCCCAGCTTGTTCACTTCGATTTTCACGCCCGCCGCCGAACTCACCGCGTCCACCATAAAAAACACGTCGGGGAATTCTTTCATCACCTCGGCAATTTCGTACAACGGATTCATCACCCCGGTGCTGGTTTCGTTGTGTACCAGTGCCAGCGCATCGTAGCCCCCGGCCCTGAGGGCCTCGCGCACCATCTCGGGCCGCACCGCCTTGCCCCAGGCCAGATCCACCACGGTGGTCTGCTTGCCGTTGGACTGGCTGACGTAAGCCCATCGCTCGCTGAACGACCCCTGCACAAAATGCAGCACCTTCCTGTCGTCGCGGACGCAATTGCGGCTGGCCCCTTCCCATATGCCCGTGCCGCTCGACGTGGACACGTACACCCGCGAATTGGTATAGAAAACCCGGCGCAGCTTCTCCTGCACTCGGGCGAACAATTCCAAAAACACGGCGCTGCGATGCCCGATCATCGGTTGGGTTTGCGCTTGTCGGATTTCGGCCCGCACTTCGGTAGGCCCGGGCAGGAACAACTTTACGTGGTCAGCCATTTAGAGTCTCCATTCGCCGGCGGTAATGGCCGCAATTATAGCGTAGTCATCGGGGCTTGGCAGACCCTAAGGGTCTCGAAGACCCTTAGGGTCTTATAGAATGTCAGGCTTGTGTCCGGGGCGGTTTTTCTCTACAATATCTTGCAAGTCCATACAGAGCAGGGGCTAAATCCGCAAAGGGAGGAGGTGACTCCGTCAATGTCATTCACTTCACGGGAAGCAGGGCAAGGGTTGATAGAGTATGCGATCATTATTATTCTTGTGGCTATATTTGTGATGGTATTGTTGCTGTTGTTTGGCGGCGCAATTGGCAACATGTTTTCCAATATCGTATCCTGGGTGTGAGCATCTCCAGCATACTCCATTATTCGTCCGCCACTCCAGAGCCTCATCCCCGATGAGGCTCTGCGTTTAACTGCTCTACGCGCCTGCTTCTCACCCGCCTGTGACGACCGCAGAATCAATAATCCAACAACGCCTGCATCCTCGCCCGAATGGCGGCGACAGAGGGCAGCACCGCGTCGCGCATGGGCACGTTGTACGGAATGGGCAGGTCGGGGGTGGCGAGGCGCTCGAGGGGGGCATCGAGGTCGGTGAAGCACTCGCGGGCCACGGTGGCAATAATCTCTCCGGCGAAGCCGCCAGTGAAGGTGTCCTCGTGCGCCACCAGCAGTTTGCCGGTGCGGCGCACGTTGACTATCACGGCCTCGGCATCCCACGGGATGATGGTGCGGAGGTCGAGCACGGTCACCCGCCCGGCGAAGTCGGCGGCGGCCTCGAGGCAACGGTGGACGGTTTCGCCCCAGCTCACCACGGTGAGTTCGTCGCCTTCGGCGACGGTGGCTGCTTGCCCGAAGGGGAGAGCGTAATCGTCGCCGGGGTACGGGCGGCGGCCGGGCGGGGTATCGAGCAGCGCGCGGTGTTCAAAAAAGAAGGTGGGGTCGTCGCCGCGCAGGGCGGTGCGGAGCAACCCCACAGCGTCGGCGGCGTGGTTGGGAAAGGCGATGCGCCAGCCGAGGGTGTGGGCGTACACCGCCTCGGCCGTGACGCTGTGCCACGGGTCGCCGGTTTTTTTGCCATAACCCACGGGGATGCGGACGACCATAGGGCAAGCGAACTTGCCCGCCGTGCGCCAGCGCAGTGTGCCGGCGTCGGTGATCTGTTCGTGGGCCGGGTCGGCGTATTTGCGGAATTGGATTTCGGGGACGGGCAGCAGCCCGGCGAGGGCCAGGCCCACGGCGCGGCCCATGATGCCCTCCTCCGAGAGCGAGGTGTCAAACACGCGATCCGCGCCGAATTTGCGCTGAAGGCCGAGGGTGGCTCCGTGCACGCCGCCTTTGGCCCCCACATCTTCGCCGAAGACGACAAGACGCGGGTTGAGCGTCAGCTCGGTTTCGAGTGTCCGCCGCACGGCATCGAGGAAGTTGATGCGCGGGCCGTTGGCTTCGGGTGGCGAGTGGGTCGGGAGCGGGGGCAATGCGTCCTCCGGACGGAGGCCCCCCACGAGAGGCGGTGCGCCATCGAAGAACAGAAAGCGTCCGGCGTGGGCGGGGTCGGGTTCGGGGGCGGCCTCTGCGGCGGTGGCCGCTTCCCCAGCTTCAACCTGAATCTTTTGCTCTGACTTCTCCCACAGTTCCGCCGGGAGGCCGAGGTGAACGAGGTGGGCGCGTAGGCGGGGCAGCGGGTCGCGGGCCTGATCGTCGGCGCGCTCTTGCGGAGTCTTGTAGGCTTGATCGTCAATGAAGGTGTGACCGGCAAGGCGCGGCACGCGAGCGCGGAGCAGGCACGGACCTTCGGCGCGGACGTGGGCGACGGCCTGAGCGATTTTGTCGGCGGCGTCGGCAGGGTCGGCGCCGTCGGCCTCGAGGAGGCGCAGGTTACCGAAGGCGGCGAGGTTGGCGGCGATGTTGCCGCCGGGGGTTTGCAGCAACGAGGGGACGGAGATGCCGTAGTTGTTGTCTTCGATGAAGAAGAGGACGGGCAGGCGCAGGGTAGTGGCGATGTTCAGCGCCGCCCAGAAGCCGCTGGCGGCGGTGCTGCCGTCGCCGCCGAGGGCCACGGCGATGGCGCCCTGCCAGTCGGGTTCGGTGCGGGCGCGGTAGCGGATGGCTTGCGCCCAGCCGACGGCGGGGGTGTATTGCGCGCCCACGTCGCCGGAGGCGGGGAGGACGAGCGCGCCGCTGCGGCGCGGCATACTGAAGACCACGCCCACGTCGCGGCCCTCGCTGGGCGATCCGGCGCGGGCCATTCCGGCGGCGAGGGCTTCGGCGGCAGTGAGGCCGCTGGCGAGCATGAACGGCCGCGAGCGATAGTACACCGTGGCCGCGTCGCGCGGGTGGTCGAGCGAGAGGGCCAGGAGGACCTGCGCCAGTTCGTGTCCCCCGGCGGAGAACTGGTATTTGACTTTGCCCTGCGGCGTGAGCTGCTCGGTTTCGAGGCGGTCGAGTTCGCGGGAGAGGAGGCAGTGGCGGGCGACGAGGTGCCAGAGGGTCATGGTGTGGTATCGGTCAATGTCTGCTAGAATCGGTAGCAGTAATCTTACACTATCTGGAAGCGGTGGCAATCCGCGTTTCTGCAATGGACGGTTTCGCATGACCACACTGGAAGAGTTGCAGGCCCGGGCGGGCATTGCGTTTCACGATGCGTCGCTGTTGCGCCGCGCGCTCACGCATCACTCGTACCTCAACGAACACCCCGAAGAACCGGAGGACAACGAGCGGCTGGAATTCCTCGGCGACGCGGTGCTGGACTTTCTCTCCGGCTCGATGCTGTATAACCGCTTCCCCGAAATGAGCGAGGGCCAGCTCACGCGGCTGCGGTCGGCGCTGGTGCGCACCGAACAGTTGGCCGCCTTTGCGCGGCGGCTCGGCATCGGCCCGGCCATCCGGCTGGGCAAAGGCGAAACGGAGGCGGGCGGCCATCACCGCGAGTCGGTGCTGTGCGCCACCTTCGAGGCCATCGTCGGCGCGTTGTACATTGACTCGGGGCTGGAGGCGGTGAAGCAGTTCGCCGAACCGCTGTTCATGCCGGTGGCGGCGGCAGTGGTCGAGCAACAAACCACCGTGGACGCCAAAAGCAAATTTCAGGAATGGGCGCAGGCCGAGTTGAGCCACACGCCGCGCTACAAAACCGTGAGCGAAGAAGGCCCCGACCACGAAAAGCAGTTTAGCGTGGAAGTGCGCGTGAACGGCGAGCTGTTCGGCGTGGGCTTGGGCCGCAGCAAACAGGCGGCGGCGCAAGCGGCGGCAGTGGACGCGTTGACGAAGGCGGGCACGGTGTGAAGCGATTGTTGATCACGGGCGGATCGGGATATTTGGGAGCGCGACTCACCGCACTGGCTGACGAGGCGGGAGCATGGGAGGTGACGCCAACCTTTTTAGCCAACCCCATCCCCCACCCCGCCGCAACGCGCGCCGACCTCCGCGACAGGGAAGCCGTCGCAGCACTGGGACGCCGGGTGCGCCCGGACGTGATCATCCATCAGGGCGTGTCGAACCGGAGCGATGAACACGTGGCGGCCATTGTCCCGGCGGCGCGGCACATCATGGACGCCGCCATCGCCACGGGCGCACGGCTGATTCATGTGTCCACCGATCTGGTGTTCGACGGCGAGCATCCCCCGTACAGCGAACAATCCCCGGTGGCCCCGGTCAATCCCTATGGCGCAGCCAAAGCCTATGCGGAGGGCTTGATCGCCGGCGCCATGCCCGAGGCGCTCATCGTGCGCCCGTCGCTCATTTACGGCTTTGGCCCGGTGGACAAACAAACGGCATGGCTGCTCGACGGAGTGCGGCGGGGGCAGCCCGTGCGGTTGTTCACCGACGAAATCCGCTGCCCGGTGTGGGTGGACACGCTGGCGCTGGCGCTGCTGGAGTTGGCGGAGTCGAAGCTGACGGGGGTGCTGAATATTGCCGGGCCGCCGCTGAACCGCTGGGATTTTGGCATGAAAATGCTGGCCTGCCTGGGCGTGCCGCCCGGCCCCACCGTGGCGCGCAGCACCATCGCCGAGAGCGGCCTCCAGCGCCCGGCCGATTTGACGATGGACGCGAGCAAAGCGCGGCGGCTGTTGCGCACGCACATTCTCACGGTGGAGGAGGCCTTCGCGGCGCACTGCGCTCAACCGCGGCGACCGTGATATAATTTCGCGCGCGAATAATTATTGGCGACGTAGCTCAGCGGTAGAGCAGGGGACTCATAAGCCCTTGGTCACAAGTTCAAATCTTGTCGTCGCCACTCAAGCCTGAAACAGCAGCCTCCCCCCACTTCTTTCGCCAGCGCCAGCCGCATCAGCGCCCCGCCCTGCTTTGGCAGGCGGGGCTTTTTGTTTGCCCTGTGCTTATTTTTCTAGACGACTTTCCCTAATTACCAAATTGACCTAAACTTAGGACACGGTGCGCTGCCGATGAATCGTTAATGCTGACCGTGGTCGTCACCCCTTACTGGACTTTATCCATTTTGTAGACAGGAACGAAAAGGCAGAGTAAGCTGGTTTTCCGACGAAGGAGAAACCAGATGCTTACTCTGCCCAACGACATTATGCCTGTGATCGGGGCGTTTCGACAAGTGTTCAGTGAACGG
>JACRBQ010000095.1 GCA_016213135.1 Chloroflexota bacterium | reverse complement strand
TTCAGTATCCGCAATCGGATCGAGTTGCCTTCAACCACTACGCCATCAACCGCCCCGTCGCCGCCCAGTGCTTTCAGTATCCGCAATCGGATCGAGTTGCCTTCAACTCAGGTCGTCTTCTGGCATTGCCAAAAGTATAGCATCTTTCAGTATCCGCAATCGGATCGAGTTGCCTTCAACGTAGCCGCTCTGGAACGACGCCTGTCGCAATTCGTACTTTCAGTATCCGCAATCGGATCGAGTTGCCTTCAACATCCGCCCCCCCATCAAGCACCCCGGCCAGTCGGCTTTCAGTATCCGCAATCGGATCGAGTTGCCTTCAACCACCATTCTTCCCAGGGCGTTGAGCAGGTTCAGATGCCCAAAACCTTCTATAGAAAGCCCTGAGAGCTTCTGGTGAAGAATTTTCCAACGCCGGTTTCGTTCAATCACCGCCATTACCTCCTCTCGCTCGAAAACCTGGCTTTGCTCAAAATAGCCGCCGATTTGCGACGGGCCAAACGCGCAAAAAATGCCGAAAACGGCCGTTACAACACATCGTTGCAGAACCGCCGGAACTCGCAAGCCACACATTTGCGAAGGTTGCCCGTCGGCGGGGGCATTTCTTCCCTTTCCACAATTCGCTGCATTGCCTCCAGCGCCGCCCGTAATTTTTGGCGCGCCCGCTGGTCAATTTTCACTTCGTTAGCCCGACGCTCCGGGATGGAGTACAAAAAGCCACGCCGCACCACCGCGCCGCGCATCTCTTCCAATAATACACCGTAGGCCGTCACTTGCAATTGAAAGTGTGGGCCGGGTATCCGCGATAGTTTGTAATCAACTGGAATGATCTCGCCCGCGCCGGTGGTGATGACCATATCTACTTCGCCGCGCAAGCCCAATGTGGCCGACCGCACCGGCGCGTTGAATTCCCGTTCGCCTTCGGTCAACCCATACACCCGTAGTGAACGCCGCTCCTCCCGGCCTTCCTCGGAGCGTCCGGCCTCGGTCCCGGCCTGCATCTTGTACGTCACCGGCCGCACATCGGGCAAACAGGCATGATAATAGAAAACGCGCGGGCAATACACCCACTGCTTCAAATCGGTCACCCGGATCGGCGTTGTCAGATCGTCATCCAACATCATCAGCCGCCTTCTGCGCAATTACCTGCCGCGCTTCCCAATCCTTTTCGCACAATGGGAACAACTGCACATTGCCCGGCCGTTTGCCCAATACCTGCTTGATCTTCAGCATCAACTCTTCTTGATGGTTAGGCAACAACGGCCCCAAGAACGCCGAATACTGAATCCGATCCAGCCCGTAATCCAGGCACGCGTCGGCGATCTTCAGTCGCTTGTTATCATCCTCGATGTCGTACACCAGCAGACACTGCATTGCCGCCTCTTCTCCCTCCCCTGTCGGCTCAGTTTCGACGGCGCGCAAGCAGGGCCGGGGTGGGGGTCACCACCCCATCACAAACGCCTCGTACTCCGCCCGGTCGCCCCGGAAGAACGTGGCCAGGTGGCGGGCCTGGCTCTGAATAATGGCCCGTAACGGGTGGCGCTTCCCCTCGTAAGGCTCGCTGCTCTCCAATCGATCGTGAATTTTTTCGGCCAACATCCGCGCCGCCTCCTTTGTGAATCGCCTATGCTCGTCCTGCTCCAGCTTCACCCCTTTGTTCACCAACCCAAACACCGTGCGATCCACCACCGGCGCTCTGAACTCTTCGATGAAGTCCAGAGTCAGGCTGGGCTTGCCCGGCCTGTCCACGTGAGCGAAACCGGCGTAGGGGTCCAAGCCGGCCAGCACCAGCGCCCGCTCCACCGCCCCATACAAAATGCCGTAACCGTAATTCAAGGCGCAATTCACCGGGTCAGTCGCCCCCCGCCCTTCGCGCCCCGGCCAGCCATACGACTCGGGCAGAACCTGCTTCACCACGCCCCAGTACAACTTCGCCGACTGGCCCTCAATCCCCATAATCTTTTCGCGCCAGTCGTCAATCATCGTGCGTCCTTCCTCCACGATCTCCGGCGACTTCATCAGAGTTTGCAGATCGATCACACCGTCGGCCACCTCGTCGGCGCGCAGGCGCAGTTCGTCGTACAGAGCCGGCGCCGTCTCCTTGCGGTATTTCGCCATATATTTGAGCAGATTGGCCTGATTCTGAATCTTGCCGGATGCAAACGCCAGGACCGCCGTCAGCCCGCGCCCATCGCGAAACGCCTCCAACTGTGCCCGCCGCGTGAGCACCGTGCCGGTGAGACCGGCGCTGTATAGGCTGGCGTAGGCCGACCCGCTCCCACTGACAAAATGGATCGGGATGCCGCGCTCGGCGCACTCGCGAACTGCATCGGCGCTGATGCTGACACCACGCCCGGCAATCAGCACCGACTCCAGATGCAATAGCGGCGCTTGCGCCAATTGAGTCTCGCCTTTGGTAACAATGATACGCTCGCTATGCTTGCCCACAAACGCCCCAAACTCTTCGACGATGAGATTTTGTACGATGCTCATATTATTTCTGATTGATGATTTGTGATTGTTGATTGAACCCGATGGCAATCAGCAATCTGCAATCAACAATCTACAATTCTAAAGATGCCGTTCCCTTTGACAACATCCTTGCCCACCTGCGCCAACTGTCCCCACACCAGCCAGGGCAGGAGAGTCCGCCACACTTCAGCGGGTGCGGAGTAAACCGCCGTGCCCACAAAGCCCCCCATGGGTGTCCGGTTCCCCGTCCGGGTCGAGCCGCTGAAGACATCCGCCCAGTGTGTCTGCGAGTCGATCAATCGCACCTGAGTCGCCAATCCCTGCAACATCTGCACCTCTTCCATTGGCCGCCGCCACTCGCGATCTCCAAACTGCTTTTCCAAATCATCCACCCGCTCCAGCAGGCGGGCGAAGAAGATGGCAAATTCGGGCGTTTTGAGGATATGCTTGTCGAAAATCAGGCGCATGGGCGTGACGAACCTGAACTGCAAGCGCCCGTTGACCGGCAGTTGGCCGGCGAGGCGCGCCGCCGCTTGTTGAATACGCTCGTGGGTGATGGCGAGCGTAGGCGTGTGCACCAGCGAATCGCCCTCCGCCAGCAGGCATTGCCGCTCGCCGGTCCCCTGAAGGGGATCTGCGATGAGCGGGTCCACCGCCGAAACTTGCTTGAGGGCAAATTTGCCACGCCCTGCCCCCACGCCAATTCGGCCCATCTCCGGCACAGCAAGAATGAAGTAGGGCAAGAAGCGCAGTGTCTCGCCGAACAACGTCAGCCCGAATTCGAATCGTTCACCCGCCCTGTAGAGACGTTCCGGTGGAACGTCTCCCGACACGTCTCCCGAAACGTCCCCGTCACCGCCCGGCGGCCTGAGCGCATAGCCGCGCCGCTCCTGGCCGGGGCGCTCATTGGCCGCCAGCAACCAGCACACCGGGCATGTGGCCGCGTGGGCGGGGTCGCGCCGATCTCCAGCGCAATAAGCGCGTTGCATCACGTTGCCCAACGCCCCGCGCAAATTGCTCCCGGCGCGATACGCCGACTCTTCCAATTGGAGCGGGGTAGTGGCTTCGCAGAGGAAGTGGAGGGGGGTCGCGGTGAGGGGGAACATGGTTAACCTTTTAGGCTATAATCGTATTCAGTGGGAATGAACATCTAATCGGTTTTACTGAAAGATTGTTGCGCTCTCTACAAACGGAGATACCATGAATACCTTGACCTTGAGCGACATTCTTGATGACTTGCATATTGCCGAAGACGGCTTGCACAAATTCGAACGCCGCTACTGGATCAGCTCCGAAGATTTTTATCACCTATATTCGCACGGCCAGCTTGACGATGGCGAGCACGCTGAAGATTTTTCCGAGTGGACGGGTCATTACAAACTCCGGCAAAAACGGCAGACGGCTTTGGAGCAAATTTCTAAACGTCGCATTGAGCAACTGCGCCAACAGGCTGAAAATCGCCCCATCCGTTTGACACCCGCTGAACCGGCGCTTGAATTAGCCTGACATGCCCGGTTTCTCCCGCGCCGATTACGAAAGCCTGCTGTAATTGCTGGCAGATCGTTACCCCGATGTCTCCGCATCCACATTGCGCCTCCATACGAACAGCGCGACAACCGGCATCATTCGCGGAAGCGTCCACTTTCACAACGGGCTTGAACTCCGCATCTTTGAATATCTTGACCTGACCGACGGCGAAATTCTTGATTACAGCTACACCGTCTTTCGCGGCGAAGAGAAAGTTCGTTGGTATGATCCCCAGCCGCACCCCGACAATCCTGAGTTAGCTTCTACCTTTCCCCATCACCGCCACGAACCGCCGGACACATCAGTTCCCGAAGCGGAGCAAAGTGGGATCAAGCACAACCGAAAACCCGCCCCCGGCATCACCTTCAACTCACCCAACCTGCCGACTCTGATCGCGGATTGCGTAGAGTTGGGGAAGACGCTTGAAGCCGACGCTTAAACCCAACGCCCCGCGCAAATTGCTCCCGGCGCGATACGCCGGCTCTTCCAATTGGAGCGGGGTGGTGGCTTCGCAGAGAAAGTGGAGGGGAGTGACGGTGAGAGAGAACATGGGTTCCTAACCGAAAATTGGCCCTGCGCCGATACATTATTTTTGTATCGGTCTAGGGTGTTTCTTCTACCAGTGCATACCAACTAAACGACTTGCTGGAGCGCTTCAGCCGATAGTTGGGCAAGATGATGTTGCGAGTGATGCGTTCTTTGCCCATCTTGATTTTCTCCCCACTGTAGATGTCGGCTTTGGCAAAGGTCAACGTGTCAGTGCAGTCGTCCAGCACTTGCAGTGTGCCATTCAGCGTGAATGCGGTTTGATCAGCGGTAGCCTCTACAAATCCATCTGGCAGTTCTTCCGCGCGTTGTGGTGGGGGGAGCAATTGTACAAAGCCACCGCGTTTGCCTAGATAGTTGATGTTGAGCAACAACCCGGCTAACTGTTCCGTCCAGGCTTCATCCACGACCTCCAGCGCCACACCCAATGGCCCAACGAGTTGTACGTATTCACGATAGCCAATCGTCTTCTGAAACGGGCCAGCGTCCGGCTCATCAAAGCCAATAGGATTCCGTCGTGGCCGTAGTACCTTCTGAAAAAGATTGGTCACCACCGCTTGTGGTGCGGGCCGCAAAGCAATTGACAAGTCGCGGATTTGCGACCACAGATTTTCGGCTTGTGCCACACCGAGAGTCCGACAGGCGACATCAAGTAAAGCCATCTTGAGCGCATAAGGTGTAGGCACAAGCAGGGTCTTGCCACCAGAGGCCGTGGCTGAACTGAGTTTGAGCGAAAAGAGGGTGACAGCTTCGTATTCGGCAATCAGCCACATAGCGCCCTCCTATTTCTGCCCGTTGGCAACGGCCAGCGTGAGCGGAGTCGCATTCTGCACTAACTCGGCCATGATTTGAGCAAACTCACCCATTGAGCCAAAGGGCTTGACCTCAATCGCGTTCGGGCGCAGAGAGTTGAGGGCGGCGGCGATTTTCTGGATGTCATCCTCGAATACTGGCTTGAGGGGCGACATGCAGGGCGCAGGAACCACGTCGCGACTCACCGTAACCACACCCTTGAAATCTACGACGTGCGGGTTCTGAGTGCTTCGCATGGCTCCTGCCGGTTCGATGAAGGTATACAGCACACTCTCCAACAGCGCCTTGAGTCGGGCCGTCCGGGCCTTTTCGTCAATCGCATAGCGTTGCGAAAGGTCGTTGAAGCCTACCCGTGCGGCTTCCAGGTTGAGCACGATGGCGTAAATGCCCGACGAGGCTGGGCGGTGGAAAATCGCCTGCCCAACGTTCGCGCCGCGCGCCCCTTCGCCCTCCGCTTTCGCTCGTGCTCCCGCGCTCCGATCTGCCGAGTATTTGACGTGGAAGTACGAATCGGTTTCCACATGGTCCGGTAGACCCACCACCCAGCCAAATTCCACGACACTCTTGCGCGGCAGGGAGCGACCACCTGCCGTTACCAGAATGCCTTCCAAATCAGTCACGGCACAGCGTTGCAGGATTACATCCAATTCGGCGGCATCCCCTTTAGCCTCTTCAAGGGCGGTGAGCAAATCGGTTCCGGCGTCAATGTCGTAATTGACGCGGTTGGCGTTGAACGTCCGCGCGCCTTCTGAGAGCGGCAAGCCAGCAGATACCGCCAGCCGGTGCAAGTGTTCGGCCTGGATGTGCTTGAACATATCTCCCGAGATGGCATTGACGTTGTGCATTCGGCCGTTTCCGCCAATCACATTCACCATGCGCGTCTGGATTTGATTGCCTTCACCGCCCTCATTGTTCAGTGAGTGCATATCGAGAGTGGCCTGTGCAGAAATGGCAATGGAATAGATGGTGCTTGAGTTAGACATGGAAGAGTCTCCTTTAGAAGAATGAGAATGTAGCAGGTCTGGATTTAGGCGTCGTCGCTTTCGCCCTCAGTAGTCAGGTCTGACACTTCGGCATCAGCATCACCGGCGGACTGGTCTTCGTCTTTGCTCTCATACGGCTCGCGGGCATAGCCATAAGCCACGAGCATGTTGCAAATCACCTTCGAGCCGAAGCGGTCCACCAGTTCAGCCAACGCATCAATGTCGGCGGTGGTGACGTTCTTGCGGTAGGGGTTGCGCTTGTTTTCGCGCAACTGCGCGTTTTCCGCGTTGTATAGGTGAATGAATTCCGCGGTTTTGGCTAGGAACTCAGCCGGGTAAGCTGCCTTGCGTGCCAATTCTTGGCCGAGGCCGTAGCGAACATCTACCGTCGGCTTTCCGCCTTTGGCCTTGCGCCCTTGCGGCACGACGGTGCTATACCGGATGGCGTAGGCGATGTTCTTGAAGCCATCGCTTTGCACAATCTGTCCGAACGTTTGTTTGGGGTCGTCGCTATTCATAAAAAGCACCTCCAGTGTGGTTGTGGTGAATGGGCGCACATATTTGCGCCGTTCGTATTGGTGGGTGATGAAGCTACTGTAAGCGGTGGTGAACTCAAAGAATCGAGTCAAATCGTTGGCTGAAAGAAAATCACGATAAGAACACAACAACGCGAATTGATCGCCACGCGACTCGTCTAGGCTTCGCACGATAGCCAGGTGTTCATCGAGTGCCGTTTGCAATTGCGTCAAGTCCTCTCGACTTTGCGGCCTCACCCAGCCTGGCAGGTTGAGGGAAGCGATGTTCATTGTCGCAATCGCATTGCCCAGACTCTTGTAAAACGCCATGTGCAAGCCACTCACCAAATCGCTGGCCCGGTGGCCGAATAATTCGACTTCTAAGTCTTCGGCACGTGCGTCTTCATAGTGGGCCAACAGGGTCTGGGTGTAACGTAGGACGGCATAAATATCCAACTGCACTGCACTAGCGCCCCCCGCCATCGCCCGTTGGAACTTTCCCATAATGGCGGTGTGTTTGCCCCAGTCCAAACGGGCGGGCGCGAGCGCGTAGGTCTTGCGGTCTTTGGTGCCGCGCACCAGTCGGGTCGCGCCGCCATATCTCAGCCCGACGACTTTTAACCACTCTAAAAGCCAAAAGCCTTTGACGTTGTTTGGGTCGCGCCATTCGGCTTTAGAGCTGTTTACACCCTTGCCTTGTGAGGGGTTGAATAACTGAATGGCCGTCGCGTCTTTGGGCTTCTCCCACCCATTCGCCTTACTCAATTTGGCCCAGGCTTTCTCTGCACCATCGAGGTCGTTGGGTGTTTGGGCCGTCATCTGCAACACGATCTTGAGCAATTCCGGGAAAGCCTCTTGCCCGCGCCACCATTCGGCAACCAGAGCATTATAGCCTTGCAAGGCCGCCGGGTTGATGGCTCGAAACAAATCCCAATCTGGGTGGGGCGTGGCTGGAGCGCGTATTTCTCCACGGACGGCCTGCTTTTTTTCTTCGGGCGGCAAGCTTTTGAGCCAATCGAAGAAGATGGTGTTGTCTTGTTTGGCGGCTTCGTAATCGGCCACCGTGTTGCCACCTGACTCTGGCAAATCGTTTGGAAGGAGCGGTGTTCCCTTGACGACCTTCTTTTCGGCCTTTCTATCGTAGGTGATCAGGAACGGCGCTCCGGAGAAGAACTTGCACTGTTCTACCCATTCTAGCTTGAGCGATGGTTCACAGACCACCACAAACACGCTTCCTGCGTCTTCCAACCGAATCTGAGCGCGTTGGTTGGCAATCCCGGCCAGCACAAACGCCAAGCCGAATGCCGCAAGGTTGTCGGCAAAAGTATTGCTGGATTTGTCAATGAAGTAAGTTGATTGGTACAAGGAACTTCCTCCTTTCTTCACTCCCTTGTTGGTTGACTGTAAGGTTATTCTTTGCTATCCTTGACATCAGTCTCATTTTGAATGATGTAGCCTTTTGGGCCAAAATTCTTTCTGCAGAATTCGATAAGAGTGTTGAGGTCATCCGGTACCAGCTTCCATGCTCGTTTTTTTTCTTCCCAATCTTTCAAAAGGAAGGCCTCGTTGAAACGGTCTATAATGGTTATGAACTTTTCGCGATTGCCGACCCTTTCAAAACGGACGTAAATGTGGTCATTTGAGTTTGTAATTCGAGCGTAGCCTGGCGTTTTTGCCTCCATCCCACCATTGCATGAGAAGTAGAACATAATGGGATTGACTTTTCCATTTTATTCTGCTAAAATTGGATTGTCAAGAGGCAAAATTAGGACGATTCGTTGAGAATACTGTAAGATTGTTGTTCTGCTTCTACACTGTGCTTCGATCCGTTTGTGGATACTCCCGCACGGCTGTTACTTTGACCCCCTTTCTGTTCCTTCTTGATCCGCCCGCCGCAAAGCGCGTGCAAACAAAATGTAGGCCAGCCAACCCAAATCCTGTTCCGGTTTCGCTAACAAGTTTGGGAATGAATTGGGTGGCGTCTTCACCTCCGGCTTGAGTAGTTTCAAATCAACGTGCTGTCTGACTTCTTCAGGCACAAAGCTCAATGTCGCTCGAATATGGCCCTCGGCTTGAGCTTCAAGGATATACGGTTCGCATTCTTGAGCAAATGGGGTGTGATGCCGGACGATGGCCGTAAGCACTGCTCGCGCCAGCAACTTGCACTCTGCCCCTAACGCCTGAGTAATAATACTTGAACTTGCCAACGCTCCCTCGCCCGCATGATGTGGCTTGGGATACTTGCCGTGAATGGCTCGCTCCGCTTCTCGATGTGCCGGATTGTTCCTATCCATATCAGTGTGTGCGGCGGCGAAATCAAGTTTCATCGGGCGTCTAATTTGCTGTTGGTAAGCCCGCGCCCAACCTTGCCAACCTTTCCTCAACTTGCCCACGTCGTGGAGCAGGCATGTGAGCCAGGCCGCCCGCAACACACTGCCTTCCGGCCAGCTCAATCCCGTTGAGTGAGCGGCTCGTTCCAACGCTTGCGCCGGAAACTGTAGCTCAGGCAATGCCAACTCTTGAAAAGCTTGTAGCACCAGACGAATGTGATCTTCATACGACTCTAGCCTGTATGAAAAACCTTCCCACGTCCGTTTGGCCGCACCGGGTGACACAGATGATTCAAAGCCAGTATCGCCTCGGTCAGCGACAAAGCCCTCATGCTTCGAATATCCTGCCAGCGCTGGATTGACTAGCAGAACGCGCGCGCCGGGCAATAATTCACGATGCTCCATCCGCTCCCATCCATAATCTGTGCGATTATCTTCGGTTTTATCTGCCCGTGCGTCTTTATCTTCGAGCAACCTCATCACGCGCCAATCGAGTTCCGCGCCACGCTCCTGCCAATCTTTGAACATTCCGAACAGTGTACCTAGTTGTAGATTGAAGCCAGTTGCACCGTAAGGATTTTTGAGCAAAGTGTCTCGATCAGAATGAATAAGCACCAGATGGCTATCCGCATCGCGCACGAGCAGGCGTTGGTCTCCCTCTTTACGCTCTCCTTGCAAAACACGCCGAATCTCCTCGGCGCGGTCCTGTCTCCCGGCTGATAACTCCTGCAAAACTTTTTTGTCACGTGGCGTAGCCACCGCGTTGACAAAGGCTTGCTCTTTCTCAAAATCAAGGGCTTCGCCGGAATGTGCTTTCAACCAATCCAACGCTACCGCCATTTCCCACCCCCAGGCGGATTTTGGCTCATCACCTTCTTTGTCTCCGCTGTAAGGCCGATAACTTTCAACCGGATACACAACGACTTGCCCTTCCTCACCCGGATACCGCGCGCATCGCCCTGCGCGTTGGATAAGCGCGCTGGCTGGAGCCAGTTCGGTATGTAATACCTCGGAAGTGATGTCCACGCCGACTTCTATGGTCTGCGTGGCAACGGCGATGGCACTACCGCTAGGGTCGGCTTCTTCACCGGTGCCAAATAGTCTTTTCAGCTTTTGTTCTGTCGCGCGTCGGTCTTCGGGCAGAAAACGGCTATGTAAGAGCAAAACTTCCACATCCCCGCGATTCGGGTGGTCACGCAAAGCCCGATACAGCGTCTGAGCGTTCCGTACGGTGTTGCACAGTGCCAGGCTACGGCGATGATGGTGTCTCAACACTACGTCAGCGGTGAGCGGGGTTTCGGCGACGCGCCACACACGCTGACGCGGCGCAACTTCACCATCACGAGTCTCAATCGTGCGGGCCTCATCTGGCGAGACAAGCAAATCCACCGCGTCCAGTTCACGTGCTATTTCTTTCAGCATCTCGGCGCTGAAAGTGGCTGTCATTAGTAGCACCGGCGCGAGTTTCCGTAATTGCTTGAGAGCGTATAGCGTTGACGGTAGTGTAGAGTTCGGATCGAGCAGATGAAACTCGTCGAGAACGATATAAGCGCCGGGCATTGCCCCAGCGTTGAGATTGGCCAGCCGCTTGGGCAGGCTATAGGGCATGGTGAGGTAACTGCTCAAGAACTGGTCAATGGTACAGAAAATCAAATCGCCTTCAAAGCGCCTATCATCTTGTTGATCGCCGGTCTGAATGCTCACATGGAGTGAGCGGCGGAATCGCCGCTCAAATGAGCCGATGATTTCTTCTGATACTTGAACAAACTGATGCGCCAAGACGCGCATTGGCACAGCGTAAATACACTTGCTTGGAAAGCGTTCGTCCGTCTCTGCGCGCCAGGCGTGGAAGAAAGGTAAAAGCGCCGCCATTGTTTTCCCAGCACCAGTAGGGGCTTGAAGCACAACACTTTTGCCTGATAAAAGCAATTGCCCAACGCGTTCTTGGTAAGGATAAGGTTTTCGGCTACTCATTTCGCATCCCCGAAAAAATCTACGAAAGTGTCAGCCAATGTTGGCTTTGAGTCCGCTCGATTTGCAGACGATACGAACCACCCATATCTCTCCGCCATCGCCTTCGCTTCGCCCATCAATGTCTCTCGAAGTTCTCGCGGCTCCATCACCTCACACTGACTTCCCCACCCTCTGATCCACGGGAGCATCTCCTGCCACTCCGCGACCTCAGCCTCCCAAATTACTGCTCCGTCAGCCTCTTCTTTCAGCGGCTTTTCATTATGATGCCACTGTGTCTCGCGCACACGCGAGGCTATATGCCGCGAGAAACGCAGCGCCACTTTCTCTGGCGCGCGCCCTGTGTACCAGATACCCCACGCATCCTTGAGTTTTTCGCGCGGGTCGAAATCAGGCGGAATTGTGTATGTGGTATCCAGCAGGTTGATAGTGCGAATGCGCTCCACTTTGAACGTCATAATCTTGCGGGGTGGTTCACGCCAACCGATTACATGTACGGCCCGGCCTATGGCGTAGGGTTCGATGAAATAAGGCGCGAAGTCATACTCAAAGACCTTGCCGTCTTCCATTTGGTGGGTCAGATGAACTTTGCGGCCCACAGACCAGGCCCGCGTCAGCGTTTCCAGAACCTGTGTAAAGACCGGGTCCCGGCGACGGCTTTCGTCGTCAAGCACATCCGCCGAGAGCTTCAAATGATGGCTGATCAATGGCGCAAGTTTCTCCAGCGCCAACCCCAGTTTGCGAAGAGCACTGGCCGCGTGCGGATTGTGCTTGTCGGTGCAGGTAGTAAGAAGCCGTGCGGCCAGGTGGATCGCCGCGCTCTCGTTCAGGGTCAATTGCACTTCCACCTTGTACCGGTCACGGTCAATGACGAACCGTCCGTCGTCAGTTTCATAAAGTGGCACCCCTTGACTGGGCAGGTCGTCGAGATACTCCGCCGCCGTTGACCGGTGCACACCCAGCCGTCGCGCAATCTCAGCTTTGGTCAGGCCGTTTGGGTGTTCAAGGAGCAAATGCTTGAGTTGCGCCAAACGCTCAACTTTTTTGTCTAAACGTTCGCCCATATCGCTCCATTCCACAACGAGGTTGTCGTTATCGTTAGAATAGCACACTCAATCGCCCAATAACGTGACTCTTGCCGGCAAAAAAGAAAACTCAATCGGGTTGTTCCCGCCCATACGGCCATAGCCTGCCTTTCTCGTCTTCCGACAGTAGCACGCCATTGTCGTTCAATGTGGTTAACGCCCTGTTGACTTGCTCACGATGCCATCCCAGCAACCGGGCAAAAAAGCCGGGGTGTTTGCCGGGGTGCTTCTCAATTTCACACTTCAAACTTTCCAGTTGCGCTTGATTGGCTTTCCGCGCCATGACAGACCTCCAAAAGAGATTTGTCATCACGGTAGCCCACCTGTGTTGGGAGTAAGGCAACAACCCCGAACAAAGCCCGGCTACCCGACGCGATCGGGTTGCCGGTGCAAAAGTTCGACGATCTTCAGCGCCACCCGGGTAAGCTTGTTGCCGGCCATGCCACACCTCCGTATGGATTTGCCTCCACCATACAGGGCGCATGTTGCACCGGCGGCAACAAATGGCAGCCGGATTTTGCTCTAACCACTATACGCCTATTGACACTCCGAGAGAATAGGCAGCCGTCCCGGATTCATAGGCATTTGTACTGTTTTTGGGGTTTTCGGACTCCAGCGGGAAAATTGAACGCAGACGAACGCTAAAAACGCTGATTTTGACTCTTACTGGACTTATGCACAGGCCGTTGCACGCCGGGAGTTATTTACCCCCCGAAAACCCGGCAGAGCCTACAACCCGCGCGTGAGCGCCTGCGTTAGGCGGACAGTGAGGGCTTTGGTTTCTTCGCCGTTCACGCTCACCGGACCCACGCAGGCCGGGCAGCCATCGGCGCAGGGGCAACCGCGCGCCAGTTCCGCCGCGCCGCGCAGCAGTTCGGCATGCAGCTCGTACAGCCGCCCGCTGAGGCCAATGCCTTCGGGGATCTGATCGTAGAGGGTGATGGTGGGGCCGCCGGTTTCTTTGGAGCGGCTTTCGGCCAGCGTGGCAATGTCGCGCGGGTCGCACATGAGGTACAGCGGGGCGATGTTGCCCAGCGCGTGCGCCAGCCCGCTGAGGGCCGAGCGTGTGCGCTGCGCCGACTCGACGCGGCGGTGGCACGAGGGGCACAGCGTGATAAGGTTGTCGAGTTCATTGGCTTGCAGGTAGTTGCTGTTCTGCCCCGGCGCGTAGCCAAACTCGCGGAAGGGGCGCAGGTGGTGCACGTGCAGCGGCGGGGGGGCGGCGGCGTTGCACTCGCGGCAGCGGCGTCCATCGCGCTCGAGAGCGGCGTCACGCTGGCGATCCCAGTTGGGGCCGTAGTCGTTGGGGCGCAGCAGAATCCCCTCGGCCATTAACGTTTCGGCAGTGTCCGGATCGATCCAAATCCAATACGCCGTGGTCTGAAATTCGCGCGCCGGCAGATCGATTTCGCCAAAGCCCAAAGTCTCGTGCGTGTAGCGTTTGATTTTGCGGTAGCCGCTGGGCTGCGCGGTGACCAGCACTGTGCCGTGCGCGCGGCGCGCCGGGGCGTGCTCGTCGGCGTCGGTCACCTCCAGCACGTCGAGCGTCACCGATTCAGCGGCCTGGGTGTAGTAGTCGACCTCGGCGGCTGCCACCGAGGCGATGCGCTGTTCCCAATCCAGCGACTGCACCACAAACTGCCGCCCCTCGTGCAGATACACCGCGCCGCTGTGCGCTTGCGTGGGGGCGCGGCCGGCCTCCACTTCGCCAATCACTATCGGCTTGCCCCCGGTCACGTCTTGAATGATCACCGTGTCGCTGCCGCCGGAGCGCAGGGAAACGGATTCGGCGGGGTAGCTGCCGCCCACCCAGCGCGCGGCCCCGCCGGAGCGGTGCACTTCGCCCGCCTCCGACAAGATCTCCCACAGTTCGCCGAGGTCGGTCATTTTGCCGAAGCCCTCGTGTTCGTCGAAGGGCAGTTCGAACGCGGCGCAGCGGATGTGGCTGAGGAGGATGGCGAGGTTGTCGGGGTTGATGAGGGCGTGTTCGGGTGAGGTCTCGAAGAGGTAGCGCGGATGCAGGGCAATGTATTGATCGAGCGGCGCGGCGGAGGCCACCATCACCACGGCCGAGGCTTCGGCTCGCCGCCCGGCCCGCCCGGCCTGCTGCCACACGCTGGCGATGCTGCCGGGGTATCCGGCGATGACCGCCGCGCCCAGTTGCCCGATGTCCACGCCCAACTCCAGCGCGTTGGTGGCCACCACGCCGCGCACGCTGCCGTCGCGCAGGCCGCGCTCGATCTCGCGCCGCTCGTGAGGCAGGTAGCCGCCGCGGTAGCCGCGCACGGTTTGCGGCTCCACGTTAAAGCGCGCCGCCGCGTCGCGCACGTAGCCCAGCAGCACTTCCACCGTGGCGCGGGCGCGGCCAAACACCACCGTTTGCACGCCGTCGCCGATGAACTGCGCGGCGATCTCTTTGCTTTCGAGGGTGTAGCTGCGGCGCATGCCCAGCGCGGGATCGATGAGCGGCGGGTTGTAAAGGATGAAGTGCTTTTCAGCGCGGGGCGAGCCGTCGTCGGTGACGAGGGTGACGGGCGCTTCGATGAGTCCCTGGGCCAGTTCCTGCGGGTTGGCAATGGTGGCCGAGGCGCAAATGAAGCGCGGGTCGCTGCCGTAAAAGTTGCACAGGCGGCGCAGGCGGCGCAGCACGTTGGCGACGTGCGAGCCAAACACGCCGCGATAGGTGTGCAGTTCGTCCAGCACAATCCAGCGCAGGTTGGCGAACAATTCGCTCCAGCGCGTGTGGTGCGGCAACATGCCGGCGTGCAGCATGTCGGGATTCGAGATGACGATGGACGAGTCGCGGCGGATGGCGGCCCGGTGCGCCTGCGGCGTGTCGCCGTCGTAGAGGCCGATGCGGAGTGCTGAATGCGGAGTGCGGAATGAGTCGTCGGTGGGCGAGTCGAGGGCGGCGATGAAATCGGCCAGTTCGGCGGCCTGATCCTGCGCCAGGGCTTTGGTGGGGAAGAGGTAGAGGGCGCGGGCCGAGGGGTGCTGCAGCAGGGTGTGCAGCACGGGCAGGTTGTAGCACAGGGTTTTGCCGGAGGCCGTGCCGCTGACGATGGCGACGTTTTCGCCGCGCAGGGCGGCGGCTACCGCCGAGGCCTGATGGGTGTAAAGCTGCTCGATGCCCCGGCGGCGGAGGGCGGCGCCCAACGGGGCATATAGGCCGGGCGGCAGGGGGGCGTGTCGCGACGGGCGCGAGGGCAAGGCTTCCCACGCGGCCACGTTCGACATGAATTGGCGGTCTAACCGCAGACGATCCAGCGTGACCCGGGCCGAGGCCATTTAGCCGCCCTGAATGTGCCAGTCGAGTTTGGGATGGATGACGCCCCAGCCGGGGAGGGTGCCATCAAACGATGGGTCGGTGTTGATGATATCGAAGGAGAGGCACTGCGGCGCGTAGTGATAGGCCTCCACGCGGTAATGCTCTGCGCCCACGCTCACGTAATAGCTGCCGGGCGTGAGCAACTGGCCGGGGATGACTCCGACGGCGGTGTAATGTCCCGGCTCGTAGGGCTGCTGATAGTCGATCCACGTGGTGAACACCACGACGCCATACTGGTTGGTGAGCGACAACCACGGCGAGAGTTGCGAGATGGGTTTGGTGACGTTGAAGTCGAGGCGGAGGCGAAAGGGGTAGCGGTAGTCCAGTTCGGAACGGTTGTGCATTTCGTCATCGTATACAGCCACGCGCTGAAGGGTGACGCCTTTGTCAACTTCGGGCGGGGCAATGGCGGCGCTCTCGGCTTTTTCGGCCACGCTGGAAAGGTAGGCCCGCACCACGCCGTTCACTTCGCCCATTTCCACAATGCGGCCATGATCCAACAGAATAGCGCGCTGGCACAACTCGGCAATGGCCCCCATATTGTGGCTCACGAACAGCACCGTGCGCCCGGTTTTGGCTACGTCGCCCATTTTGCCGAGGCACTTCTTTTGAAAGGCCGCATCGCCCACGGCCAGCACTTCATCCACCACCAAAATTTCAGGTTCGAGGTGCGCCGCCACCGAAAATGCCAGCCGCATATACATGCCGCTGGAATAATGCTTGACGGGCGTGTCGAGGAATTTCTCCACTTCCGAGAAGGCCACGATCTCGTCGAAGCGGCGGTCAATCTCCGCCTTTTTCATGCCCAGGATGGCGCCGTTGAGGTACAGATTTTCGCGCCCCGTCAATTCCGGGTGAAAGCCTGTGCCCACCTCGAGCAGCGAGCCGACGCGGCCATAAATATCGGCCAGGCCTCGGGTAGGCAGGGTGATGCGCGAGAGGATTTTGAGCAGGGTGCTTTTGCCCGATCCGTTGCGCCCGATGATGCCCACCACTTCGCCGCCCTTCACGTCGAACGTAATATCGTCTAGCGCCCAGATCGAGTCGGCGCTGCCTGGCGGCGAGTGGCGGGCTGCCGCCGAGAAGGCGCGGGCCGGCGCCGCCAGCGCGTCCGAGAGCGCCTCGCGCAGGCTGCGGTGCGTTTCGCGTTTGCCGATGCGGTATTGCTTGCCGAGATGCTCGATGTGGATCGCGATGTCACTCATGCGTTACACCACGTCGGCAAAGCTGTCTTCCATGCGCCGGAAGAACAGCGCCCCGCTAACGAGCAGGATGACCATAACCGCCGTGGAAAACGCCAGCGCGGCCACGGGGGCAGGGCGGCCCGGCAACACCGCCCACCGGAAGCCGTCGATGACGCCCACCATCGGGTTGAGGGCATACACCCAGCGCCACTTTTCGGGGATGAGCGACGAGGCGTAGATCACCGGCGTGGCGTACATCCACATTTGCGCCAGCACCGGGGTCAGGTAGCCCACGTCGCGGTATTGCACGTTGAGCGCCGACAGCCACAGGCTGACCCCCAGCCCCATGCCAAAGGTGATGAGCAAAATGAGCGGCAGCGCCAGCACCGCCGGCCCGGGCACTACGCGGAAGAACAGCATGGTGAAAAACAGCAATACCAGCACCACGGCCAGATCCACCAGCCCGGAGAGGATGCCCGCCGCCGGAACGATGAGGCGCGGGAAGTAAACTTTGGAGATCAGGTTGGCGTTGGCGACGAGGCTGGCGCTGCCACGAATGAGCGCGCCGGAAAAAAAGTTCCACGGCGTGAGGCCGGCCATGGCGAACACGGCATAGGGCAGGTGGTCCGACGGCATGCGGGCAAAGTTGCCGAAGATGATCGAGAAAATGACCGCCGTGGCCAGCGGCTGCAACACCACCCAGGCCACGCCGATCACCGTTTGCTTGTAGCGCACCTGCACGTCGCGCCAGACAAGGTAGAACAGCAATTCCCGGTAGGCCCACACCTCGCGCAAATTGATGCCGGCCCAGCCGCGCGCGGGGCGAATGCGCACAGGGGCGGAAGAAAGTTCGACACGAGCCATGATGTCAGCGGCTTTGTCTTTCCACGTACCACGCCACGGTGCGCCGCAGGCCTTCCTCAAAATCCATCGAGGCTCTAAAGCCGAACTCGCGCTCGGCGCGGCTCACGTCCAACCGGCGGCGCGGCTGGCCGTTGGGCTGGGTCGTGTCCCAGCGGATGTCGCCCGCGAAGCCCACGTGCCGGGCAACGGTGTGCGTAAGGTCTTTGATGCTGATCTCCATGCCCGATCCCAGGTTCACCGGGTCGGGCTTGTCGAAGCGCTCCGCCGCCAGGGCAATGCCCTCGGCGGCGTCGTCCACGTACAAAAACTCGCGCGTCGGCGTGCCGTCGCCCCAGGCCACAATATGGTCGAGGCCCTCGCGCTTCGCGTCCACAAATTTTTTGATCAGCGCCGGGATGACGTGGCTGGTGGCCGGGTCGAAATTGTCGCCGGGGCCGTACAGGTTCACCGGCAGCAGAAAGATCGCGTCCCAGTCGTATTGCCGGCGATAGGCCTGCGCCTGCACCAGCAGCATCTTCTTTGCCAGCCCGTAGGGCGCGTTGGTTTCCTCCGGGTAACCGTCCCACAAATTCTCTTCGTGAAACGGAATGGGCGTGAACTTGGGGTAAGCGCAAATGGTGCCCACGGCCACGAACTTGCCCACCCCGGCGCGCCAGCTCTCGTGCATCAACTGCGTGCCCATCAACAAATTGTCGTAGAAGAATTCGGCCGGGCGCTCGCGGTTGGCCCCAATGCCGCCCACCACCGCCGCCAGATGAATGATCACCTCGGGCCGCGTTTCGGCCAGCAGCCGAATAATGGCCGCCCTATCGGTCAGGTCGCCCTCTTTGCGCCCCGTGGCCGCCACCTCGGCGCAGCCGTGCTCGCGCAGCTTGCGCGCCAGCGCCTGCCCCAAAAAGCCCGTGCCGCCCGTAATCCAAACGCGCTTGTCGCGCCAAAACTCAGACACTGTCTTCACTCCCTTCGCGCCTCGCATTATAGCCCAGGTCTTTCGCAGGCCCGGCCATCACCCGACCCACTCCATAATCCGCCGCGCCCGCGCCTGCCACGTGTAGCCTTGCGCATCGCGCCGCGCCTGCGCCCCCAGCCGCTCGGCCAGCGCCGCATCGGTCAGCACCCGCCGCACACCCTGGGCCAGCGCCCCCGCATCGTCGGGCCGCACCAGCAGCGCGTTCTCGCCGTCGCGCAGCGCCTCCCGCAACGACGGCAAATCGGAAGCCACAATGGGCCGCCCCGCCGCCATGTATTCAAATAACTTCAACGGCGAGGTGTGCATCCGCGACATCTCCGTCTGCGCCGAGTTGGGCAGGGCCAGAACATCGGCGGCAATTTGATAAAACGGGATCTCTAACGGTGATACGTGGCCCACTACCTGCACCCGTGCCCACCCGCGTTGGCGGCACAACCGCTTCAGCCGGGACACATCGGACTCGACCCCGCCCACGATGACGGTACGCACATCCTCGCCAAGCTGCCCCCCGGCCTCGGCCAGCACCTCGGCCCCTTTCCACCGGTATAGATGCCCGGTGTACACCACCAGCTTTTGCTGCGGCGCAAACCCCAGCCGCGCCCGCGCCGCCTCGCGCGAAATGCCTTCGTACCGCCGCGCGTCCACGCCATCCGGCGCGACGAGGAGTCTTTCCGCGCCCAGGCCGAGGCCGATCCATTGGCGGCAGAGGGCCGAGGTGATGGTCACCACGCCGCCCGCACCGAGCATGGCCCAGCGATTTATTGCCCGGCCCAGTGTCGAGCGTGGGAAGGAATGACTTTCGAAGAACATTCGCCTCCGCGCCGAGGGGAGCGCAAGAGCCATGACGGCCAACACGAACGGGTCTCGTGCATAGTACACATCGGCCGGCGCGCGGCGAAGAAACATGACGAGTGACAAGGCGAACGTGACGGTCTGCCAAAGGAACAACGGGCGCTCAATCGCCTCCCGGCCGCCACTCAGGTGAAACAAGTCCACGCAGGGCACGGCCTGTCGCTGGAAAGTGCGCGGCAGGCCGTAGTATTGCCACAGATCCACGGCATCGAATTTCGTATTCCGGCGGGCCGGATGGTATAGCACGACCTCGGCGCCCGCGGCGGCGAAAGCCGCGCACATCTGCGCCGATTGCAGGGCGTTGGCCCGTTCCGAGGGGATGCGAGCGTTGGTGATGTATGCCAGCTTCATCGTCTCTCAAACACGGCTGCACAGGCGTTGCCCCGGCCATTCAACAGCGGCCGATCACGCACCCGGCGCTCAAGCGGGGCGCGCTCGTATTGAGGCCCGCTCGTCATTTGAGCACTCCCATAATCGTGTTCAGCAGCGCCTTGCCCAGGGGCCGCGGGATATAGCGCTCAAGAGTCCACTTCTGCCCGGCCTGCGCCAGCCTTTGCCGCCGCGCGGGGTCCTCGGCCAGCGCGGCAATCATTTGTGCCAGCGCCTCGGCGTCTGCCAGCGGCGATACTTCAAGGTGCTCACCCGGCGTGAAGAGCGAACGGATCGAGGGCGTGTCGCCAATGATGAGCGGCTTTCCCATGGCCAGAGATTGGTAGACCTTGTTCCCCAGCCCGCGTTTCGTTTGTGGCGTATCCCCAAATGCCCCCAGGCAAACATCAGCCGTGGCGATCTGCGCCGGCAAATTGGCGTAAGGCACCGGCGGCTCAAACCGGATGCCACTCAATCCCAGATCACGGGCCAGCGCTTCGGCTGCCGGGCGATCTTGCCCGGCGCCCATAAACCGGAATGTCACATCAGACCTGTTCCTCAGCAATGCGGCGGCCCGGATCATTGTTTCAACGCCGTGGGCCGGCGTGTACGATCCATAATAAAAAACTTCGCATGTCGAATGAGGCGTTGCCCGTGGCACGGGCTTGAAATGCTCGTCATTCACTCCGAGGGGAATGACGCGCACACGATCCGGATGGCCGCCAAAGTGGTTGATGAAGTGGTCTCGATGCGGTTCGGCGTCCACAATGGAAGCGTCGGCCAGGCGCACTGCCAGCGCATCCAGCCAGTAATACCGCCGTGCCGACCACGACCCTCTTCGGACGGTGCGCCGCACCTCCACCGCCATATCATAAAAGGATATCAACAGATCGGCCACGAGCGGCTTACGGGTGATGCGGGCCAAGGCCCAGGCCAGCGGCGCCAGGCTTTGCCCGAACTCTGCCAGCACCAGCACATCGCATTGACGCCACACCCGGCGGTATTGGTCAATGAGGAGCGGAATCCGCTGACGGCCAGACAGGCCTTTGCCCACGCGGCACTCGATCACAGTCGCGCCATTGGCGCTCAGCCCCATCCGTAGAATCTGATTACGCGGGTAATCGGGACTGTAAGCCCCAAAATAGCAAACGTTCATTTGAAATTATCCGCCCTGCAAACCCGGCCCGGCCCCGGAGGCATTCACCGTCGCCTCAGCTCTCTGAACATCGCCACCAGCCGATCTGCCAGCGCCTCCTGTCCAAACTCACGCACCGCTATTTGCCGCAGCCGTTCACCAAGCCCCTGCCGCCCGGCCTCGGGCAAACACAAAATCGCGTCAAGCTTTGCAGCCAGCGCGCGCGCGTCGTCGCCGTCAGCCACCAGCTCATCTGCCATATTGCCGAAGATGGATCGGAACGAGCCGTTGCGCACCACCGTTGGCACGCCGGTGGCCATACCCTCCAGCACCGCCTTGTCCAGCCCGCCGGTGGGAGACAGGTTGACATGGATTGTGGCGTTGCGGTATTCCTGCGGCACTTGCTCGTAGGACACGGCGCCCGCCAGCGTGACCACCCCGGCCAGCCCGGCGCGCTCGATCGTTGCCCGCAAGTGATCGGCATAACCGGGCGGCGCGTTGTCTACATCGCCTCCCACGATCCGCACTCGCAGGTCGGGGTGGCCGAACTCGCCCGCCAGGATGCGCGCGGCATCAATCAACAGCTCGTAGTGTTTGACGGGCGAGCGGCGGCCCACGGCAACCAGGGTCGGCCGGCCGGGGGCCGAGGGCCGGCCCGGGCTGAAGCGTTGCGTATCAATGCCGTGGCTGATCACCCGCACCTTGTTCGTCGGCAGTTGAAAGCTCTCCGGCGAAGCCGTTGCCACGGCGTCACACAGCGCCGTGGCAACGCGCAGTTTGAAATCCACGTGCCGGTGGGTATACCACATCACCAGCGGAACACGATGCCGCTTGGCGAATGGCGCAGCCGCAATGGCAAACGCCGGACTCATATGAGTGAACACACCATCCACTTCGCGGCTGGACTCCGCCATCGCTCGCCCGAACCTGATCGCCCGCCCTGCCCGACTCACTCCGCGCTCCTTGCCCAGCGAGATCACCTTCACGTTCGACGGCAAATCCGTCTCACCTTGCGCCAGGCAAATCACCGTCAGCCGTTCGACTCGCGCCGCCAGCGACTGCACCCAGCCGTGGGTGAAGCCCAACAGCCAGTCGGCGCAATCCATTTTCTGAGTGATGAAGAGCAGTCTCATCGCGTAGCGCACGTTTGCCAGGCGCGAATGATGGCCGCCTGCAACTTTTGCGGGTCAAATTCCTGAGCGGCGAACTGCGCCCCGCGCCGGCCCATCACCCGCGCGCGGGGCAGATCGGCGGCAAGGGCCAGCATGTGCTCGGCCAGCGCCGTCGCCTCCCCCGGCCCGGAAAGGAAACCGGTCTCCCCGTGAACGACGGCGTCCCACACGCCCGGCGAACGGGCGGCCACAATCGGCAGTTCACTCGCCGCCGCCTCCACCAACACTCGCGCCAGTCCTTCGTACCACGAAGGCAGAACATAAACATCGGCGGCGCGAAACGTGGCCGGAATGTCGGCGTGAGGAACCGGGCCGGGCCAGATCACGTTGTCACCCAGCTTGAGCGAGTCGGCCAGCGCGCAAATGTGCGGCGCGCGCGAAAAATCGCCAATGAGAACCAGACGGGTTTGCGGCAGGCGATCAAAAACGATCCGCGCCGCGCGAAGCAGCGTGGGCAAGTTCTTGAAAGGAACGGGGCGACCCACCCACAAAAAAACCGGCGCGTCGTCCGTCACGCCCCACCTTGCTCGAATAGTTTGCCGTTCTTCTGCAGAAAGAGGTTTTTGGAACTTCCCAAAATCGATCGGGATCGGGATGCGCCAGATGCGTTCGGCGGGCAAGCCGATTGCCAGATACCGCTCTTGCTGGTGCCGATTGGACACGCGCCAGCCATCCGCCTGTCGCAATACCTGCTTGCCCGCCACGTTTAGAGCGCCGTGAATCATCGGGCGCTCGGCAATCCAGTGCGGATTATCGAAGAAGGTGCTGTGACTCTGAATTTCGAGTGGCCAGCCGAAACGCCGTTTGAGGATCGCGCCGATCAACCCGCCGACGAACGGGTCCTGCACGGTCACCAGATCAACCTTCTCGCGTCGCCCAATCGCACCGGCCACACGGACGGCGTTCGGAACGAAAAGAGGCCAGTTGGGTTTGGGCGCAGTGTAGATCGTGAGCGACTCGGAGAGCGCGATCGGCCCGGCAGGCGCGCCGCCCTCGCGCGGCACGACCAGCCTCAGCGAGCCAATGGCCTGAGCGTAGCGCAACTGCCGCGCGCGCACGTCATCCGTGTCCGAAGTCAACACGCCCGCTGCGAGGCCAATCGAGATCACGTTCATCGTTTCAAGACTCCTAACAGCGCCGCTTCGTACTCGTCCACCAGCCGCAACCAAGAGAATCGATTCAGGCGGATGGTGGCCGCCGCGGCTCGCGCGGCCGCCAGTTGCGGATTACTCAACGCTTCGAGGATGGCGGCGGCCAGCGCGCGCTCGTCGCCCGCTGGCGCCACCCAACCCGTTTCACCGCCGGTCACCACTTCCACATTGCCGCCTGCGTCGGAGACGACCACCGGCGTGCCGGCCTGCATGGCCTCTAGCACGGTGTGGGGCAACCCCTCGTAAGTTGAAAACAAAACAAACACGTCGGCGGCGCGGAGGTGCGGCCACACTTGCGCCGGCGGCAGCGCGCCGGTGAACTGTACCGCCGGCCCCAGCGGCGCGGCTTGCGCTTGCAGTGCGGCGCGCTCCGGGCCGTCGCCGACGATGACGAGGCGGGCGGCGGGGAACTGCTGCCGGATGACGGGCAGGGCGCGGATGAGTCCGTCTATGCCTTTCCACGGCACAAGGCGGGCCACGGTGAGCAGCACCGGGCCGCCGCCAAGGGCCAGTTGTTCGCGGGCGGTTTCGTGGGAGGGCAGGCTGATCACCGGGTCGAGCGCGTTATAGATGACTTTGACTTTGGCGGCGGGGATGCCCCAGCCGACGACGAGTCGGGCGGAGTAATGGCTGGGGGCCACGACGACGGATGCGGCCCCGGTGTACCAACGTCGCACCCGGCGAAGCAGCCTCACGCGCAACGAGTGAGGCGCAGTCTGGAATTGGTCAATCGTTTGCCCGTGCGGTATCCAGCCGTGGCGCGTGGAAAATTCCCACGCGAAGTCGCCCACGTTTTTGAGGACGATGGGGCGGCGCAGGAAAATGTTGGCGAGAGCCACGGGCAGGCCGTAATCGCTCACCAAAAAAATGTCGGCGCGGCGACCGGCGGCCAGCACGGCGCGGGCGAGGGCCGGCAACCGCAGGGGGATGGGCCGGCGGCGCGAGATGCGGGTGACGCGGTAGGGATAATCGCGCGGGGCGTCGGCCTCGCCATAGGTGACAACTTCGACGGTGTGGCCGCGGCGGACAAGCTCCGGCAACAGCCGATAGAGGAAGGCGGGCGGGCCGCCCGGTTCGGGGTGAAAGGTGCCGGAGACAACGCAAATGTTCACTGTTGATTGCCGATTGTTGATTGAAAATCCAAATCGAAAATCATCAATCGAAAATCATCAATCAACAATCATCCATCCATCATAGTTTCACAATTCGCGCCGTGGCGTCGTTGACGCGGGCCATGGCGTTGCGCGTGTCGACGATGAGCCTGGCTTTTTGGCCGAGGGCGTTGTAGTCGAAGGCCGAGTGGTCGGTGACGATGACCACGCAGTCGGCGGCGCGGAGGGTGGCGTCGGTGAGGGGCACGGAGTCTTTCGTGCCCTGGCCGCCGGCGTGCTCCAGCGACACGGTGGGGATGTAGGGGTCGTGGTAATCCACCACGCCGCCGCGATCGCCGAGGAGTTTGATCACGTCGAGGGCCGGGGATTCGCGCACGTCGTCGATGTCTTTTTTGTAGGCCGCGCCCAGCACGAGGATGCGCATCCCTTTGATGGGCTTGCCGTCGTCGTTGAGGGCTTCGGCCACTTTGCCCACCACGTGGCGCGGCATGTTCATGTTGATCTCGTCGGCCAGTTCGATGAAGCGGGCGTTGTAGTTGTACGATTTCATGCGCCAGGCCAGGTACAGCGGGTCGATGGGGATGCAGTGCCCGCCCAGGCCGGGGCCGGGATAAAAGGCCATGTAGCCGAAGGGCTTGGTTCTGGCGGCGTCGATCACTTCCCACACGTTGACGCCGAGCTTGTCGCAGATGATGGCGATTTCGTTGACCAGGCCGATGTTGACGGCGCGGAAGGTGTTCTCCAGCAGCTTCACCATTTCGGCGGCTTGCGTGCCGCTGACGCGCACCACTTTTTCGATGGTGGTGGAGTAGAGGGCGACCACCGCGTCGGTGCAATCGGGCGTGTGACCGCCCACCACTTTGGGCGTGTTGCGCACGCCGTAGTTTTTGTTGCCGGGGTCGATGCGCTCCGGCGAAAAGGCGAGGAACACGTCGACGCCGACGGTGAAGCCGCGCTGGTTGAGGCGCGGCAGGAGAATGTCGCCGGTGGTGCCGGGGTAGGTGGTGCTTTCGAGGACGATGAGCATGCCGGGGTGGGCGTGCCTGGCGATCTCGTCCGAAGAGGCAATCACGTACGACATGTCGGGGTCGCGCGTTTTGTGCAGCGGTGTGGGCACGCAAATGCTGATGGCATCTGCTTCGGCCAGGGCGGCGTAGTCGGTGGTGGCCTTGAGCAGCCCGGCTTTGACGAACCGGGCCACTTCTTCGGTGGGCACGTCGGGGATGTAGCTCTTGCCGGCATTGATCGAAGTCACCTTGCGCGGGTCGAGGTCAATGCCGATGACTTTGAATCCGTTTTTGGCGAACTCGACTGCCAGCGGCAGACCCACGTAACCCAGCCCGATTACGCTGACCACCGCGGTGCGGTTTTTAACTTTTTCGAGAAAATCTGACTTTGCTGTCATAGGATCACCCTTGCGGCAAATTCCACGGCGGCTTTTGCCGCTGCGGCAGGTTAATCGGTTTTGACCGCATCGGGCGCGGGGCGGCGAGAGATGGTTTCGTCTTTGCCGTCGGTGCGGTAATAGGCGATGATCTCGTCCAGCGTTTGCTCCAGCCGGATGGTGGGTTCCCAGCCGATGAGGGCCTTGACTTTGCCGGTGTCGGGCATGCGGCGGCGCATATCCTCAAACCCGGCGGCGTGCGCCTGCTCGTAAGGCACGAGCAGAATTTGCGATTGGCTGCCCGTCTTGGCTTTGACCTTGCGGGCCAAATCGAGAATGTTGATCTCTTCGCGCGAGCCGATGTTGTACACCTGCCCTTCGGCTTCGGGCACGGACGACAGGCCCACAATGCCGCGCACCACGTCGCGCACGTTGCAGAAACAGCGCGACTGCTGGCCGTCGTCGTACACGGTGATGGGTTCGTTGACCAGGGCCTGCCGCACGAAGCGCGGCACCACCATGCCGTAGCGCCCGCGCTGGCGCGGGCCAATGGTGTTGAACAGCCGGAAGATGACCACCGGCAATCCCATTTCCTGATGGTAGGCCAGCGCCAAAAACTCGTCCACCGCTTTGGAGGTGGCATAGCTCCACCGGCTGCGGCTGGTGGGGCCGAATACCGAGTCGTCGTCTTCCTTGTAGGGCGTCTTCTCCGACTTGCCGTACAGCTCCGAGGTGGAGGCGATCATCACCTTTTTGCGATAGCGCCGCGCGGTGCGCAGCACGGTTTCGGTGCCCATGATGTTGGTTTCAATGGTGTGCACCGGCGATTGCACGATCAGTTCCACGCCCACCGCCGCCGCCAGGTGGAAGATGATGTCGCACTCGCTCACCAGGCGATCCATCACGGATTCGTTGGTAATGGTTTCGATGGCGAATTTGAATTGCGGGTTGGCCGTGAGCGGCTGGATGTTTTCAAAAAGCCCGGTGGAGAGGTCGTCCACCACCATGACGGAGTGCCCGGCGGCCAGCAGGGCCTCCGAGAGATGACTGCCAATGAAACCGGCGCCGCCGGTGATGAGTGCGCGCATATCTGTTTTCTCCTCAGCGCCAGGGGCGCAGATGGTGGCCGTGCAACGGCAGAAGTTGGGTAGCGAATTGTTGGTTACAGCAAAAAGCGGCCTCGGACAATCGTTGGCCGCTGGCCGGGTGTGGCACACCCCGACCGCATTATAAGAGGCGGCGGGGCTTCTGTCCAACGCGGACGCAGCCCGGCCGGTTCAAAACAGACTCAACTGCTCCGGTTCGTCGTCCGGCGGCGTGGACACGGCGGATTGTGCCGCCTCCACTTTGGCGATCAACTCCGGCAGTTTTTTGAAGTCCTGCTCGATGAGCGCGCGGTATTGCGGCTGGTGCAGCGCTGCCGCCGGGTGAAACAGGGCCACGACCAGCCGCCCGCCAATGGTGCGCGCCTGCCCGTGAATGGACGAGATACGCGCCCCCGGAAAAAACTTTTCCATCGAGTAGCGGCCCAGCGTCACAATCACTTTGGGGTTGATGAGGGCGATCTGCCGTTGCAGGTAGCCGTCGCACGCTTTGAGTTCATCCAGTTCGGGGTCGCGGTTCTGGGGCGGGCGGCACTTGATCACGTTGGTGATGAACACGTTGGCGCGCTTCATGCCGATGGAGGCCAGCAGTTCGTCGAGGAATTTCCCCGCTGCGCCCACAAACGGCTTGCCCTGCTCGTTTTCGTGAAAGCCCGGCCCCTCGCCGATGAACATGATCTTGGCATTCTCCGGCCCGTCGCCGGGGACGGCTTTTTTGCGCGTGGCGTGCAGCTTGCATTGCTCGCAGGCCCGCACTTGGCCGGCAATTAGAGATAGGCTGTCTTGTGTTTCGGCCATTGGATTTTCCCGTCAATTAAACAATTCTCTATTCGCGCTCACCCATTCCCACAAGCGCCGCACGCCCTCCTGCGGCGTCACGCCGGGCCGCCAGCCCAACTCGGCGGCGGCTTTGCGGATGTCGCTGACGTAAACTTTTTGATCGCCGGGCCGCCAATCGCCGCGGCGGGTGTCCACCGCGCGCCCGGCCAGCTCTTCAAGCAGCGGCCCCACTTCGGCCCAAATAGACAGCGTATGCTCCGGCCCGCCGCCGATGTTGTATATCTTTCCGGCCACGCGCTCCGGCTGGAGCAGGGCGATCTCGTAGGCATTCAGCAAATCGTCCACCCAAAGCATATCACGCACTTGCTTGCCGTCGCCATAGATGTTGATGGGGCGGCCTTTGACGGTGGCGATGACGAAATGCGCCAGCCAGCCCTGGTCTTCCACGCCGAACTGCCGCAAGCCGTAAATGCAGCTCTGGCGGAACACCACCGTCGGCAGGTCGTAAATGCGCGAGTAGTCGCGCACGTATTGATCGCCCGCGCCTTTGGAGCAGCCGTACGGCGAGTGAAAGTCCAGCGGTTGCGATTCGGGCAGGCCGTGCGGCAAGTCGGAATAGCGGTAGCGGGTGGCCTCCTCGGTCACGCCCACATCTTCCATGCCGCCGTACACTTTGTTGGTCGAAGCGTACACCACCACCGGCTGCGTCCCCGCGGCCCGCGCCGCCTCCAACGCGTTGAACGTGCCCAGCGCGTTGGCCTCAAAATCCTCGCGCGGATTGACGACTGAAGTCGTCACCGCCACCTGCGCCGCAAGATGATAGACAGCCTGTTGGCCTTTGGCTGCTTCGGCCAGGGCCGCCGCGTCGCGCACGTCGCCGCGCACAAAGTTCACGGGCCCCTGCGTCTTCAGCCATTCGAGGTTGGCAGGCGTGCCCTGACGCGAGAGATTGTCGAACACCGTCACCGTGTGCCCGCCGCGCATGAGCCGCGCCGCCCAGTTGCAGCCGATAAACCCGGCTCCGCCAGTAATTAGAACGTTTGCCATTCAGTCTATCCTTTACAAATTCACAATTCTCAATTCACAATGCACAATTCTTCATTGTCAACTGTGCATTGTGAATTGCGCATTGAGTCTCAACGGTTTCACCGTCATCAATAGCGCATCCTCGCCGTTGTCGCGATAGTAATTCTTGCGCCGCCCCACCTCTTCGAAGCCGTACTTGTGATACAAATTCAGGGCTGCCGTGTTGGAGGCGCGTACTTCCAGTGTGGCTTCCACCGCGCCCAACCCGATGGCGTGCTTGAGCGCCGCCACCAGCAGTTGCTCGCCGATGCCGTGCCCGCGCCAGCGGGGGTGCACCCCAATGGTGCTGATGTGCGCCTCGTCCAATATATACCAGTAGCCCACAAACCCGGCCACCAGCCGCCCGCGCGGGGCGCGGAACCAGTTGCGCCAACTGCGCCGCGGCGCGCGCAGCGCCACAAAAAAATGCGCGCTTTTGTTCTCCGTCAGCTCGTGCCGGTACGAGGCATACGACCACGGCAACGGAAACGACAGCCGGTCGATCTCCAGCACCTGCGTGATGTCGGCCAGCACCATGGGCGCAATGGAGCTCACGGCGCCGTTCCCGAAACGGGTGATGCGGCATACACCGGAACGAGGGTGGCCGCGTCGTCGGCCTCCCCGCGCCGCCAACGGCCCCAGGCGATCTCGGCTAAATGGGCCGCCCGCCGCACGTTCTGGGCCGGGGTGGCGAGGATGGCTCCCGCGCCGCGCAACGCGCTCATCCCGGCAGCATCCATCTCACCCACCACGCACAAGCCCGATCTCGCCTGTGCGGCCACCTCAGCCCAGTCGGCCACGGCCGCCGTGGTCACCGCCTGCCAGCCACCGGCGGCAGCCTCGTACCGCGCCCATACCACTCGCCCGCGCCCCGCCGGAATGACGACGATGGCTTGCCCGGTTGCCGGCGGCAGCGCGCGCACTGCCACATCCAGCGTGAGCACGCCGATGAGCGGCTTGCCCTGGGCCAGCGCCAGCCCTTTGGCAAACGCCAGCCCGATGCGCACGCCGGTGAACGACCCCGGCCCGATGGCGACGGCAATGGCCGTGAGATCGCGCGCGGTCAGGCCGGCCTCGGCCAGCATCCGCTCCACCGCCGGGGCCAGTTCCACCGTGTGGTTGTTGCGCGTGAGCCACATGGCTTCGGCCAGCACGGTGTGCTCGGCGGCCAGGGCCAGGCTGATGGTGCGGGTGGCAGTGTCGAGGGCGAGGATCACGGTGGCGGCAAAAAATGTGAACGAGGCGAAGCGGGTCGGGTTCGGATCATGCGTCACGGAGTCGGTCGAGCATCCAAGCGTAACGCGGGCCGCAGCTTTCCATCCTGATCTCTCGCGTGTGCTCGTCCACCCACCGCAGCGCCACCCACAAGCGCTCGGGCGGCAGCGCTGCCAGCACCCGCTCCGGCCATTCGATGAGCAGCGCGGCGGCCGGGCTGTCGAGCAGGTCGGGCAGGGCAATGCTGTCGGCGTCGGCGGCGTCGCGCAGGCGATAGGCGTCCACGTGATAGAGGCGGTGGCCGTCGGCGCGGCTGTATTCGTTGACGAACACGAAGGTGGGGCTGTTCACCACTTCGAGCGCCCCCCAGCCGTGGCCGATGCCGGTGGCCAGCGTGGTTTTGCCTGCGCCCAACTCACCCGACACGCAAATCACATCACCCGGCGCCAACAACGCGCCGAGCCGCGCGCCCCACTGCCGGGTGTGCGCCGCGCTGTAAGTTTGCAGGTACACAACAGGCACGGCCAAGATTATAACATTACCAAAAAAACAAAACAGTCTCCGGCCTGCCGACCGGGGACTGTTTTGTTTTGACAGCCGCGCGGCGCGCGCCACTGTCATTGGCACACGGCGCAAGCTTCCTCTTTGGCTGCAGCCACCGGCGCGGCGACGCGGGGGCTAACGGTTCCCGTCACTTCCCAACGGTCGCAGCGGCCGCCCCAGCGGGCCGCCACCCGCTTGTTCACCGACACCTGCACAATCTCGCAGTGGTTGGAGCAGTGGCGGCATTCGAACGAGGTGGTGCGGTAGCTGAGGGCGCTGGCGGCGAACCCCTTGAAACGGGTGGGCAGCCCCGTGCTTTGCACGGCTTCACGAGAGAGCATGGCTGCCCCAATGGCGCCCATCACCTCGTGGTGCGGCGGCACGTGCACCGGCATGTCCAGCGCTTCTTCAAAGGCACGGATCATTCCTTTGTTGAAGGCCACGCCGCCCTGAAACACCACCCGCTCGCGGACTTCTTTGCCCAGCCCCACGTTGTTCAGATAATTACGGGACATGGCCTGGCACAGGCCGTACAGAATGTCTTCCACGCGGTGGCCCATTTGCTGCTTGTGGATCATGTCCGACTCGGCGAACACGGTGCAGCGCCCGGCAATGCGCACCGGCGATTTGGACTGGAGGGCCAGCGGCCCCACGCTTTCAATACTCATGCTCAGCCGCGCCGCCTGCTGATCCAGAAACGCACCTGTGCCGGCGGCGCACACGGTGTTCATGCCGAAGTCCACGGCCACGCCGTCGCGCAGGATGATGATTTTGGAATCCTGCCCGCCGATTTCGATGATGGTCTGCACGCCGGGCACAAAGTGCGAGGCCCCCACCGCATGGGCGGTGATCTCGTTTTTGATCACATCTGCGCCCACGACCACCCCGGCCAAATAGCGGCCGCTGCCGGTGGCGCCCGCCCCGGCGATCTCCACCGTGGCCGGCAATTGGCGGCTGAGTTCGTCCAGCCCCTGCTGGGCCACCTCGATGGGCCGGCCGCGCGTGCGCAGGTAGAGCGAAGCCAGCACGTTGTAGCGGTCGTCGAGCGCCACCAGTTTCGTTGTCACCGAACCCACATCCACTCCCAGATAGGCTTTCATGCAACTGCTCCTTGATTTTCGCGCCACACCTGACAGGTCTTGCCGGACTTAACTCTCGCTGAGTCGTAAGCAGACCTGTCAGGTGTTAACGCCAATCCCTGCCCTACCTGCGGGCAGGTGGCGGTGATGGGGCAGGCGGCGCAGGCCTCTGCCCCGGCGAGGGCCTGGGCCGCCTCGCCCGGCGGTTCGGCTTTTTGCGCGGCCGCCTTCACGGCCCGGCGGCGATAGAGCAAATCTACAAAAGCCTCCAGCCGCGTTTTCATGCCGGCCCGGCCCGACTGCTCGTCGAAGATGAAAGTGAGCACGGGGATGTTGTGTTCGCGGCTGACGCGCGGCAGGATGTTGAGCGCCACCGACTCGGGCAGGCAGGTGAAGGGCATCGTTTCCACCATGCCATCGAAGCCCTTGTGCGCGTGTATCACCGTTTGCCCAATGGTCACCCAGCCCTCGCCGGAGATGTCCCAACGCAGGTAGGGCTTGGCGGCGCGGTCAATTTCCGGTTTGCGCGGAAAGCCCAGCGCCTCGAGGATGAGCGCGCCCTGCACCCAGTCGCTCATCATCAGTGTGCGGTGCACCTCGGCCCCCAGCCGCCCCAGTTCGCGCTCCAGATCGAGGTTGAAGAACGGATCGAGCACGGCGAAGTATTCGCCGGTGGTGGCGATCTTCACCGGCCTCATTTCGGGATCGATGGGCGTGACGTCGATCTTTCGCAGCGCATCCGCTTTGGCGGGCCGCAACGCCTCGTACTCGGTCACGTCATCCACGCGGGCCATAGCCTCGTCCCACAGCTTGTCCACGCCGCCCTGGGTCAGTTCGCGCGGGCGGACGGTTTGCACGCGCCGTTCGATTTCGTCGAGGGCGCGCATCTTGGCAATGCCCAGCCGCAACTCGCGGAGAATCACGCCCCACGACACGTCGGGCGAAAACTGGCGCAGGAATTTGGCGAGGCCCACCACTTTGTCTTCGAGGATGGCGGTGGTGAGGAAGGTGAAGTCGTATCCCAGATCGTGCAGGATGTCGTTGAGCAGTTGGGTGTAGGCGCTGTTGCGGCACAAGCCCGGGCCGTCCACGTACAGCAGCGTGTCGGCGCCGCGCTCCAGCATTTCGATCATGTTGCCCAGAATGTATTTGTAGGGCGTGCAGATAAATTCCGGCGAGTGGCGCACGCCGAGGGCCACGGTGTGGCTGCTGAGCGGCGGCCCCAGTTCGAGCCGCGCCCCGATGCCTCTGAATAGCGATTTGAGCGGGATGACCGTGGTGCCCATGCGCGGGAAACCAAGCACTGGCTTGTGGATTTCGGTGAGCACGGCAGGCGCGGCCACTCGCTGCCGGGGCGCCGGCCCCGGGGTGCGTGCAGCCTCCGGTGCAGGGGAAACTTTCTTCTGCCGCGTCAGCATATCCACAAAAGCCTCCAGCCGGGTGACCATGCCCACGGCGCTGCCGTGTTGATCGAGCACCAACCCCATGAACGAGCGTTGCAGCGCGTGGGCGCGGCGGGTGAGCGTTTCCACCATCGCCGAATCCGGGCCGCAGGTAAAAGCCAGCACGGCGATCACCCCGTCCACTTGCGGCGAGAGCAGGTAATGCCCCGCCGCGCCGGACATGGCGTTTTCGTAGAACCACAGGGTTTGCCCGGTGGTGCGCTGCACGCCCGCCAGCGCATCCTGCGGCGACACCATTTCGCTGGTGACCACGCGCACGCCGAGATCGCGCAGGCGGGTGATGAGGTCGTGGTTGATGTAGGTGTCGTAGAGATTGTAGGGGTGGCCCACCACGCCCACGGTGAGAGCCGACGAAGGGGCGGGAGGCAGGTCGGTTTCCCATTCCCCGCCGTAGAGCTGCCCCAACGCCTGGGGGTACGTCAACTGCCGGGACACCATCATCTCGCGGTAGGCCCGATCCACTTCGCAGGCGTGCGCCCACGCCCGGTCGATCTTCAGCGGGTTCCACGTAAAGTCGCGCCCCAGACGGTGGAAGGCCTGTGACTCGCTGATCTTGCGCCGCTCGAGATCGATCTCAATATCCAGCAGCGGCGGGCAATCGGGCACGGTGGATTTGAGAATGTCGGGCAGGGCCTGGAACTTGGCGCAGTGGAACGCGCCGTTGACGAGGTTGCGAATGGCCGGGACAAACACGAAGTCCGCGTTGGCCTGATCGCGCAGCCACACGACGTGCCCGGCGTAGACGGCGATGGGCAGGCAGGTGACGTCGGCGACGATTTTTGCGCCCGCGGCGACGAGGTCGCGGTTGGTGGGCGGCGAGATGACGATCTCGGCTCCGAGGTCTTCGAAGAATGTGCGCCAGTGGGGGTAGTGCTGAAAAAAATGCAGGGCGCGAGGGATGCCAATGCGGACGGCCATGACGGGTGGCTCCTGGGTGGCTCGACGGTGTGCGGTGCAGATGCCTGTTCGCTTTAGGCTACTGCACGAGGAGCGTCAAAGCCAGATCAGGAACTGTCAAAATGTGTCACGTTGGGAATCACGGGCCGAAATGCCCGATGTGGCGGGCGGCCTCAACGGGTGACGGGCGCGGCCCCCGGCGCGGACTCGATCAATTTGCCGATAGAGGCGGGGAGATCCATCTCGAAGAGGGCCTGAGCCACGGCCTGCAGGGCGCGGCGGCGGGTGCGGTGGAAGGTGGCTTCGCTGATGTAGAGGCGGGAGGTGATGTCGCGGTTGGCGTCGCCGTTGACGTAGGCATTTCGCAATACGAGATAGGGGTGCCACTCGCGCGGCGGCAGTTCGCGCGGCTCGGTTCCGGCGGGGCGCAGTTTTTCGATGGCGGCGAGGAGGGCGGCGTGCAGGGCTTTGCCGCGATCGAGATGACCGGAGGGCGGGGGTTGGGAAAAACGGGCCAACACCGAGGCGGCCAACGGCAGATCGCCGAGGTAGGAGTAGTCGTGAAGTTGGCGCAGGGCCTCTTCCACTTCGGCGATTTGCCCGGCGGTAACGGGCTGCGATTGTGCGGGCCGACGGAAGGCTTCGATGACGGCCTGCAGTTCGCGCTCGCGGAGTTTGAATGCCTCCAGTATTTGCCCGATGAAGTGCGCTTGCGTTTCCTGGCGGCGGACGTTGCGCATCAGTTCGGCCAGGCGGTCTGCGGCTTCGGCGATGAGGTCGAGGTCGTGAGGGGTGTAGCTGAGGCCGCCCCGGGGCGAGCCGAGCAACATCACGCCCAGCGAATCGTCTTCGAATGCCAGCGGGACGATGACAGTGAGGTCTTCAATGGGCCGCGATGGCGCGTTGGCGGGGATGACGGTCAGTTCGTCCACCTCCAGCCCGTCGAGCGGGAGGCGCTCGCCGACGCGCCGGGCGGCGTGGGAGGCTTGCGCGACGAGGGCGTCGTTCTCTCGCGTGGCGATCAGCCCCCAGCGGGCGTCGACGGCGGTGACGAGGGCGGTGAGCGCGCCCTGCAATCCGTCTTGCACCGTGTCGTGTTCGCCCACTTCGGTGGCCGTGGCGTGGAGAGCGGCGCGCAGGGCGCGCTCGGGCCGCTCGAGGGCCAGCCAATCGAGCAGCCGCCGGGCGGAGTCGTAGACGGTATGGGTGATGATGACCAGCGCCAGCACCAATACTTGCACGGCGAGCGGCATGGGCGAGAGGCGCAGGACGGCGGCGTACAGCAGGGTGACGGCGACGACGAGCAGGCCGCTGAAGGCGAAGTCGTAGCGGATGATGCGGCCCTCGGCGAGGGCGCTGTAGCGGGCGGTGCCGTAACCGAGGAGGGCCACGGCGCAGCCCAGCGCCAACAGCAACGGGAGCGAAGGGGCGGCGACGTGGAGCAGGTTGACGACCATGGCATAGCTCACGCCGAGGATGCCGAGGGCCGTGCCGCCGATCAACACATCCAGTTGTTTGCGGTGGGCCGGGGTGGGGGCCGCCTGCCGGGCGGCCCGGAAATTGTAGAGCGGCAGTAACGACAGCCCGATGATGCCAACGGGCAGCACCGGAAACAACGGGCCGGGCGTGAAGAGCTTGAGGGCCACTCCGTATCCGTGCTGGGCATCGGCCACAACCCAGGGAGTCAACCCCACGAGCACGTCGGCGGCCAGGGCGATGATGTAGACGGCGATGATGTAGGGCCGCTGGCGGCGCGCCCGTTCGGGCGGAAGGGTGGTGGCGCTGAGGTGGCACCACACGGCGAAGGGCAGGTTGACGGGCCAGCCTGGCCAGTGATCGGTGAAGCGCGAGGGGTTGATGGTGGCGACGGCGTCGAAGAAAATGCCGGCCAGCGACCACAGGGTGAAGGCCGCTTGCCAGGCCAACCGGCTGCGCGGGCTGCGGGTGACCACGTAGCCGCCAAGCCATAGCGATGCGGCCATGGCCAGGATGCTGATGGCCGTTGTGGCGTATGCCAGAGCCGTCATGAATTCCTTGCCCGTTTATCCGGAGGCAATCAATGCAGGCGCCTCCGGCTGCATTGAAATTGCGCCGAGGTGATTATACGCCACGTTTCCCATGCGCTCGAATGTCACGTCGCCGCTCTTCATGCGCGGCCTTTTGTGCAGACGGCTGACATGCTTTGCGCACACACGACGCCGGCTAACGGTGGCGTTCAGGCGCTCAGATCGCTACGGCCCGCGGCCACGGTTCCCAACGGGCCTGGGTCCACAGCGTGTTCACGTAGTTCAGCGCGAAATGGTTTTGCGCCAGATGAAGCCAGAACGCGCCCGGCTCGGTGAGTTCGAGGCGCCCGCCATTGCGAACCGCAAACCCGGCCCGTTCCACGGCTCTCAGCCACCGGCGGGCCTTGGGCGCGTCGCGGCCAAGAACCGCATCGAGGTCGTCCAGCGGGATGCGCGTGTCGTAGAAGCGCCAGTATAGCCACCACCAGCCGGACATCTCACCGGCGAAGGGCATGCGCAGGGCGATCGCCGTGCGCCCCGCCTGCGTGGCGTGGATCCAACTCTCGAGATCGAACGTGTTGAGCACAAACCCGTCGGGCAGGTGCGACCCGGCCCCAGGCCCGACCCCGATGTAGCCGTCGCGAGTGACCGACGAGTAACGCGGGCCGCCGCCTCGCTTGAAGCCCCACACCGATACCCGTTGGAAGCCGTGTTCCGCGCACCACCTGCCGATGGCGCGGTAGTGCGCCCGGCGCGCGCGCAGATCCGGCATGCGCACGGCCGTCAGGCGCAGGTACTCGCCCACCGAGGTGTAAGGGAACGTGAAGAGCGGGTAGGTGGTGAGCTGGTTCGCGCCGAGTTGCGCGGCGCGGGCCAGATCGGCCGTCACATCGTCGGCGGTCTGGCCGGGCAGGGCGAACATGATATCGGCGTTGACGGAGGCGAAGCCGCCCTGTGCCAGCAGCCCAAGCGCGCGCTCCGCGGCGGGCGGCTCGTAGCGGCGTCCGAGCAGGGCGAGTCGCCCGGCATCGAAGGACTGCACGCCAAGCGAAACGAGCGCCACGCCGGCGCTGTGCAGCCGCCGCACGGTCTCCTCGTCCACGTCGGCGGGGTTGGTCTCGATGCAGA
>JACRBQ010000094.1 GCA_016213135.1 Chloroflexota bacterium | reverse complement strand
TGGCTCAACGCACGGTGTCGCACTACCGGCTTGGGCTGCTCAAGCGGATAGTCCCGCCCGCGTTGTTGGCCGCCCTCGACGGATGGGCGCAGCCCACCGGCAACTGGATGCAGTTTACGCCCAGCGTGTTCGTGCAGTGCGCCGTGGCCGGGCGGGGCCGGCCAATGCCCATCGCCTCCGTGGCCGACATTTTGCGCTGCCCGGTGTGCAAGGGGCAGTTGCAGGGCCAGGCCGAACTGGGCTGCGTAGGTTGTGGCCGCCGGTGGGCATTCCAGGATGGCATCTACGATTTCAAGGAACCGTTGTAAGGGAACGGTCCGGCGTTCGGATCATTGGAGAGTGAGATGAAAAACACACGCGAAGTGTATGCCGTGGAAGTGGCCGGGGTAAAACGCAACCTGCGGCTGTTTGAAGTGAAGCCGGGCCTGCGGATTGCCATCCTCAACATTCTGGGCGATACCGAGCTGGTGCAGGCGGCGGCCCGGGCGCTGGCCGAAAAACTCGGAGCCGTGGATTACGATCTGCTGGTGACCGCCGAGGCCAAAAGCATCCCGCTCATTTATGCGCTGGCGGTGGCGACGGGCAAAGCATATCTGGTGCTGCGCAAGGCTTACAAGCCTTATATGGGCGAGGCGCTGCAGGCCGAAACGCTGTCCATCACCACGGGCGCGCCGCAAACGCTTTATCTCGACGAGAAGGATCTGGAATTGATCCATGGCAAAAGGGTGGTGCTGTTGGACGACGTGATTAGCACCGGCTCGACGCTGCAAGGGATGCGGCTGGTGGTGAGCAAAGCCGGGGCCGCCGTGGTGGCCGAGTGCGCCATTTTTACCGAAGGCGAACGGGCGCAGTGGGAGAACATCATTGCCCTCGGGCATTTGCCGGTGTTCACCGGGTAGCCGCCGCGGGCTGCGCCGCCCATTTTTGCCGGAAAGCCTCTTGTAATAATTCGCTTTTATGATGGCGCAAATGGGCAGAGACGATACGATTGCCCGGCGCATTTTTTACAGGAGGCGACGATGTTGAAAAGCATTTTGGGGCGCAAAGAGCAAGAGGAGAGTGTGAAGGAGATGGGCCGCCTGCCCCCGGGCCAGGCCCTCACCAACCGTTTTCCGGTTTTGCACTACGGGCCGGTTCCCAAATTCAGCCCGGCGGCGTGGGATTTGCGGGTGTTCGGCGAGGTGGAAGAGGAAAAGCGGTGGACGTGGGACGAGTTCAACAAGCTCCCGCGCGGCAAATTGCTGATGGACATTCACTGCGTCACCCGCTGGAGCAAGTTCGACACCGAGTGGGAAGGGGTGTACCTCAAAACGCTGGTGGACGAGGGCTTCATCAAACTGAAGCCTTCGGCGCGCCACTTGCTTCAGCATTGCGAATACGGCTTCACGGTGAACATCCCCGTGGATATTGCGCTGGCCGAAAACTTTCTGCTGGCCACCCATTTCGACGGCCGGCCGCTGGAGCCGGATCACGGCTATCCGCTGCGAGGCGTCATCGGCAACATTCCCGGCAAGGGACTCGCGACGCCGTATTTTTGGAAGGGCGGCAAGTGGCTGCGCGGGCTGGAATTCCGCGAGACCGACCAGCTCGGCTTTTGGGAGCAGGCCGGTTACCACAACGAAGCCGACGTGTGGAAAGAGCAGCGGTTTTCCTACGATTAGCTCCAGCCGCAGAGCGAGAGAAGCAGAAAAAGAAAACGAGCCGTCCCGGTTGGGGCGGCTCGTTTGTTATGGCGCGGAGGGCTGAGGCGGGTGCCGGGAACTTGCGCCGCCACCCATACGAAAAATCCCGGGACGGCAACCAACTTTAGCCGCTCACATCGGCTGCCTGTCACCGATGCCGGCCAACCGTCAGGCTGAAACGCCAATCTGCTTTGGCGGGGCCGCCAACTCCGGTTCCCACACGCACATGCAGTTGCGCCCGCTTCGTTTGGCATTGTACAACGCTTGATCGGTTCGGGCGACGGGTCATCAGCAATCGCGCAGTGCGCCGCGCCGAGGCCGGCGGTGGGGTGGTCATGCGGGAAAGGATGCGCTTCAATCGGGGAAAGGAATGCCTTCCACGAACAGCACGGCACGAGCGACGCGGTCAGTAAGGCAGTGTGGCAACAGCGTATGCTAAGAATCACTATCGTCATCGCCGGGTTATTGCGATTGGGAGAGGTACTCACTGCCGCGAGTCTATTGGCGATCCTGTGGCCGCTTGCGCTGTTGACTGCCGCCGCGCCATTGCTGCTTTACCGAGAGCCGGGAGGGGCGTACGAAGAAGGCGGCGATGACAGCGGTCGTGAATAAGTGATTCGCGCCGGCCGCCCCTGCACGCCATTTGGCCTGTTCTCACACCCGCCAATTGACGCTCCCCTAACCCTGTTGTCTTGGCTATAGTGCTGTTATTATTATGAACCAGACAGTCACATCCACTCAAGCGCCGACGTTGAGCCAGCGCTTCAACGTCTTTTTTCATTCCCTTTTATTCGTTTTTGGTTTTTCAATTGTCTTCGTCGTGGGCTGGGGCGGGGCAGCCACGCTACTCGGCCAGCTCTTTGCCGAATACAAAACAATCCTGGGGCAGGTCGGCGGCGTTGTCGTGATCGTATTAGGCTTGTCCACATTGGGCGTGCTGAAGATCCCGTGGCTGTATTACGATACTCGCCCACAATGGAGCGCGAACAAGGGCGGCGGCTTGCTCTCGTCGGCTATGATGGGCATGTTCTTCGCCGCCGGATGGACGCCGTGTATCGGCACGACGCTGGGCGCGATCTTGACGCTCGGTTTCAGTCAGGAAACTTCGGCGCAAGCGATGGTATTGTCGAGCGGTTACGCCCTCGGGCTGGGTCTGCCGTTTCTGGCCATTGGACTGGGAGTGGATCGCGCTGCCGGGTTCGTGCGCCGATTCCGCCGCCATCTGCGCCAAGTGGAAATCGCCGGCGGTCTGTTCTTGATCGCCATCGGCTTGATGATGCTGACCGGGCGTATCACGCTGATCGCCATCTGGGCTCAACGCAATGGACTGTTTCTCGATCTACCTCTCGGCGCGGCGGTCATGCCAACCTATTTCATCGCCCTCCTCGCCGGATTGATCTCGTTTCTTTCGCCGTGCGTCCTGCCGCTCGTACCGGCTTACGTGGGCTACCTCAGTAGCCGCGCGCTTGGTGGCGCATCCAAACCCACGGAGAACTGATACATGACACAGGCTGATCTCCTGCGAGATAACCGCCGTTGGACGACGGCGATGATTGTCGTCCTCATTCTTAGCGTGGGCTGGACGTTTCTCTCGCGCGTTCCGCAGGCGGCCACGGTGAATGGCGGCCCCCCGCCCAGCCCGCGCGAAGGTTTCTCCGCGCCTGATTTCACGCTCGATTTGCTCGGCGGCGGGCAAGTCGCGCTTTCCGAACTGCGCGGCAAAGTCGTCATGGTCAACTTGTGGGCTTCGTGGTGTCCGCCGTGCCGCGCCGAAATGCCGGCGATTGAAAAGGTGTACCAAGCTTACCGAGATCGCGGCCTCGTCGTGTTGGCCGTCAACACCACATTTCAAGACAACGAAGCCGACGCCGCTGCATTTGTTCAAGAATTCGGCCTCACGTTTCTCATCCCGTTGGATCGCAACGGCTCCGTGAGCAAACGTTATCAACTGCGCGGCCTGCCATCCACGTTCTTTGTTGATCGTAATGGAATCATCCGCTCGGTCATCATCGGCGGGCCGATGAGCGAAGCCCTCATTCAATCCAAAGTGGAAGAGCTGTTGAAAGAGACTCCGTAGTGCTGCCTTTCATACGTCTTGGCCCGTTTCTTCTGCAACTGCCCGGATTGGTGCTGCTCGTCGGCGTTTGGATCGGATCGGCGTTGGCCGAAAAAGAAGCGGAACGGTTGAAGCTCAGCCCCGCCGATGTGTACAATCTGATTTTCTACGGCTTGGTCGCCGGGCTGATCGGCGCGCGGTTGGCTTACGCGGCCCAATACTTGAGCGCATACCTCGCCAACCCGCTCAGCCTATTTGCGCTCACGCCAGCCACGCTCTCGCCCAATGGCGGACTGGTGATCGGCGCGGCTATCGCTACGCTCTTTGGTTGGCGAAAGAAAATGGCCCTGCGCCGCACCCTGGATGCGCTCGCGCCGGGGTTGGCGGCGTTCATGATCGCCTTTGGCGTCGCGCACTTCCTCAGCGGCGATGCTTTCGGCTCGTCGACGAAACTGCCGTGGGCAATTTATCTCTGGGATGACTATCGTCATCCCTCTCAAGTTTATGAAACGTTAGCGGCGCTCGCCGCCTTTGCCATTGTGTGGAAACGGCCTGTCGACAAGCCGGGCGACGGCGTGAACTTTCTCCTCCTCGTCTCTTTGTCCGCGGCGGCGCGAGTCTTTCTCGAAGCGTTCAGAGGAGACAGCGTGATTTGGCTGGGGGGATTCCGCGCGGCGCAAGTAATCGGTTTGCTCGCGCTGGCCGCCTCGCTGTGGCTGATGAGGGTATGGGCGCAACGCGAATCACAATCGGCGCAAATGCTATGAATCGAATTCGTAAGCGCTATTTTCAGCTCTGAGGGTAAACGAATGAAATTATCCCGGCGTGATTTTCTGAAACTGAGCGGCATAACCTTTGCGGGCGTATTCGCTCCACGCTCGTGGCGGCTGGTCGCCGGTCGTCCCTCAACTGATTGGCCGCCCGGTGTGCCACTTGGCCGCGTCACTGGATCACGCATCCGCTTGATCGCGCGACCTCACGCAGAAGGGGCGCGGTTGGATTACAAATACCGCGACGACGTCTTCCCGATCCTGCGCTCAGTCGTCGGCGAAGGATTCTATCCCCACAATCACGTGTGGTTCGAAACTCCGGAGGGCTATGCGTATTCGTCGTGGGCACAGCCGGTGCAGTTCATGTTGAATGAGCCGCTGACCATTGTGCCGGATGTCGGCGTCTACGTCGAAGTGAGCACGCCGTTCACCGACGCTCGCGCCGCGCCGGATCCGCAAGCGCCGGTTGTGTACCGTTTGTATTTCAGTTCGGCGTATCAAATCACCGAGCGCGTGGCGGCAGGTGATGGAAGCATTTGGTATCGCATCAACGACGAAAACGGCGCTAAGATGTATGGTGAGGCGGTTGCCTTCCGCCCGATTCCCGAAGAAGAGTTCGCGCCCATCTCGCAGGGTGTGAGTGATAAACTTATCGTCGTCACATTGAGCCGCCAATCGCTCTCTGCCTACGAAGGCAAGCTGGAAGTGTTCCGGCCTCGCATTTCGTCGGGCAGGAACTATTTTGGCCCCGACGGCTCAACCGTCGGCAGCCTGACTCCGGCGGGTGAGCATCCCATTTGGAGCAAACGCGCGTCGCGGCACATGACAGGCGGCACAGCGCAAAACGGTTACGACCTGCCCGGCGTACCGTGGGTGTCCTATTTTGCCGGAAACGGCGCGGCTCTGCACGGCACGTATTGGCATAACGACTTTGGCACGCCCAAGTCGGCGGGCTGCATCAACTTGCGCCCGCAGGATGCCAGGTGGCTGTTCCGCTGGACTCTGCCGGAAGTGCCCTACGTGCCGGGAAACGTCACCGTCGAGTGGCCGGGCGGAACCAGGGTCATCATAAAGGATTGAGAAGTCTATGATTCGCAAACAGCTTCTACCTGTTGTTTTGATCGCCGCCGCATTGCTGGCCGCGTGCGGGAGCCACGCTCTGCGTGCCGCGCCTACTGCCGCCGCAGTTTCCGGCGGGCGGGTAAGCGTTGATGGCGGCGGGGCCTACACCAACATCACCCCCGCTCAATTGGTTGAGATGTTGAAGAGCAAAGATTTCTTCTTCGTCAACACGCACATTCCTTACGAAGGAGAGATCGAAGAGACGGATGCATTCATTGCTTACGACGAAACGGCGCAGCTTCTCAGCGAGTACCCCGCCGACAAGAGCGCAGAGGTCGTCTTGTATTGTCGCAGCGGGCGCATGTCGGCGATTGCCGCCGCCGAGTTGGTGAAGGCCGGGTACACGAATGTGTGGAATCTGGACGGCGGTATGGCGGCTTGGGAGCAAGCAGGTTACAAGTTGGTGAGCAAATGAGGAAAACCGCCGCAAACAAAGACAGGCTAAATAGCCCTTTCTGGCGCATCACGCCGCCGCTACAAATAATTAACTGAAACTCTGTCAGAACCACGAATGACTCCACTGAAAAAAGCCCATTTGAACCGCAAAGACGCCAAGAACGCAAAGAAAAACAAGAGAAATCCTTTGCGCTCTTCGCGCCTTTGCGGTGAGATCGTAGTTTTTGCAGTAGAGTCACGAATGCCCGCTGAAGCTGCGCGCTGAGAGGAAAACAGCTCATGTCCACGATTACGACTGCATCTGCCCGTGAACGTTCATTCGCTGTGTTAGTCAATCGCGCTCTGCTGGGTTTCAGCCGCCACTGGCTGCTGATCATCACCGTCCTTCTGGGAATTTTCGTCGGCCTGCCGTGGCTCGCGCCGGTGTTCATGAAGATCGGCTGGACGGGGGCGGGCAAAGTGATTTATCTCATCTATTCCACTCAGTGCCATCAACTGCCGCAGCGATCCTTTTTCCTCTTCGGGCCGCAGGCCATGTATTCGCTGTCCGAAGTGCAAGCCGCCTGGCAGAACACGACCAATCCATTCATCCTGCGCCAGTTCGTCGGTAGCGCGGCAATGGGTTGGAAGGTGGCCTGGTCGGACCGCATGGTTTCGATGTACGGCGGCGTTTTTCTTGGTACTCTGATCTTTTGGCCGCTCCGCAAGCGTCTGCGGTCTGTGCCGCTGTGGGCGTTTGTTCTGCTCATCCTGCCGATGGCCGTCGACGGCGGCATGCACGTGATCAGCGACATTGCCGGACTTGGGGACGGCTTCCGCGACAGCAATGCCTGGCTGGCCGCGTTGACCGGGAATGTTTTTCCGGCAGCGTTTTACGCCGGGGATGCGCTCGGCTCGTTCAATTCGTGGATGCGGCTGATCACCGGCCTGCTGTTCGGCCTCGCCATCGTCTGGCTGGCCTATCCACCGCTTGAAGAGATGCTGGCCGACACGGCGCGAGAGATCGAAGCCAAATTGCGAAGGGCAAGATTGACCGTGTGACCACCTCAATTATGATGAATACGGAGTGAAAACGTAATGAGCGCTAAAGCCAAGACCACAAATAAAAGCATTCGCGAAGCCAGGCACACCGAAAAGCAGCGCACGCAGTTGGCGTGGCGCGGAGTGTCGGCGTTGATAGGCTTGGGCGTCGTCGCTGCCGTTGGATACTTTGCGTGGACAGTATTCGGGCCAAAGCCGGGTCAGAGCGTTCCGAGTCAGGGACGCGCCCACATTGCAGTGGACGACCCACATGAGCCATACAACTCTGATCCACCCACTTCCGGCCCCCATGCTGGCCGCGTCGAAGAAGGCTTTTATGACGACGCTCCGCCCGACGAACAGCTTGTCCATAATCTTGAGCATGGTTACGTAATCATTTCGTATAACTGCGCCTCTTTGGATGAGGTCGGCTGCGAGACCCTCAAAACGGAAATCAAAACCACCATGGATCGCGCCAAGCCGGTGAGTTTTGCCACAAACGCTAAAAAACTAATCGCCGTGCCGCGACCGGCGATGGATACGTTGATTGCGCTAACCTCATGGGGCCGCGTTCTCAAGCTGGACACTTATGACGAGGCGGCGACGACGGAATTTATCGACAAGCTGCGAAATCAGGCCCCGGAACCGGACGCGCCATAGCACTTGCGGACATATCACATGGCACAGTTTATTGCCCAATACTATGCGTGGTTGAGCGGGCCGGCGAATTGGTTGGCCTTACCCATAAGCAACCTCGCCGACTCGATCAATGTTCCGCTAGTGTCGGCGCTGCTCTTCGGCCTCATCGGCGCGACCGCGCCCTGCCAATTGAGCACAAACGTTGCCGCGCTGGCGTTTCTTTCACGCGGCGTCGCCGATTCGCGCCGTCTATGGAGTCAAACAGCCGCCTTCATCGCCGGCAAAATAACAGTGTACCTGCTCGTCGGCGGCGCGGTCGTTGCCCTGGGCTTGCAGCTTGATCAACTGAGTCAAACGGCGATCCCGGTGGTCGTCATCGCGCGGCGCGCGCTCGGCCCGCTGTTGATCGTCGTCGGCTTGTTCATGCTGGGCGTGATGCACTCACGAATATCGCTGGGTAATCGCGTATCGGCGTGGCTGGAAGAGAGAGTCAGAGGTCGGCGGGGCATTCTGCCTGCGTATCTATTGGGCGTCGCTTTTTCATTCACGTTTTGCCCTACATTGTTTTGGTTGTTCTTTGGGCTGACGATTCCATTGGCGATTGCCTCACCGGGCGGCCTGATTTTTCCCGGCGTGTTCGCCATCGGCACAGCCCTGCCGGTGTTGGGGCTGGCGGGGTTGATCGCCTCCGGCATGATCAATATCGGCCAATTCCTGCGCCGCTTCAAAGCCGCCGACGTGTGGATTCAGCGCGGCGTCGGCGTCGTCTTCCTGTTGATTGGGATCAACGAGATCGTGTTATATTGGCTGTTGTGACGAAAAGGCACGTGAGCGACTCCCCTCGACCCACCCGCGTCGTGCTCGCCGACGATCACGCCGTCGTGCGCAAAGGCGTGCGCGAGTTTCTAGAAATGAGCGGCAGTATTACTGTCGCCGCCGAAGCCGCCGATGGCGCGGAGGCCATGAGGCTGATCCGCGAGCACCAACCCGACGTGGCCGTGTTGGATATTCAAATGCCGGAGCAATCGGGCATCGAAGTCACGCGCGCCATCCGCGCCGAGCGTCTGCCCGTCGGCGTGCTCATCCTCACCGCCTTCGACGACCCGCCGTACGTCAAAGCAGTGCTGCAGGCGGGCGCAAACGGTTACGTGCTAAAGACCGCCGACGCGCAGGAAATCGTGGACGCGGTGCATGCCGTTCACGAAGGGCAATCGGTTCTCGACCCGGCGGTGACTCGCAAATTGATGGCAAGCCTGGCCGAACCGCGCGCCGCCGCGCCGGAGTCCGTTGTCGAGCCGCTCACCGACCGCGAACTGGAAGTGCTGCGCCTGGCCGCGAAAGGACACACCAACAAAGCCATCGGCGCGGAATTGTCGATCAGTGATCGCACGGTGCAGGGCCACCTCGCCAAAATCTACGACAAGCTGAACGCCACCAGCCGCACCGAAGCCGTGATGCGCGCCGTCGCGCTGGGATGGATCCCGCCCACTATCGCCGAACCGGATCGCGAATAACTTCGGCTCATGTCTCGCTCCCTGCCCTCCTCTCCCCCGGGCCTGCGCGGGCGCGGTCTCACCTTTCAGCTTTTCATCTTCATCATCCTCCCGCTCGTCGCCCTGCTGATCGCCATCCCCTTCGGCAGTTTGACTCTGCACTCGCGCGCGATGCGCGCACTCGTCGGCGAACGGGACGAGCGGGCCGTGCGCGCCGCTGCCGCCACCTTCGCCGAACAACTCAACCATCGCGCCGCCTCTTTGCGCGGATTGGCGCTGCACGCTACAGACAAGCCAAACGCCCTCGCCGATTACGAATTTCTTCTGCCGGATTTTGAGGGGGGCCTCGCGCTCTTCGCCGCCGACGGCGTTTTGACGGCCTCTTCCAACTCACCCGAACTCTGGCGAACGCGGCCTGCCGCCGAACTGCTGGCGCGCTCCGCCGGCCAGGCCGAAATGCAATTCTCAAATGCCTTTGCCGATTCTGCCGGCGGCGAATTGATGATGATGGTTGCCGCCGCTGCGCCGGACGGCCCGACGGCCGTGGGCGCGTTTTCGCCAAGCGCCCTCGCCCGTCGCGTGTTGGCCGACACATTTCCTGCCGGTGATCAGACGAAGGCGTTCCTTGTAGATGCCGAAGGCCGCGTCCTGTATCAATCCGACAGCGCCGATTCCGAGTCAGATACACTTCGCGGGAATCATCCGGGCGTGGCCGAAGCCTTGCGCGGCGAGAGCGGCACAACGTACATCGCCGTCGGCGACAGTGAACACGTTGTTGCCTATGCCCCGGTGGCGTTGGTAGGTTGGGCGTTGGTGATCGAAGAGCCATGGGACATGGTAGACAACCCGCTCCTGCGGACGACGCAGGCCGCGCCGTTGATTTTGATCCCGATCTTGCTTTTCGCCTTGATCGCGCTGGGATTCGGCATTCGACAAATCGTCCAGCCCCTGCGGGCATTGGAGCGGCAGGCCAGCGAACTGACGTGGGGGCGCTTCGAGGCCGCCGAAACACCGGTGGGCGGCATCGCCGAGATTCGCAACCTGCAAGCTGAACTGAGCCGCATGGCCCAAAAAGTGAAAGCCTCGCAGCAAAACTTGCGCGGCTATCTCGGCGCGATCACCGCCGGACAAGAAGACGAGCGCCGCCGTTTGGCGCGCGAACTGCACGACGACACGGTGCAGGCGCTCGTCGCTCTCGACCAACGCGCGCAGTTGGCTCAGATGGCCGCCAAGCGCGAGGCGCCGCAGGCGATGGAGCGGTTCGCCGAACTGCGTGAAATGATCGCTTCTTTGATCGAGGAAGTCCGGCGGATCATCCGCGCACTGCGCCCGATCTATCTTGAAGACCTCGGCCTGTTGTCGGCAATTGAAATGCTGGCCCGCGATCTCGAAACCGCCTCCGGCGCGCGGGTGAATTTCTCCACCAGCGGCCAGCCGCGCCGCCTGCCCTCCGGCCACGAAATCGCCATCTACCGCATCGTGCAGGAAGCATTGAACAACGCCGCGCGCTACGCCGAAGCCCGGTCGGTGAACGTGGCCGCTGTCTTTGAACCGACAGAGTTCGTCATCCGTGTGCGGGACGACGGGAAAGGCTTCCCCGCGCCGGAGCGCGTGAGCGCTCTCGCGGCCTCGGGGCATTACGGGTTGATGGGGATGCAGGAACGCGCCGAACTGATCGGCGGACGGCTGACTATTGCGTCTTCGCCGGGCGCAGGCACGGCGATTGAATTGCGATTGCGGCTGTAGAGCCGACCTCCTGAGCAAAGTCGAAGGACGGGTCGTCTCTACTTTTTTATCCCCCATGCGCCAAATGGCGTATCCCGAAACGCGCTAAATAACGCTAGCGACTCAAGAGCGAACGGGGTTAAAGTGTTATGAGTAGCGGGCCAATGCTGCTCAATTGTTCTGGCGGCGCATCGTCGAAAGGAAAGGATTGTGGATGTTCATCTGGCTGTTCCCGGCTCGTACCCTGTGCGCGCGGCCCTGAAGACGCGGAAACCGCCGCCGCCGATCTGACGGTGCCGGCCTCGGCCAGTAATGCCGGCGCCGGCCCGGCCCTGGTCATGAGCGAACTCTCTGGCGAGCCACACGCCATTGATCGCCCAAGCCTGGCAGTCAGATTATCGCTGCGATGGTGGTAATTGCACTGGGCGCAACGGGAGGCTTGATCCTGATTCGCAGCCAGAGGTGACTCGAAATGAAGAAGAAACGTACATCCACGCTACGCGTCGTCACTGATCCCGTATGCAAGATGGAACTTCGCGCCAATCAGGCGGCGGCCACGTTGAAGTTCAACGGTCGGCAATACTACTTCTGCCACGCCGCCTGCCTACGCTTGTTTGAGGCGGATCCGCTGGCGTACGTGGATGAAGCCCAGGCAGACGATCCAGCGCGTTCAGCCGATAGCAGGTAGTAGATGTGCCGTCACCCAACATGAGCCAAATGGCGTATGCCCAAACCTGCCACACGGCGCTAGAATGCCGCGCTCAACCTCAAAACACTTCCCGCAGGTGAACCCAATGGACGCAAGCATCCTGTTCGACTCCGACGGTGAGACCGTGACCCGGGCCGCAACCGCCGCCCTCACGCGGCGCGGTCTGTACGTCGTCCGCAGTTTCGATCTGCGCTCGGCGTTGACACCCCACGTCAATTGCGATTGCCCCCATCACGGCACCGCGCAGTGCACGTGCCAGTTCGTCGTGCTGCTGGTATACGGCGAGGCAGCCGCGCCGCTTGTCCTCACGCTGCACAGCCATGACGACCGAACCTCGGCGCAGATCGTCCGTGATGCGGCCAATGCGCCCGACCCCCACCTGGCCGAACAGGTGATGGCGGCCTTGACGGAAGCGGCGCTGACCGCGCAGACCCAAAATGCCCTCGCCAGTGTCGAATGATCTTCGCAGAATAGAAGCCGACCTGATACGCCGCCTGCAATGCGCCGAGGGGCACCCTTCGACGTTGCTCAGGGCAGGCCTGCGCGGCATTGAGGTGATGGTCAAGCGCGGCGCGGAGTGTGACAGCATCGTCCACCAGACGCTGGCCGTGCAGGCCGCGCTCCGTGAAATCAACCGCCTCGTTCTGAAATACCATTTCGGCGTTTGCCTGCGGCGGCGTTTGCAGGAAACCGGCACGAATGCTGCCGGGCGTGAGCAATGCTTGGATGAGGTTCTGTCGCTTTTCAAATTGCTTGAGGCTTGAAAGTTCTGCCAGTGGAGGAGTGTTGACATGACTGCGATTCCAAAATCCCTGAGCCTGCCCGTGCAAGGCATGACCTGCGCCTCGTGCGTGTCGCATGTCGAGGGCGCGCTCAGGGAGTTGCCCGGCGTCTCGAATGTCGCCATCAACCTGGCGACGAACAAGGCCAGCCTGATCTTCGACCCCGCTCAAGTGACAGTGGCCGACATGATGCGCGTCGTGGACGACGTGGGCTACAGCGTGCCGGCCGCCGAACTCACGCTGCAAGTGAGCGGCATGACCTGCGCTTCGTGTGTGGCGCACGTCGAAGGTGCATTGAAAGAACTGGACGGTGTGACCGCCGCCGTGGTGAATCTGGGTTTAGGCACAGCGCGCGTTACGTACATTCCGGGCGTTGTCGGCGCCGGCGCGATGAAACGCGCCACGCGCGACGTGGGCTACGAAGCGCAGGAGCGCAGTGAAGGCGCCGACGCGCTCGACCGCGAGCGGCAGGCGCGCGAAGATGAAATCAAACGGCAGGGGCGGAATTTGATAATAGCCGGGCTCATCGGCCTCGTCGTCATGATCGGCACGTTCTACGACATGCTCGGCCCGGCCAAAGCGTTCGTGCCGGTTTGGCTGTCGTACAAGTGGGTGATCGGTTTGCTCACCACGCCCATCGTGCTTGGCCCCGGCAGGCAGTTCTTCACCAATTCGTGGAAGGGACTCCGGCACGGCGTGACCGACATGAACCTGCTGTATGCCACCGGCATCGGCGCGGCGTACGGCATCGCCGTGATCAACACCTTGTTTCCAAAAGCGGGCTTCGGCGGCGAGGGCGCGACGTTTTTCGAGAGCGCGGCGCTGCTGACCGCGTTCATTATTTTGGGGCGCTGGCTCGAAGCCCTCACGCGCGGGCGTACATCGGAAGCGATCCGCAAGCTGATGAAACTCCAGCCGAAGATCGCCCGCGTCATCCGCGGCGGCAATGAAGAGGAAGTCCCGGCGGACGAAGTGGAGATCGGCGATTTGATTCTGGTGCGACCCGGCGAGAGCATCCCGGTGGATGGCGCGGTGACCGAGGGCTACAGCGCGGTGGACGAATCCATGCTCACCGGCGAGAGTCTGCCGGTGGAAAAGAAAACGGGCGACGCGGTGATCGGCGGCACGCTGAACAAGACCGGCGCATTCAAGTTTACGGCGGCGCGCGTGGGCAAAGAAACCGCGCTGGCGCAGATCATCAAACTGGTCGAGGATGCGCAGGCCAGCAAAGCGCCGATTCAAAAACTGGCCGATTGGGTGGCCGGGCATTTCATTCTTGGCGTGCATATGCTGGCCGTCGCCGTGTTTGTATTCTGGTTTTTCTTCGGCTACCAGATGTTCTTCGACCCTAATTCCAGTTTCATCCTCTCGCCGTACAAGCTGGGTGAGATTGGCGTGTTCGGCTTCTCGCTACTGTTGTCGGTGACGGTGCTGGTGATCTCCTGCCCGTGCGCGGTGGGCTTGGCGACGCCGAGCGCGATCATGGCCGGAACGGGCAAGGCCGCCGAACACGGGGTGCTCTTCAAGACCGCCGAAGCGATTGAGAATACGAGCAAACTGCAAACGATCGTCTTCGACAAAACCGGCACACTGACAAAGGGCGAGCCGTCCGTCACAGATACCGTCGTCAGTGGGCAGTGGGCCTGGGCGGTGGACGATCAAACCACTCCCTACCCACCGGTCGCGGATTACTTACTGCGCATCGCCGCGATCACGGAGAAGAACAGCGAGCACCCGCTCGGCGAAGCCATCGTGCGGGGCGCAGACGCCCGCGGTCTGACGCTCACCGACGCCGAGTCGTTCAATTCGATCCCCGGCCACGGCGTGGAAGCCCGGGTGGAAGGCCATGTCGTCTTGCTCGGCAACCGGAAGTTGATGCGCGAGCGCGGCGTGGACTTTAGCAGGCTGATGTCTCAGGCTGAGCGACTTGAAGGCGATGGTAAGACTGTGATGTTTGTTGCCATAGATAGCCAACCCGCCGGTTTGATTGCCGTCGCTGACACGCTGAAGGAATACTCCACCGAGGCCATCCAACGGTTGCACAAACTTGGGCTGGAGGTGGCTATGATCACCGGGGATAACCGCCGCACGGCGGAGGCCATCGCCCGGCAGGTCGGGATTGACCGCGTGCTCGCCGAAGTCCTGCCACAAGACAAAGCTGAAGAGGTGAAAAAGCTGCAAGCATCCGGCAAAAAAGTAGCGATGGTAGGCGACGGGGTGAACGACGCGCCCGCGCTGGCGCAAGCCGAGGTGGGCATGGCGATTGGGTCCGGCACGGACGTTGCCAAAGAAACCGGCGACGTGATCTTGATCAAAGACGATGTCCGCGATGTGGTCGTGGCGCTGGAAGTCGCCAAAGCCACGATGCGAAAGGTCAAGCAAAATCTGTTCTGGGCGTTTGTTTACAACACGCTGGGCATCCCGCTGGGCGCGGGGCTGTTCTATCCATTCGTCTCGGTGATCATCAGCCCGGAACTGGCCGGGCTGATGATGGCAATCAGCTCCGTGACGGTGACGCTGAATACGCTTCTCCTCAAAGGGTTCAAGCCGTCGGCCTGGCGAGAAAATAGACCGCAAACGGGCAGAGGGCAGGGGCAGCCGCAGTTGGTCGCGGCGGCCCGTGGAGATTGAGATTGCCGCACCTGACAGGTCCCCAGGACCTGTCAGGTGCTGAGGAAGTCGAATTATGTTTCTCGCACGGCGGAATCTTTTCAAAGAAAAAACGCGGTTGGCGCTGAGCATCGGCGGTGTGGCGCTGGCGGTGATGCTGGTGCTGGTGCTGAACGGATTCCTCACCGGCATGTACCGGCAGATCACGTCGTATCTCGATCACTCACCCGGTTCGGTCGTCATCGCCCAGCGCGGCGTGAACAATATGCTGGGCGCGACTTCGCTACTCCCGCCGGATACCGTCGACGAAGCCGGGAAGATAGACGGCGTCGCCGGAGTCGCGCCGATCCTTTCGCAGTTCATCATTCTCGATCTGCACGGAAAGAAACAGCCTGCTTATATGGTCGGCTACCTTTCCGAAAGAGGTGGCGGGCCGTGGAAGCTTGCCGAGGGCCGCGAGCCGGAAGCCGACGACGAAGTGGTGTTCGACAGCGTGCTGGCCGCGCGGCACGAGATTCGGTTGGGCGGCCTGATCGAGATCATGGGCAAAGATTTCGCGGTCGTCGGCCTCTCCGAAGGCACTACCTCGTGGATGACGAGTTTCTTTTTCATCCGCAAGTCGGCGGCGGAGTCGCTGCTGCGCGCGCCGGGGGCGACCAGTTTTCTGCTGGTGACGCCCGCCGACGGCGAATCGCCCGAAGCGGCGCGAGATCGTCTCGGCGATTTGCCGGGCACACAGGCGGTGCTGAAATCGGAAATGGCGGCCAATGATTACAAGTTGTTCGCCCGCTATTTTTCTGCGCCGCTGCAATTGATGACCGGCATCGCGTTTTTGGTCGGCACGCTGATCGTCGGGCTGGTGATCTACACGGCCACGGTCGAGCGGCAGCGCGAGTACGGCGTGCTCAAGGCGATTGGCGCGCGCAACGCGGTGCTGTATCGCGTGGTGGCGGCGCAGGCGTTGATCGCGGCGATGGCCGGAGCGATTCTGGGTGTGGGGCTGGCGTACGCGGCGGGCGAATGGATCATGGCGGCGAGGCCGCAGTTTCTGATCGTGCTTGAGCCGATGGAGTCGGCGCGGGCAGTCGTTATCGGATTGGGTATGGCGCTCGCCGCCGCGCTCTTTCCGGCGCGTGTGGTGGCGGGCGTGGCCCCGGCGGAAGTGTTTCGAAAGTAGCCCTCACCCCCGGCCCCTCTCCCGCGCGGGAGAGGGGAGAAAAGAACATGACTCTTTTAGCCCTTCGCAATCTCTTTCAAAACAAAGCCCGGCTCGTGATCTCGGTCGGCGGGGTGGCGCTGGCGCTGATGCTCATTCTGTCGCTGGACGCGATCTTCACCGGCATGGAGCGGCGCGTCACCGCTTACATTGATCAGAGCGGCGCGGATATTTTCGTTTCGCAATCGGGCGTGCGAAACATGCACATGGCAAGTTCGTGGCTGGCGGCCTCGGCGCGGGCGGAAGTGGAAGCCGTCTCCGGCGTGGACTCGGTCACGCCCATCCTCTACATCACCAACATGATCGTGATCGGCGACGAGCGCAATCTGGCCTACATCATTGGCCTGCCCGAAGATGCGAAAGCGGGCGGCGCGTGGAAAGTGACGGCCGGGCGCGGTCAGCCGAAGCCGGGCGAGACGGTGATTGACCGCGGCGTGGCGGAAAAATCCGGCGCGGCGCCGGGCGACGAGGCCGAAATACTTGGCCGCAAATTCGAGATTGTGGGATTGTCGGAAGGGACGGCGAGTCTGGTCAATTCGGTGGCGTTTGTTTCGATGGCCGACTTCGCCACGCTGCGCGGCACTCCCGGCTCGGTTAGCTTTCTGCTGGTGACAGTGAAGCCGGGTGACTCGGCGGAGGCCGTCGCCGCGCGGATCGAATCGGAAGTGGACGACGTGACCGCGCAGTCCACGACCGAGTTCGCCGTGCAGGAGCGCAAAGTGATCAAGGACATGAGCACCGACGTGATCGCCCTTATGAACGCGATCGGTTTTCTGATCGGGCTGGCGGTGATGGCGCTGACGGTGTACACGGCGACGTTTGCGCGGCGCGCGGAATACGGCGTGCTGAAAGCGTTGGGGGCGCGGAACGGCCACTTGTATCACGCGGTGCTGATGCAGGCGTTTATCAGCGTGGCGTTGGGCTTCGCGCTGGGGCTGATCTTCACGCTGGCCGTGTCGGCGGTTGCGCCCCGCTTGAGTCTCACGCTCGCGCTCGAAGTCAGCGGCGCATCGCTGATCAAGGTCGGCGCGGTGTCGCTGATCATCGGCGGGCTGGCGGCCATTCTGCCCATCCGGCAGATTGCGGGGTTGGATCCGGCGATGGTGTTTAGAGGGAAATGAACAATGAACAATGAGGCAATGAACAATGGGAAAATCCAAAATCCCAACGACCAAACTTGTGGTGAGCGAAGTCGAACCATCCCAAAGGGGAATACGGCGACGTTGGTAGTCGAACAGGTGACGAAGCGATACGGCGCGGGGGCGACGGAAGTGACCGCCGTGCGTGATGTGACGATGACCGTCGCGCCGGGCGAGGTGGTGTTGATCATGGGGCCGTCCGGCTCCGGCAAGACAACGCTGCTTTCGATGCTGGGCGCGCTGCTCAAGCCGACGGAGGGCGCGATCCAACTCAACGGCGACGTAATCAGCGCATTGGCCGAAAACCGATTGCCGGATATTCGCCTAAAACAATTCGGTTTCATCTTTCAGGATTTCAATTTGCTCTCGGCGCTCAGCGCGCTGGAAAACGTGGCGCTGGTGGCGCAGTTGGCGGGCGCGAAAGGCAGAGAGGCGCGCAAGCGCGCGTCAGACTTGCTGACCGATCTCGGTTTGAGGGAGCGGTTGAATTTTCTGCCGGAGAAACTTTCGGGCGGCGAGAAGCAGCGGGTGGCGATTGCCCGTGCCCTGGTCAATGATCCGGCCATCATTCTGGCCGACGAGCCGACGGCGAATCTCGATTCGAAGATCGGCCACGAGATCATGCGGCTGCTGCGGCGCATCGCCAAAGAGCAGAATCGCAGTGTGGTCATCGTCAGCCACGATCAGCGCATCAAGGATATTGCCGACCGGGTGCTGTGGCTGGAAGATGGACAGTTCAAAGAGATGGTGACGATGGCCATCGATCCAGTATGCGGCATGTCTGTCGAGCGGGAGAAAGCCGCCGCCGCGCTGGAAGTCGGCGGGACAACCTATTACTTTTGCTCGAAAGGTTGCCGCGCCGAGTTCGAGGGAGAGCAATTGAAAGGAAGGTAGTTATGGAATACGAACAAGTCGAAAAGGAAGTTGCCCGCAAGAGCGCGATGATCTATCTGCCGATTGCCATCGGCGCGGCGCTGCTCTTTTTTCTGACGGCCAGTCTCGTCGGAGACTATCCGCCGGTGGCAAAGATCGGCGGCGCAATCTGGGTCGGACTACTGAGCTTGATCGTCTCTATGCCCCTCGTCACATCGCGGGTGAAAAGAATGGGGCGCAGGTGAACGCAGATACACGCTGATTGAAAGATCCTCATGGAAAGGAAATGCCAATGGACATCGTCACTATACTTCTGATTGGACTTGGGGTCGTCGTCGTGCTTTTCGTCCTCGATTTGATGTTTGCGGGCGGCGCGGGAACAATGGGCATGATGCATGGCACGGCGATGATGATGTCTAACCCCATTGGGCAGGGCATCCTGCTGGCGCTGTTGGCAATCCTCGGCGTGTTAGTGTACGCCGTATTCTTTCGGTGAAAGGAGGTGAATGGCAATGGCAAAGGACCCCGTGTGCGGCATGGACGTGGACGAGAAGACGGCGGCCGGCAAATCCGAATACAACGGGCAGCCGTATTATTTCTGCTCGGCCGGCTGCAAGAAGTCGTTTGACAAAGAGCCGGAGAAGTACATCGGCAAGAGGCGGGAAGAGCACAGCGGCCATCATTAGGCCGCCATTGACCAGAGACCTGTCAGGTCTGAAAGACTGACAGGTCTTTTCTGAGAAAACGAGTGAAATGATCACCGTCAGTATTGATCCAATTATTTTCAGCATCGGCCACTTCATGGTTCGTTGGTACGGCATTATCGTGTTGGCGGCCGTCGTCACCGGCATATGGCTGACGGCGCGCGAGGCCGGGCGCAAAGGTTTCAAGAAGGAAGATATATACGACGGCGCGCTGTGGATTGTCATCGGCGGACTCCTCGGCGCGCGGCTCTTTCACGTGGCCGACCACTGGAGCGATATGTTCGCGGCGAATCCCATCCGCGCGTTGTATCTCTGGGAGGGAGGGCTGGCGATCTGGGGGGCCATTGTTGGGGGATTGATGGCCGCCGCGCTTCTCGCGCGTCGGCGGGGCTGGCACTTGCCGCGCTTGCTTGATGCCGTCGCGCCCGGCCTCGTCCTCGCGCAAGCCATCGGGCGCATAGCCTGCATCATCACCGGCGACGCGATGGGCAAGCCGACGAGCGGCCCTTTCGGTTTTGCTTACACCAGCCCGAATGCGATGGTGCCGCAGTTGGGCGTTTATTACACGCCCATGCCCGTGTATGAGATCATTGTCAATCTCGGCATCTTTGCCTTGCTCTGGCAACTCCGCAAGAAGAGTTGGCCCGACGGGCTGTTGTTTCTGGTATATCTTTCGCTTTACAGCGTAGAACGGTTTCTGCTCGCGTTCACAAGTTCATACCAGATCGTCGGCTGGGGCATGACCCAATCGCAGATCGTCGCCCTCGCCGCGCTGGCGGCGGCGCTGCCGCTGATCGCATGGAGGGTGATCCGACGCGGCGACTCTCAGGCTGCAAGCGAAGCGCCGCAATAGGCGCATAACCGCCAGTCATGCTCGGTCATCTGGCCGCACTGCGGACAGATGTGCCGGGTGTAGAGGCGACCCGGCGGGTCGTCTCTGCCTGGCCCGGACAATGGAAGACTGAACGCGAACGTAGACCCGGCGCCCAGCCAACTCTGCGCCCAGATTTGCCCGCCGTGCGCCTCGACGATTTGCCTGGCAATCGTCAGCCCCAGCCCCGAGCCACCGGTAGCGCGGGCGCGCGAGCGGTCGGCGCGATAGAAACGTTCGAAGATGTGCGGCAGGTCTTCCGGCGGGATGCCGGTACCCGTGTCGCGCACGCTGACCAACACGCGGCCGTCGCGTGCTTCGGCGCTGGTGGTGACCGTCCCGCCGGCCGGCGTGTGCCGCAGCGCATTGGCTATCAGGTTGAACAGCACCTGCGTGATACGCTGCTCGTCCGCCTCCACGGGGGGCAAGGGGCCGCCCGACTCGATATTCAGCGTCACGCCTTTCTCGCGCGCCTGCGCCTCCAGCCCCTCACTCACCTGGGCGATCACGCCCGCTAACGAGATCGGTTTGCGCTCCAGCCGCAGTTGCCCGGCCTCGGCCAGCGCCAGATCGCGCAGGTCGGCCACCAGCCGGCTGAGCACCACCGTCTGCCGGTGGACGGCGGCCACGTTCTCCGGCGTGAGATCGTACACGCCGTCCATCAGCGCTTCGAGGTTGCCCTGGATGACGGTGAGCGGCGTGCGGAGTTCGTGCGTGATGTCGGCGATCATATTGCGGCGCTGGATGTCGGCGCGGGCCAGACTCTCGGCCATCTGGTTGAACGAACGGGCCACCCGGCCGACCTCGTCGTCCGACCGGGCTTCGACTCGCCGCCCCAACTCGCCGCCGGCGATGGCCTCGGCCGCCTGCGACAGCGCCCGCAGCGGCGATGTGATCTGCCGAAAGAGCAGTGACCCCAACACCAGCGCCAATACGCCCACCGCCGCCGCAGCCACGAGGATCGAAAAGTTCACCGAGCGCAGAAAGTCTTCGTCGGCCGGGTTGAGCACCGGCTCGATCATCGAGCCGACCAGCACTGTGCCGACGGTCTGCCCGTTGGCGACGATGGGCACGCCGCCCGTCAGGTGTTCGGACGGGTGCTGCTCGCCTGTGGTGGCCTGACCGGTGTCTGCGACCACCCGGCCAGAACCGTCCAGCACGACGACCCGGCCGGTGACCGGCCCCGTGGCCTGTGTGACCTGAACCCATCCCTGCCAGTTCCACATCATGCCGGGGCCCATCATCCCGGACCCCATCATGCCGCCGGGTTGCGCCGGGACGGCAGTTGAACTGCCGTCCCAACCCGGCGCGGAGGCCACGCGAAGCGCGGCTTCGACGCCATTCCAACTCCGGTTCTGGGAATAAAATCCGGCCAGCAACGACGCCAGGGCGTTGGCTTGCGCCACATCGTCGGAGAGCACCCGGCGGCGAAGTTGGGCCGCGGTCGAGAGCCTGACCGAGGCCACCATGACCACCACCCCCACGACAATCACGCCGAGGAAGACGCCCATCAGCCGCGTCCACAGACTCTGTCGCATAGATTACCCGGCCAAGAATCGGTAGCCCACGCCGCGCACCGTCTCGATGAAGTGGGGATTGAGGGGATCGTCGCCGAGTTTCTTCCGAAGGTTCTTAACGTGGGCGTCTATAGTCCGCTCGTAGCCCTCGTAGGCGTTACCCTGCACCCGATCGAGAAGTTGCAGACGGGTGAACACTTGTCCCGGATGCTCGATCAATACGGCCAGCAGATCGAACTCCATCGTCGTCAGGTCGAGCGGCCGGCCGGCCACCGAGGCCATGCGCTGGGCGAGGTCCAGCGTGACCCCCGACGCCGAAATCACTTCCGGGCGGACGGGAGTTCCCTCGGCGCGGCGCAGCACGGCGCGGACGCGAGCGACGATCTCTCGCGGGCTGAAGGGTTTGACCACGTAATCGTCCGCACCGAGTTCCAATCCGATCAGCCGGTCGGTTTCCTCGAGGCGCGCGGTCAGCATGATGATAGGCACATCGGAGGCGCGGCGCATTTCGCGGCACACATCCAGCCCATCCAGGCCCGGCAGGTTCAGATCGAGAACGACGAGGTTGGGTCGCTCGTGGCGAAAGACGGCCAGCGCCTCGCGGCCCTCGGCGGCGGTGACGACGGCGAAACCGGCGCGCTCCAGGTAGGCGCGCACCAGCCGGGTGATTTCCGGTTCATCGTCAACGACGAGGATTTTTTGAGCCAACCCTCACCCCCGCCCCCTTTCCCATTCGCGAACAGCGCGAACAGGAGAGGGGAGCAATGCATCATGTCAGCGCCGCGCCGCAGGTCGGACACACGTTCCAACCCGGTCGCGCCTCGCGGCCACAAGTCGGGCAGGCGCGGGCCGGGGCAGCCGCGCTGGCAGGCGGGGGCGGCGCGTTAGTGGTCGGTGACTGCGCGCCGCCCGACAGGGATTTCAACAAGGCCGCCAATCCGCCGCCAGCAGCCAGCACAACGATCAGCAGCGGCACGCCGATCACCACCAGCCCGATCAGCAGCATGAAAAGCAGTCCGGCACCCATCATCATTTTAGCACCTCCTCATTCAGACGGTCCCGTGCCTGCACCGCTTCCAGTTCGGCGGCTTTGGCCTCCAGTTGCGCGCGCAGGTCGTCCAGTCGGGCCAGGTCGGCCCGCAGCGCGTCGGTCTGCGTTGCCAGCCGATCTCGACTGCGCGTGAGTTCGGCCTTTTCGGCCAGGCGCTGGCGGGCGGCGGTGTCGTCCTGTCCGACCGTCAGCGCGTCGCGCGCGGCCTGCTCTTTGCCGACAGCCCGTTCATCGAGTCCCGCCAGGCGGGTTGCCAGATCGGCCAGGACTTTTTCGGAGGCGGCGCGGGCCTGCGCCAGTTGGGCCAGCCGCGAGCGGAGGCCGCGCAGGGCGGTGGTCAGAGCCTGCCCTGCGACCGAAGGGAGTGTCGAAGGGTCGCGGCGGCCCGCCGGGCGATGCTGCGCGTCGAAGATGCTGCTGGCGGCGCGGGCGCGATGCACAGCCAGATCGGCCGGGCGCAGTTGCCCCTTGTCGGCCAGCGCCCGCAGAGCGGTGAAGACCTCTTCGGTGATCTGGCCCTCGCCGTACATCTGGTACAACTGGGCGCGGACCCCCACCCCCGTTGCGAAGTTCTGCAACAGGGGTGGGGTGGTGAAGCCCGGCGGCGCGTAGAGCAGCGAGTCGGCCAAGTAAAATAGATCACCCAACGGCGATCCGCAGCCCATGGCTAGGCCGTCTCCAGCGGCCCTTCGGCAGGGCTCAGGGCAAGCACCTCGGCCTTGAGGCGTTTCAGATCACTCTCGATGGTTGCCGCGCGAGTCAAGCCGGCCAGTTCGCGGTCAATGTCGTCGCCTTCGGGCGCGAGGGTATCGTCCAGCGCGCCGGTGGCGATCAGGTTGTCAATCGCTTCCACCCGCGACTGCATGGCCTGGATGCGGGACTCGGCGCGGGCGATGGCGTGCCCGGCGTCGGCCAGGTCTTTGGAGATTCCGGTGGCGGCTTCTTTGACCTGCAACTGCGCCCGTGACGAGTCGTACAGCGCCTTCAGTTCTTCCTTCTTGGCCTGGAACAGTTCGATCTTCTGTCGCATATTGGCCTGGCTGGTCTTGAGGCTTTCGACCTGGGCGTCGAGCGAGGCGATGTTGCCGTTGAGGGAGTTCAGACGTTCTTGAGCGGCAGCCTTGCGCTCCAGGGCGCGGGTCGCCAGGTCTTCGCGCCCGAAGCGCACGGCCTGGCGGGCCTGCTCTTCCGCCTGGTCAACGGCTTTCTGCGCCTGGCCGCGCTGAGCCTCCAGCGTTCGCCGCGCGGTTGAGACTTCCACCAGGCTGTCGCTAATCTGGCGCAGGCTGGCCTGCAGGCGCGTCAGGCTGTAGTCCAGACTGGCGCGCGGGTCCTCGATTTCGTCGAGGGCCTTGTTGACTTTAGCGCCGAAGATGGCTTGAAGTCGGGCAATGAAACTCATGGGAACCTCCGTAGATTTCGGATTGCTGATTGCTGATTGTTGATCGATCGTCCCAATCAGCAATCAGAAATCAACAATCAGCAATTCTCAAATTACTCAGTGACCAAATCTGCCCCGCAGTAGGCGCAGTGCGTCCACTCGGCGCGCACCGCCCGGTGGCACGCCGGGCAGGCCTTCAGCAGTTCCGTGCCGCACTGCGGGCAGAAGACGAAGTCTTCCTGCGCCGGGTACTGACAGTGTGGGCAGGGTGTAGTTGCCACCGGCGCCGGCGTGTAGGCCGGGGTCTCCATAGGGCGGTAGTCGCCGGGGTAGATGTGTGTGCCGTGCAGGGGATGATGTCCGCACATGGTTGCCTCCGCTCACGCCAACGCCGCGCCGCAGTGCGGGCAATTGCGCCAGTCGGCCTGCACGACGCGGCCGCAACTCGGGCAGGCGCGCGCGGGGGAACCCAGGGTCGCCCCGCCGCCGACGGCCCGCACCAGCCAGACCACGCCCAGCACGGTCAGCACGATGAACCCGATGGGGATCAGCCACATGAAGATCATGCCGATCCAGCCGAACGGGGCGAAGCCCCAGCCGCCCATCATGCCGGGCCCCATCATGCCCCAGCCACCGCCCAGCAGGCTAGCGCCAATGAGGAAAGCGACGAGCACGACGATCCCGAACACCGCAATAGCCGTCCAATTAATTTTGTTCATGATCGTTTTCTCCTTTTCTACTTTACAACAATTTCAAGGCTCATGCCCGGATGGAAGGTGCAAACCGCCAGATACGTTCCGGGCGTCGTCGGCGCGGTGAAGGTAGCCGAGCGGCTCACGCCGGACGGCAGCAGGGTGTAGACGAGCGCCAGATTCGAGCCGTAAAGATTGTGCGGAACATTGTCCTTGTTGGCGACGGTTAGCCGCACGGTCTCGCCGGTATTGACGGTGACAGTTGCCGGGTCGAAGCGAAAGCTGTCGGCGCTGAGCTGGATTTCCTCATCCACCGGAACCGGCGTACCCTGGGGCGCAGCATTGCTGTAGCCCCAGCTTGCGTAGCCACCCATCATCCCGCCAGGGACGCCCATGTGGCCCGGCCCCATGCCCCAACCGCCATTGCCGTAGCCCGACCAACCCTGGCCCACGCCTGCACTTGCGCCGGAGCGCAGCGCAGGTGCAAGTGTCATCCCGGAGCCGTAACCGCCCCCGTATCCATACCCCTCTGAGCCAGGATAGGGTGTGGCTTGCGCCACAGCGCGCTGCACCACAGCGACCGGCGACTGCGCCTGAGTGCCGGAGACGAATAGAACCGCCAGCGCCAGACCAATCATCGTCGCAATCAAGACAAACCCCGTCCATTTGAGAAACTGTTTCATAGTGACCTCCACTGAGATAAGTGATAGCGAGCCTGTGCGCTCGATCGCTCACGATTCAAGCGGAGTTTTGTGAAGGGAGTGTGAAAGGGTGATGCGGGTTGTGTGCGTGTGAACGCCCGGCCATTCGGCCTGTGCCCAGATTGGACTTCCGTAGGCTATTTCGCCTGTCTCCGAACAAGCGAAATCACGCTATCCATTATCCCCGTTTCCGCATACACTATTCGCAGTAAACTCAAACTTCCAACTCCAAAGTTCAAACGCCCGAACGGCGATTTTGGGTTTTGAAGTTTGGAGTTTGGATTTGGGAGAAGCCCTATGCCAGTCAAAGACCCCGTATGCGGAATGGAAATCGAGCCGGCCTCTGCGTTTGCCACGCGGCAGGCCAAAGGCCAAACGTATCACTTCTGCTCGGAGAACTGCGTGACGAAGTTTGACGCAACGCCGGAGAAATACGCCCTCGCCGTTCCATCCGCCACGACCGGACTCGCCGAAGACGCGAGTGGCGCAGTACGGCTTGAACTGCCGGTGCGCGGCCTCTCCCGTTCCGGCGGCCCGGCGCTGGCGCAAGCGTTGCACTCCGTTCCCGGCGTGAGCAAAGTGAACGTCAATGTCGGCAGTGGGCGCGCAGCGATTGAATACGATCCGGCCCGCGCCAAAGCATCGGACTTTTTGGACGCGGTGCGCGCCGCCGGTTTCGATTCTGCCGGCCAAACCATGCGGCTGAAAGTGAGCGGCCTGTATTGCGCCGAATGCGTGGCGCGGATCGAAGGCGCGCTCAAGGCCACGCCGGGTGTGATTGAGGCCTCGATGAATGCGGCGACGAATGAAGTGAAGGTCGAATACTCGCCCGTCATTGGCGATCTGAATTTGTTGACGAAAGCAGTCGAAAGCGCCGGGCCGTACAAAGCGGCTCGGGCCGCGGAGGCCAGCGAACCGGAGTTGGACAAAGAGGCGCAGTCGGCAGACAAAGAATATCGGTCGCTGATGCGCAAGTGGTGGTTCGCCGCCGCCATCGGCCTGCCGACGATGATCCTCTCGTATCCCAACTTGTTCCCGATCTTGCGCGACATCTTTACGCGCGGCAGCGCCAATTTGCTTTATCTGTGGTCGGCGATGGGCATCGGCAGTTTGGCGGTGATGATGTATTCCGGCAGCCAGTTTTTCAGCGGCGCGTGGCAAGGGTTGAAACACCGCGCGGCCAACATGCACACGCTGATTGCGCTGGGCATTAGCGTGGCCTGGCTATACTCCACTGTTGCTTTGCTCTTCCCGCAAGTTTTCCCATCCGAAATGTTCGTGGACGTTTACTACGACGTGACGGTGGTGGTTACCGGCTTGGTGGTGTTGGGGCTGGCGCTGGAGATCAAAGCCAAAGGCCGTACGTCGGAAGCGATCAAGAAACTCATTGGCCTGCAACCCAAAACGGCGCGCGTGGTGCGCGACGGCAGCGAGATAGATATTCCGGTCGAAGAGGTGCTGGTCAACGACATCGTCGTCGTGCGACCCGGCGAAAAAATTCCGGTGGATGGCGAAGTAATGGAGGGCAGTTCAGCGGTGGATGAGTCCATGATTACCGGCGAGTCCCTGCCCGTCTCGAAGAGAGTCGGCGACGAAGTCATCGGCGCGACGATCAACAAGACCGGCGCGTTCAGGTTCCGCGCCACTAAAGTGGGCAAGGACACGGCGCTCTCGAACATCATCCGGCTGGTGCAGGATGCGCAGGGCAGTAAAGTGCCCATCCAGAAAATCGTAGATCAAGTGTCGGCCTACTTCACGCCCTCGGTCATGATTCTCGCTATCGTCGGCTTTGTGATCTGGTACGACTTCGGCCCCGAACCGACACTGACCTATGGGCTGATCGTCGCCGTCACCACGCTCATCATCGCCTGCCCGTGCGCCCTCGGCATGGCAACGCCCATGAGCCTGACGACCGGCATCGGCCTCGGCGCGCAAAACGGGATATTGATTCGATCCGGCGACGCGCTGCAAGCCGCCGAGAAACTCGACGCGATCATCCTGGACAAGACCGGCACGATCACGAAGGGCAAGCCGGAGTTGACGGACGTTGTGATTGCTGATTTTGGATTGCCGATTGCTGATTGGAAAGACAAATCAGCAATCAACAATCAGCAATCAGAAATTCTCCGGTTGGCGGCATCGGTGGAGAAATCGTCTGAGCATCCGCTGGCGTTGGCGATTGTGGAAGGCGCGCAGGCGCGCGGCCTGAAACTGAGCAATGTGCAGACGTTCGACGCCATCGCCGGTCACGGCGTCTCGGCCAATGTGGAAGGCCGACACATTCTGATCGGCAATCTCAAACTGATGAATCGCGAAGGGATCGCTTTGGCCGAACTGGAGGACAAGTCGAAAGCGCTGGCCGACGACGGCAAGACGCCGATGTATGTTGCAATTGACGGTCAAGCCGCGGGCATCATCGCCGTCGCCGACACGGTCAAAGAAGATTCCAAAGCCGCCATCGCCGCCATGAAGAAGATGGGGTTGGAAGTGGTGATGATTACCGGCGATAACGAGCGCACAGCCAAAGCGATTGCGAGGCACGCCGGTTTTCAGGCGGGCGTGGATCGCGTGCTGGCCGAAGTCCTGCCGCAGGACAAAGCCTTCAACGTGCAGAAGTTACAGCTCGAAGGCAAGAAAGTAGCAATGGTCGGCGATGGCATCAACGACGCCCCAGCGCTGGCGCAAGCCGACATCGGTTTGGCGATTGGCACGGGGACGGATGTGGCAATTGAGGCCTCCGACATCACCCTCATCACAGGCAGTCTAATGGGCGTGGTGACGGCTATTCAACTCAGCCGCGCGGTGATGCGCAACGTGTATCAAAACCTGGTCGGCGCATTCGTCTACAACACGCTCGGCCTGCCGATTGCGCTGGGCGTGCTGTATCCGTTCTTCGGCATCCTGCTCTCGCCCCTACTCGCGGCGCTGGCGATGTCGTTCAGCAGTGTGACGGTTATCAGTAATGCGAACCGGCTCAAGGGGTGGAAACCCTCGAATTGATGATTTCTGATTGTGGATTGCTGATTGGATCCGCCAATCAACAATCAGAAATTTACAATCAGCAATGGAGGAAGACCTATGACTCCCGACAAACTCCTCGTCACCCTCGGCGGCCTCGCCGCCATCGCCCTCATCGTCTGGTTCTTCTGGCTGGTGAAGAAGCCGGGCGTGAAGGCCGCGCTGACCGGCGGCGGCTATCAAGAAGCGATGATCCTCGTCAAAGGCGGCTATACCCCGGATGTGATCGTCGTCGAAAAAGGAAAGCCGGTGCGCTTGAACTTCGTCCGCGCCGAGTCGGCCTCCTGCTCCGAGTTGGTGCTCTTCCCCGATTTCAACAAGAGCGCCAAGCTCCCCGAAGGCGAAACCGTCGCCGTCGAGTTCATGCCCGACAAGGCCGGTGAGTTCGAGTTCCAGTGCCAGATGGGGATGCTGAGGGGGAAGTTGATTGTGGAATGAGTTCGCGCAACGCGACTCCATTCCCCTTTTATGGAGAAGACCCAGTGAATGTGACCCAACCGACATCGTCAGATGAGCCAACCGCTGTCACTGCTTGCTGCGGGGAGATCAAGGATTTGGATCGCTGCCCCGGCGCCGAGCATCGTGGTCGGCGCGTCTTCCAGTCAGACCTCGACCGATTCATGTCAGGCGAAATTCCGCACCCGGTTGACGAAGACTGACTCATCCTCGCCCCTGCCAAACGGCGTATCCCCAAACACGCCAGCCGCATCCCGTGCATTGGGCTTCGGGCTTGGCCGGAGCCGTGATTGGCTATTTCGTCGGCCGGCTGTGGTATCGCTGGCGAGGAGATATTGCATAGGAAACTTGTATGACTCTACTGCAAAAACTACGATCTCGCCGCGAAGGCGCGAAGAACGCAAAGAATTTCCCTTGTTTTTCTTCGCGTTCTTAGCATCTTTGCGGTTCAAATGGGCTTTTTTCAGTGGAGCCTTGTATGCAACTCCATAATGCCCGGCTGGCGGAAATCTCTCGCCGCACGTTCCTCAAGACTGTAGGTTGGATATGGGCAATCCCGGTTTGGATGATGCTGCGACAAATCGCGCAGTTCATAGGCCAGAGTCTGCCGGTGCCGAGCCCGATGGTGTTCGCTCTCGGCATGCCCCAGAGCCTGCCATCGCTCCCGGCTCACATTGAGCGGGCGCGCATCTTTTTGCAGAAGGACGATGAGGGCTATTACGCGCTCGACAATGTTTGTACCCATCTTGGCTGTCTCATTCATCCCCAGCCGGACGGCACGTTTGCTTGTCCCTGCCACGGCAGCCGCTATACCGCCGATGGGCAGGTTATCCGGGGCCCGGCTGTGCGCCCCCTGCCCTATCTGGAGTTGCATTGGGATAACGTCGGGCAACTGGCAGTAGATCGATCAAAGAAAGTTGCCGCGACCTTCCGCCTGCCTGCAACGAATGCCTGACCACGCTCGCCTTGATCGTCGTTATCGCGCCGGTTGTCTGATCTGCGTACAATGGCCGCGCTATGGCTCTATGGTTTCCCTACGCGCTCGGCGCGGCTTTGCTGGCCTCGTTCAACCCCATCGTCGTCAAGCGGCTGTTGGGCGACACGGATGTGGCCGTCGTCGCCTGGGCCGGGCAGGCGTTTGCCTTGCCTCTGCTCGGACTGACGCTCGTCACGTTCTTCGGCCCGCTGCCGCGCGTGGATGGGATGTTTGTCGTCGGCATCGCCGGGTCGGCCGGATTGAACGCGGCGGCGCACTTGGCCGTCACCCGCGCGTATAAAGACGCCGACGCCTCGCTCGTTTCGCCTCTGCTCGCCGTCAGCCCGGCAATTACACTGCTGGTTTCAGTCTTCACCCTGCGCGAAATTCTCACGCCCTTACCGATACTCGGCGTAGCGCTGATCATCCTCGGCGTGTACCTGCTCAACTTGAGATCGACGCGCGACTTTGCCGGGCCACTGCGTGAGTTGCTCCACAATCGCTGGAGGGGCGACACGAGTGGTCGCCCCCTACTTCTGGCGCTGTTTGCCGGGTTGCTGTGGGGGCTGACGCCGATCTTCGAGAAGACGGCTATCCGGCACACCTTTCCCGAAAACTCGACGGCGGCGGCGTTCGCCGCTTCGCTGGCGCTGGCGCTCACCCTTATGCCCGTGATGCTGTGGCGGGCGCGTCAGCCATTCGCGCAAATTCGGGCGCAGGCGCGGGGCTTCCTCGTTCTCGGACTGATCGGGGGCATCGCGCCGCTCATGGGCTATGCAGCCTTCCGCCTGGGGCCGGTCGGTTACGTCTCGGCGTTGTTCAAGTTGAGCGCCGTCTTCACCCTTGCCTGGGCCTATTGGCTGTTGCGCGAACGGGGCCTGCCACGCCGTCTGCCAGGGGCGTTGATCATGCTGGCCGGCGCGGCGTTGATCGGGTTGTAGAGCTGGCATTTAGCTCAATCGGAAGTTTTATTTCAGGCCAAATGGCGGGGTACTCGACGCGCCATTTAACGCCTCCCCTTTCTCTGCCGGCGCGATAAACTGCAAGTGAACAAATCTCTCGCGCTTGCGCCTTTCTATTGCCATGCCCCCATTACTCATCCGTTTACTCAAGCTTCTCATTTCATTTCTGCTCCCGCTCGTCCTCGTCGTCAGTTCCGTCCGCCTGCTGGTCACCGATCAATATCTCTCAAGTGAATACGGCAAGACGGATTTTCCGCCCGATCCGTTCGGTTTCGATCAGGCACAGCGGCTCACTTATGCCTCGGCCAACTTCGAGTACGTGCGCGGGTCTCAACCGATTGACGCGCTTGCCAATCAACAATCGAATGGCTTGCCGCTCTACAACGCCCGAGAACTCAGCCATATGCGGGACGTGCAGAACGTCTATCAATCCGTTTGGCGGCTGTGGCAAATTGCTCTTGCTTTGGTTCTCGTCGCCGGTGTCGCGCTTTCTTGGCGCAGGGAGACTCGCGCCGCTTTAGCCGCCGCCATTCAGTGGGGCGGCGTGATCTCGGCGGCGCTGGTCGCGGTCGTGGGCTTGCTGGCCGTCGTCGCCTGGCGGCTGTGGTTCGTCGCCTTCCATAAAATCTTCTTCGCCGCCGGCACGTGGACGTTCAACTACTCGGATACACTCATCCGCCTCTTCCCCGAAAACTTCTGGTTTGACGCCGCGATGACCATTTCCGGCCTCACGCTGATCGGCGGCTTGTTAACGGCGTTAATCGGATGGCTCTTGCGCGAAGGAGTGCGAGCCGCATCAACCAACATCCAACCCTCAACGCCCCAACCCTAGGAGAACAACAATGTCAAACAAAGATCGCCAAGCGCGCAAAGTGACCCGCGAGCGCGCCAACAAAATTCGCGCCATTGCTTTTGCCGTCATCGGACTCGGCGTGCTGGGGCTGGCCGGATACTTTCTGGTGACGGCTTTCACTCGCCCGGCGCTTGAGCCAATGGCCGGAAACGTGATCGACGTGGCCGCCGACATGGGCGGCTTCGATATGAAACTCATCCGCGTCAAAGTCGGCCAGCCGGTCACCGTGCGCCTGACCAGCCTCGATAATTCGCACCACACCGACGGCGGCGGCAAGCACCAATGGGCGGTGGACGAACTTGAGGTGAGTATCGTCGCCCCGCCCGAAGGATCGAACTATGCCACCTTCACGCCGACGAAGGCCGGAACGTACATCTATTACTGCGACATCTGCTGCGGCGGGCGCGCCAACCCGACCATGCAAGGCGCACTGATTGTCGAAGAGGGTTAGCTGATGACCGCCATTCAAGTCCGCCGCATCGCCGTCCTCTCCGCGCTGGCCGTCGTGGGGCTAGGCGCGGTGGCCCTCACCGGCCTGTGGCATCCCAACGCCCCAACTGAAGCGATGCAGATGTATCTGCCGCAGATCACGCTCCCGACGGTGATTGTCGCCGGAGTGATTGACGGCATCAACCCGTGCGCCTTCACTGTGTTGTTGCTGTTCATCACGGCCCTGCTGACCACCCTGCGCGCCGACGAACAGAACGTCAACGCCCTCCGCCTGCGAATGCTCGGCCTGGGCGCGATCTATATTGCTGCCATCTTTCTCACCTATCTCGCCCTCGGCGTCGGCCTGCTCAAGTCGCTCGACTTTTTCACCCGCCAGCACGTTCCCGCCCGCGTTGGCGCGCTGTTGGCCGTGCTGTTCGGCTTGTGGATGCTCAAAGATTTCTTCCTGCCCGAACTGGGATGGCGATTGCAAGCGCCGGAGAAAGTGAGTCTGATCGCGCGGCAGTCGGCGCAGAAGGCGACCATTCCGGCGCTGATCGTCGGCGGTTTCCTCATCGGCTTATGCACCGTGCCGTGCAGTGGCGCGGTGTATCTTGGCGTGTTGAGTCTGCTGGCTCTGCAGCCGACGGCGCTGATGGGCTACAGCTATCTGTTGCTGTACAACGCCGTCTTTATCCTGCCGCTGGTCGTAATTCTGGTCGCCGCTTCGGCGCGGCCCACGCTCAACCGGCTCGCTCGATGGAATCTGCATCACAAAGAATGGGTACGGCTGGTTCTCGGCGGCGGCGTGGCGGCGATGGGGCTGTTGATTCTGGCGACAGTGTAACCAAAGGAGGAACAACCCCTGATGCTCGGAGGCGGAATGATGCTTGGCGTTGGATTGTCAACGATGTTAATTGTGATCGGCTTGCCGGTGCTGTTGGTGATCGGCGTGGCCGCCGGGCTGCGGGGGGCTTTGGGGCAACCGCGCCGGGCCGATGTTCATGCCGCCCGCGCCGCAGGGATTCACCTCTGCGGCTTCTCCTGCGCGCTACTGCTCTCACTGCGGACAGGGTTTGCAGGCCGCGTGGACGCACTGCCCACAGTGCGGCGCGCCCGTCACAAGATAGATAAATAATTGCCCTTAAAAACTACGTTGGCTGCGAAGATTTTTGAACCGCGAAGGCACAAAGAACGCGAAGGGAAGAAAGAGAAAACATTGCGATGCAGGACAATGCCCAGCAGATGATGGACTCCGGCCAGGTGATACAGACGCAAGGCCAAGCCATGATGCGCGCTGGCGATCAAATGTTGGCCGACGGCGAGGCGATGAAGACCTCTGGTCAACAGATGATGGACGCCGGCGCCACGATGATGTCGGACGGCCAATCCATGATGACTATGGGCCAGGGCATGATGTCCAGCGGTCAGGAATGATGGGCGGCACGCCCGCGCCCTAATAATACGTTCCGAAGGTTTGCTGCCTTCGGGATGTTTTCATCATCATGTTTCGCCGATTGGCCGGCCACGCCAGTTTGCTCGGTGTCGCCGCCATCGCCATCTTGCTTGCGCGCCTTCCGTGGTCGCGGTGGGCAAAGCCGCCGGAAACGCTCGTTGGATTTGCGCTCGCCGCCGAAACCGCGCCGACGCCCGGCCCGGACGCGGACGATCACACCGAGCATTTCATTCCGCTCGAAGTGATCGACGCCGGCATGCTCACTCGCCTTGCCGACTCGCACACCGAAAAACCAAACGCTATTCGTCCAGCCGTCATCACCTACACCATCGCCGCCGGCGACACGCCTTTCTCCATCGCCGGGCGATTCGGACTCAAGCCGGAAACGATCCTGTGGGGCAACCCCCTGCTTTCGGAAAACGCCGAAGCATTGAGCATCGGCGCAGTGATCAACATCCTTCCGGTGGATGGCGTACTGCATTACGCTGCCGAAGGCGATACGCTGGAACGATTGCAACTGCTGTACGGCGTTCCTGTTGAAGACGTTTCGACTTATCCCGGCAACGACTTTGCCGACGAGCCGCCGTACGCGCTCACGCCCGGTCAAAAGGTGATCGTCCCCGGCGGGCGCAAGCCGATTGTGTGGACGGAGCCGGGGCCGACCGTCATCGCCGGTCGGGGGCGCAAGTCGCCGGGTTTCTATCAGGGATCACTGGTCAAAACCGGCTTGGGCTATTTCATCTGGCCGGTGCCGCCCGACGTGATCACGCAATACTACTGGGCCGGGCATCCGGCGATTGACGTTGACACGTACGCCGGTCAGCCCATCCTCGCCGCCGACAGCGGCACGGTGATCTTTTCCGGCTGGGACAATACCGGATTCGGCTATTTGGTGATCATCGATCACGGCAACGATTTCTGGACGTATTACGGCCACAACAGCCAGAATCTGGTGAGCGTGGGACAGGGCGTGGATCAAGGGCAGACGATTGCGCTTTCGGGCAGCACCGGCAATTCGACCGGCGATCACATTGACTTCCGCATTCGCTATCAGGCCGGGCCGTTTCTCGATCCACTGCAATTTTTGCCGTGAACAGGCCAAATGGCGTATGGCGATGTCATCCAAAACGCGAATGCTCTTCACCCTCCCACCAGTTCCCCGTAAACCACGATCCGCTGTGTGTCAACCAAATAGGGATAGCAGGAGATCAACGTGATCGTCGGATCGGCGGTTGGCTCAAGCACAGCAACTTCGGTCGGCTCCACCAGCCGCCAGCCGCGAATTACGTAGCGATAACTTTGTGAGGCGGTATAGACGGCCACTTCGTCGCCGGGTTTCAGGTCGGCGAGATAGCGAAACACTTCGTAGATGTCGTTGTGCCCGGCAAAAACAAGATTGCCGCGCTCGCCCGGGTTGGCCGACTCTTGATAATGCCCGACACCCAGCCTGAGATTCTCCGGTTCCACGCCATGCACCACGGGCGCATCCACGCCGATGGCCGGAATGGAGAGCCGCCGGAACACCCGCGGGCGTCAGGCGGTGTCCAACAGCCCGAAGAATTCGCGCGACGCGCTACTTGGCTGCCGATTGACGATCCCAAAGCGCCTTAACCAAGCCCGCTCTGGCCCCTGGTGACACGGATGTTTGTATAAGGCCAAATACAGCGAACGCAGGTAGGTGCCCTTGGTCCAGGCCGCGGAATGCGCGGCCAGCACCAGTCCGGTTTGTAAGCACTTGTTGCCGCGGCGCACCTTACCGGAACGCTGTTTGCCCGCCGTCTCGTTGTTGCCGGGGGCGACGCCCGCCCGAGCCGTCAGATGCCGATCCGAGTTCATCGACCGTCAAGCGGCACGCCGATAAGCGTAGGGCGGACAGCGAGTACCATCCGCCATCGGCGATCAGCCGTTCGCTAAATCAGCCCCCGCTCTTTCCCGCGCAGGGCGGCCTGTGTCCGGTCGCGCACGCCGATTTTTTGCAGGACGTTGGTGACGTAGTTCTTCACCGTGCCCTCGGTGAGGCTGAGTTTCAACCCAATCTCGCGGTTGCTCAAACCCTCGGCTAGCAGCCTCAGCACGTCGCGTTCGCGCTCGGAGAGCGGCTCAGCCAGACCCGCCGACGGGGGACGCGCGGGCGGCGCGAGGCGGGCGAACTCGTCCACCACCTTGCGCGCCACCGAGGGGTCAATGAGCGCGCCTCCGCTGGCCACGGTCCGCACGGCATTCGCCAGCTCTTGCCCGGAGACGTCCTTCAGCAAATAGCCGAGCGCGCCTGCGCGCAATCCCTCGAATACATACACATCGTCGTTGAAGGTGGTGAGGATGATTACGCGCGCATGGGGCCACGCGGTGTGCAGGCGGCGGGTGGCTTCCACGCCGTCCATGCCGGGCATGCGGATGTCCATCAGCACCACGTCAGGTTGCAGTTCGGCGTAAGCATCGAGCGCCGCTTGCCCGTCTCCGACTTCGCCCACGATCTCGAAACCGCGCTCCAGTTCGAGCAGGGTGCGCAGTCCCTCACGCATGAGGCGTTGATCGTCAACGACGAGCAGGCGGATAGGGTCGGTCATTCGATGGTTGAGCCGCCCGGTGTCTCCAAGACACCGGGTGGCTGACTGGGAAGGGGCAGGCTGAAACGCAGTTGTGCGCCCCCGCCCGGTCTCACTTCCAGTTGCAGTTCGCCGCCCAATTGCGCCGCGCGTTCACGCAGGCCGCGCAAGCCGTAGCCTCCTTCACTCGCAGCCGTTTGCACCCCAAAACCCTTTCCGTCGTCAGCCGCCGTGAGCGTGACGTGACCATTGGCGGCGCTCATCATCAACCACACTTGTGTGGCCGCGGCGTGACGCTGGGCGTTGGTGAGCGATTCTTGCGCGGCGCGGTAGAGCGCCAGCCGGTGCGCTTCGGGCAGGGCGGGAAGCGCGCCCGGAAGATCAAGATGAACGGCGAGGCCGGTGCTGTCCTGAAAGGATTGCGCGAGCCTCGTGAGCGCCGCGTTGAGCGGCGTGCCATCGGCGTCTTCAAACGGCGCTCGCAAAGCAGTAACCGTACGCCGCAATTCGGCCAGCGCTTCCTTCATCTCCTCCCGCATTGCGCCGATCATGCGCGCGGCGCGGTCGGGAGCGGTGGGGATGAGGCGCTGCGCGCCTTCGAGTTGGACGACGGCGACGGTGAGCCGATGGCCGAGCGAGTCGTGCATTTCGCGGGCGAGGCGGTTGCGCTCTTCGGCCACCGCGAGGTTCTGCAATTGGCGTTGGGTGACCTGAAGTTCTTCGAGGAGTTGTTGACTGCGGCGGCGCGCGAACTCCGCCTGGCGCCAGAGGTTGCCAAACGTGGCGAAGAAGAGGTAGCCGCCAATGTTTGGCAAGAGCCAGAGGAGGCCAATCCAGCCAAAGAAATGGGCAAAGGCAATGCCGGTGATCAGGATGAAGACCACGATCCATACTGCCGCCGGGCGCAACGGCAACAGGAGCATGACTTGCGCACTCAGGACAAAGAAGAGGGCGCCGAACGGGGAGTGGTCGGGTTGCAAGCTAAACAGGCTGCCGCTCACCAGCGTCTGGGCGGCGAAGTAGAGATGGACGTACCGCTCCTCGTTTTCGATGCGTAAGGCCAATGCGAGCAAAATACCAAAGGCGATGAGCAGAACACCGGCAATCCAGCGCGAGCGGCTGGTTTCGAGGGCGAGCAGCCCACTGATGGCTACTGCACCCAGGGTGAGGTACGCCGCGATGGTGACCAGAAACGGGTCGTAAAGGGGGACCCTTCGGGATGCCATACGCTAATTCTACTTCATTCTTGGCGTCAGGCCGATGGATGCCGTTTGCTCATGTTCGTGACGGCCCCGAGCTGGGCCGCACATGAGTGAAACATGGCCCCCGTGTGTTTCAGGCGGCATCTTGTGATCGCCTACGAGCCATACGGCGCTGAATCCGCCGAGCCACAAACCAAATCACTGACACTACAGCTACCCTCCCCCAGGCACAATCGAGCCAACTACCGCAAACGCGAAGATCCACACATCCTGTACAAAGTGGATAAACCACGCCCACCACAGACCGCGCGTTTCCAGCATGGACTTACCCAACCACCATCCAAGAAACGCCGCCATCAACACGCCGATCACGCCATAAGGGATGCCGTAAAAGTGACCGATCCCAAAAAGAGCCGCCGTCAGCCAAAGCGCTTGATTTTTCCCCACCGCATCTTCCAGTACAGATAAAAACGATGCCCTGGCAGTCATCTCTTCGTTGAACGCATTCAACGTTGCGAAGAACAGAACAGCAGGCAGGAAAGGCAGGGCGCGGACGACAATATCTAATGGCGGGCGACCAGCGATGACAAGAAATGTCAGTAGCCCAAGACTGATAACTATGGCGGATATGCGGCCAGCCTTCTTCCACGTCGCACCTTCTTTGATGCCCAACCACCTGACGGGTTCCAGAGGCGCGCTTGTGTCGCCTTTGACAAGGAAGAACGCATCCCGTCTCTTTTTCAGGATGAACAGCGCAGCAATAATGGCTAGCGTCGCCGTCAGACGCAGAGACTGGAATGCCAGGAAAAAGACATTGAATGATGGGGTTGCAAGCCACCCCTCATAGATCGGCAGAATAGCAATCCGTGTAAAGACCAGCCAATGGATTCCCACAAATGCAAAGAGCAGGACGAAGAATGGGCGCAAAGAACGGACTGCTTTCCAGGCGAACGTCAACCCCAGACCCAAAATAACGGCCACTGCCGAAATTCCGATCCCCAGATCATTTGGAATTGTCAGACCTGAAATACCCAGAACATTTGAAACTTGATAATGAAAGATTTCCTGCAGAACGATTCTGGGCAGGTCAGAAGCCATCAACAAAAACACCCAGGCTGTAATTATCAGTGTTTTCGGCTTGGAAATTTCAGTTTTCATCGTACGATTCTCCATATTTGCGTAAGTACACAGCGCGGCTTTCAGCCGCAACCAAACAGAGTTCGCTGTTGTGATGATAGGCCGCTCAACGGTGGGGTTCAGCCGCCGCGCCCTCTCCCAGAACGCGTCGAATGGAAATGAGCCTTTGAATTGCGGTGCCTTGGCGCGGTCGGCTCTAGCCGCTTATTAGCCCGTATCCTGGGCTCTGAACGTTCACCTGATACAGGTGCGATGCACCATCTTAGCGGCAGGCGCAATTTTGGCTGAAGGCAGAGCGTGGACGGAGTGCGCTAGTCCCTCAGCACTCTGCCTCCGATCGGGCTATTCAGCGGCTTTGCGCAACCTCAGCCCGATCCAGATGTACCAGATCGGCGCCGCCACGATGCCCCCCAACCCGGCGACGATCGGGAGCAGGGTGGCCGCGATCTCGAACACAAAACTCACCACCACTAACACGTATAGCACGGCAACCGCAATTCCTACATAACTCAACGGCTTGGGCCATGTGCCTGCTCTGAGCCCGAGCAGACTGACCACCAGTACCCACAGGCCGATGCCGCCGAACCCCAGCCAGCCATTCACGTCGAGCCCCGCGGTGTAGCCGGGCGCCGCAAGAACGGCTTGCGTCGTGGCATCACCTGCCACATACGCCGCGGCCCGCTCGGGCTGCAGGCCCAGCGTGCGGAAGAAATCAATCGCCGTCACCGCAAAGCCCAGGAAGGCCAGATTGCTCACCCACCGCATCCAACCCTCGTTGACCGACCGCACGCTCTCGGAAATGGCTGGCACTGCTCCCAGCGCAACCACTGCGCCTAAGGCAAATACCCAATAGTAGACGGTGTGTAGCGTCGGGTTTTGCGCAAAGGAGCGAAAGAAGGCGTCAGGCGAGGCCCCACTGCCGGCTCGCTGAGCGGCCGGCAACAAGAGGAAGAGCGCGCCGATGAGAATGTACGAAACGCCCAGGAGGATGGAACAAATCCCTCCGAGTTGATTGAGGCTATGGTCTTTCATTGTTGCCCTCCTTATTGGCAATGAACCATGGACAGGTGAATGTCATCGGTGTGAAAGACGTATTTGTCAGGAGCGCAGATCACCTCCTTGCCAATCAGGACCCCGACGCTAGAGGGTGACGACGTTCTCACCAGATTTGTGGCCGAGGCACTTGCGCTGAGCGGCCCAACGTTCGGCATAACCCGCGCGCGGAGCGATAGCGGAGCGCGTCGGGTTCATGCCGGTGTTAGGCGGCGCTCTGTGATCGCCTACTTACCATACGACGCCGAATCCGCCGAACAATGAACCAAATGATCATCCCAACGATCGCCATGAGTAGCAGCACAATGCCCAGCACGATCTTGGCTATCGTTGGAGCGCCCAGTGACACACCGAAGTCCATCGGCGCGTAGGTGAATAGCGAGTCGTCGGCTACGCCGGTGTCGTAGAAACTGGTGGCCAGGCGTTCGAAGGCTGCGGGTTGCAGACGTCCGAGATCGTCAACATGCCCCATCTCTGCCAGGATGACCTGTTTGCCGTTCGTCAGGTAAGGCAGCAACTCGTCCGTAGCGAACTCGGCGGGGGTTGAAAAGTCAACGCTCCCGCTCACCAGCAGAGTCTCCACGTCCGAGGGCTGCACGCGGCGCAACTCCGCCGGTATGAGCTGTTGGGTAGGCCATGAGGCTATAGTGCTCCACTCTAACAACGATAGCGGCGAACCCAGAATCGAGCCCGGCGGATCCATTTCGACCGCGTAATCACGCGAGGGGTCATAGTCGGCGCTGAAGGCTTTGGCCGCCATCTCGCCCCACGTATTGCCGGAGGGAAGCAAGTCATACAGGAACGACATCAATGCCAGCCCGCTGGGATCGCCCTGCTCGGCGGCGATATAGGCGTCAAACACCAGAGCGGCCGAGCCGCGATTAAATAGCTGGACGAAAGTGACTACCTTGACCTGGCCTGGGTCAATTGGGATGAACAGCCAACGTTCCGGCAGGTTGTGGGCGACGTTGCGCATGGTCTCGGCCAGGTCGGGGGTGCGGGCGCTGCATTCGGCATCTTGCGCGCACAGTTGAGCGTAGTATTCCAGCTGCGCGTCAATGGTTTCTGGCTCCCAGACAAGATGGCCGGGGGGATTGACGCTGATCATGCCGGAGCGATAAATGCGGTCTGGGTGCAAATAGGCGTAGATTTGCGCGATGCGCGTGCCGTAACTCAGGCTGGCCAAGTTCACCCGCTCGTAGCCCAGTCCCACGCGAGCCGCCTCCAAGTCGGCGACGACTTCGGGAATGGTGTAGCCATCCAGGTCAACCCCCTCGGCTTGCAGACGTGCAGCGCATTGAGCCCAGGCCCCCGCGAAGTTGGCGCGCGATTCCGGGCTAAGCAGGTCGTCGCCCACGCCCGTTCTCGCTCGCTCAACTTCCGGGCAATCCAGCACGACAGAGCCATCCACGCCTCGATAACCCGCCATGACAAAGTCGTGGTTCGCCAATCCCAGGGCTGGCGGTTTGGGTCCCATGTTACTTCCCCCCGGCCCACCGTTAAGGAAGAAGATTGGTTCAGTAATGCTCTCGCCAGTGGCACGCACGCGCATGACGGGCAAAGCGATCAAGCGTGAATCAGCCTTCGCCCGGTTCTCCGGCACGATCAGCGTGCCGCAGTCCGCCTCGTACTCATCAGCATTCCACTTGAACTTGCAGGGTTCGAGCGTGAGGTCGCCCGCCTGCGCGCCCGCGGGCACGGTGAGCGCAGTGTCCCTGCCGCCGCAGGCCGTCAATATCAACCCGAAGAGGGCGGCCGCCACGACGACGAACATAATTCGCGCTGTTTGCTTATTCATGGTTGGCCTTCACTGTCTGATTGACGAAACCGTTAGAAGCTTGTTGAGCGACCACTGACTTGTGAAACTGCCGCCAGACTACTCGCGCCGGGGTCACATGCGGTAGTGCCGGAGGTCATGCGCGGGTCATATGCCTTGGGGTCGGGTAAAATGTGGGCCTATGATTGGTATCTTCGACTCCGGCGTCGGCGGCCTCTCCGTCCTGCGCGCCGTGCGCGCCCAGTTCCCCCACGCCGATCGTCTCTACTTCGGCGACAACGCCCACATCCCTTACGGCCCGCGCGCCGCTCCCGGCCGGCCGGGAGCGCGCTGGCCAGCCACGAACAACCCTACAATCCTGAGAGTTGCGCGTTGGGATTTACCGAATTCTGCCAACACGGTTCCGGCGGCGGGAGCACCAGTAGTAGCACCACCACTACGACCAGCACCACCACGACCAGCAGCGTGCCCACGCCTGTCGAGACCGGCGTGCGCAACAGCTCGCCGGGATCGCTTCAGGGCTTCGTCCAAAGGGGCACCGGTATCCAGCAACTCTACACCAACGACGGCCGCCACATCTTGGACATCCCGGTTGACCTTGTGAGAATGTATGCCAATTACCCGCCGGGCGCGACGATTCCCTTGCAGACAACCGACGGCCAGAACCTCACGCTGACCAACCAGGGCAATGGCAGTTTTACCGGCCAGTACAATGGCGGGGACTTCAATTTCAACCGGTCTGATGACCTGACTGTGAGGCCTCCTGATCCTGAGACTGGGTATTCCCACGACTACATCGCCGACGATCCTGACGCCCCCATCCCTTCTTACTTCATCGATGGTCATGAGAAGCGCATCCTCAACGCCAACGGTGAACCCATCTACTTGCCGCGCGACATCGCGTACGGGTCGGGGCCGGGTCAGAGAAGTGATTTGAGTGAGGCGATCGCGCAGGCCATTCTGGGACCGTCCGCCACTGAAAGGGAAATTCAAGACCTGGCGAATCACGACATACTCGTCGTCGACATGGAGGCGGCGCGCCAGTTGCAGGCGGTCAATCAAATAAGGAATAACCCTGACCGCGAAGAAGCGGCGAGACTCCTAGAGCAGCATCAGGCGGCCGTTGCGCAATTACAACAGCAGCAACAACAGTTCCAACAGGCGGTTGAACAATGGCTAGGTCCGGTGAATGACCGCTTCAGAGAGTTAGATGATACGAGTCGCCCACATACAGCGCAAGATTAGGCCGAACGGAATAGACTAAACGAGCAGAGAAACATTGGGCGGAATTTGTTGCGAGCGGCAGAGGAGAACGTCCTTCTTTTCGAGAACTGGGGCCGGAGCCAGGGGAAAGCTTCCCAATTCTTGGAAGGGCTGTATTCCCAACTCAGGCAGCTTCGGTGCGGCCCGGTCCCATCGCCGCCCTCGCCACGGCCATCGCCAGCGCCGAGGGGCGTGTTGCGACTCTGCAGCAGCAGAGGGATGTTCTGACCTTCCTGTTCTTCGCGATTCAGGACGACCTCACCCAGGCTCGCGAAAGGCTTGGGCTGGCGCTCGCGCCCAATTCACCTACTAGGGGCGAGGCGATCGCGGCGTCCGCCGAAGTTGCCAGGCTCGAGCGCCAATTGGAAGAGAACAGGGCCAGAGTCAATGCGCTCGTCACGGAACGGGTCGATGCGGAGACGGTCCTCTTAAGACTGCGCATGCAGTTGTGGGACTGTCCATAAGCGCAAGAGACCTTCGGGGTCTTCCGAAGGACCCCCGTAGCGAAGCGAAGGGGGCGAGGCCCCGAAGGTCTTCAAGGGTTCGCCCCTACAGGGTGACGAACGTCGGACCGCCGGGCGCGGCAAGTGAGCGGACAAACCACACGACTCCGGCGATGACCAGCGCAAGGATGCCAAGCGGGACAATCCAGCCGACGAGCATTCCGCCGCCATGCAGATGAACCGCGTGGCGTTTTGGATTCCCGGTTCACCCTCCCACCAGTTCCCCGTAAACCACGATGCGCTGTGTGTCAACCAAATAGGGATAGCAGGAGATCAGCGTGATCGTCGGGTCGGCGGTTGGCTCAAGCACGGCGACTTCAGTCGGCTCCACCAGCCGCCAACCGCGAATCACGTAGCAATAGCTTTGTGAGGCGGTGTAGACGGTCACTTCGTCGCCGGGTTTCAAGTCGGCGAGGTAGCGAAACACCTCGCCGTAGATGTCGTTGTGCCCGGCAAAGACAAGATTGCCGCGCTCGCCCGGGTTGGCCGACTCTTGATAATGCCCGACACCCAGCCTGAGATTCTCCGGTTCCACGCCATGCACAACGGGCGCATCCACGCCGATGGCCGGAATGGAGAGTCGCGTTGCGTGTTGCGGCGATGGCGTGGGCAGTTCTACGGGCGGCAGGGGTTGAGCGGTGACGATCAACCGCAGGTTGGGAGGAACAAACGCCGTGGGTGGCCGGCGGGGATCGGCGGCGATGTGGTCGCCGTGA
>JACRBQ010000096.1 GCA_016213135.1 Chloroflexota bacterium | reverse complement strand
TCAGGAATAAATTTCTGTGAGGATACCGCAGCTAGGAGAGACTCACTGCCAGCGGATCAGCTTGCCGAGGCCGCCCCGATCAGTTTGCCGAGGCCGATCGGATCAGTTGGCCGAGGTGGGGGCGATCAGCTTGCCGAGGCCGGCCCGATCAGTATAGCCCGAGGGGTGACAAAGACTTCACCCGTTACCCTCGACCCCTTCCATCGTTTTGAGGGAGAGAGAAAAGGCGGCACGCCGCTCCGAGGAAGAGTGAAGACATTGGCGGTTTTTGCCAATTCCTCCGCCCACGCCCACTGCCCAATCCCAACCCTTCTTGGCTGGGACACACAGGCAGTAAGTCGATTGAAATCTTGTTGAGCACTCCATCAGAACGGGTCTACAATGTGGCTGCATCTGTGCGCCGTGTTCAGACCTGCCGGGTCTTGTTTCAAACTATCATGGTTGAAGGGCGGCCAGACCCGGCAGGTCTTGGGAAGGCGATCATGGTTGAAGGGCGGCCAGACCCGGCAGGTCTTGGGAAGGCCATCATGGTTGAAGGACAGCCAGACCCGGCAGGTCTTGGGAAGGCTATCATAGTTGAAGGGCGGCTAGACCCGGCGGGTCTTGCCGAATGTTCGCGTTCTTACTGCCCTTCGAGCGCCTCGGTCTTCCCCATCACGTTTACCTGTTGCGCTCCAATATTCACCTGCATCGCCATCGGCCTCAGCCGCCGCCGCACCCCGGCCAACGCCTCAATGGCCCGTAGATATCGCCCTTGCGCCGTCGCGATCAGTCTCTCCCAACGATTGGCGCTTGCCATATCGGTGGAGCTGCTCAGCGCTGCCGCATAACCCATTTGGATGAATTCAAAATTCAGCCAGCAGGTCACCACCTGCTCGATGAGCAGGTGTTCCAGCGCCGGCGATTCGGCGTAGCCCAGGTCGTGTTGCATCGTCTCCAGTCGTATCCGAATCGCCTCGCCCGTCTGGGCCGGAAACTTGTTCAACAACAGCCGTTGGGCCATGGAGTTCATGTCGCTCGTCTTGCGCCACAACGCTTCGTCCTTCTTCAACGCCTCCATCAAAGCCGCCCGCTCCTGTCGCGTTGGCTTCTCAAGGTCGGTTTTCTTCACCAATGCCCGCACCCGCTCCGCTTCTTGGTCTTTTCTTCTCCTTATGGGTTTTGTCATCTCGCTTCTTCCTCCATTGGCCGCGGTGAGTATGATACCCTTCGGCCAACAATGTGGCCTGCGTCAGGGCCTGCGTCAACCTCTGAATATCGTCCAGCAGCGCTCCAACCTTCTTGTACTCGGCCCATGCCTCTTCGGCATCTCTCTGTTGCTGCCGTTTGCTTGCCGCCTTGGCGGCCAGCGCCTCAGCCACGCGCCCTGCGCCAGTATACAGTGAGACTACTTGCCCATCTTGCCTATACTTGACATAATAATACTTCTTGTTACCTCGGTTTTCCCATCCCATGTTGTGCTACATTCCCTTTCCACCCCCGCTTTGGCAATTCTACACCCCTTGCCAACCGATTCATAGCCATCGGTAACCCGTGCCTACTACCATCGGGAACCGCCTTAAATAAAATACCGCTCTGAAATCCGTTGCCAGCGCCTTCGCGCCGCATTGTCCCACCCTCCAATCCGTGCTACACTTTCGCTCTATGGCATCTGCGCCCGCCAACTCCGATCTGCTTGCCGAGGGCATCACCGCCGCCCGCCGCGGCGAACGCGCCAAAGCGCGCGACCTTTTCACCCGCCTGCTGCGCCACGACCAGCGAATCGAGGAAGCCTGGCTGTGGATGAGCGCCGTCGTCGAATCCGATCGCGAGCGCGTATTCTGCCTCAACAACGTCGTCAAGCTCAACCCGGCCGGCAAAACCGCCAAGCGCGGGCTGGCTCTGCTCGGCGCGCTCCCGCCCGACATGCGCGGCGATCTGGATATCGACGTGGTGGGCGTTACATTGCAGGCCCGGGCCAGGCCGCAATCGCAGCGCCGGGGCCTGGCCTTCCGCCGCAGCCGCCGCCTTGAGAACCTCGTCATCGCCGCCCTGGCGCTGATCGTTCTTGTGGCCGTCGGCTTGGTCGGGGTCAACTATTTCAAGGAACGGCAGCGGCTGGCTTCCATTATCCCGCCCACGTCGGCGCCGCCCACGGCCACCCATACGCCCACGCGAACCCAGGTTCCTACCCACACCCCGTTCGTCACGGCCGTTCCCGTCGTGGGGACCAACCTCACACCGTTGGCGGTGAAACTGGGCGTGTCCTTCACCGCCACCCCGGAGCCTTTCACCCTCCCGTTCTTTCCCGAAGAATCCTACTCGCGCGGAGAGAGCGCCTACCGGTCGGGCGACATGGCACAGGCCATATCGCTGCTCAACGATGCCCTCGCGCAGAACCCCGCCAACTACTCGGCCCATTATCTTTTGGGCGAAGTGTATTTGCAGCAAATGGATTACAACAAAGCCTCCGGCGCGTTTGCCTCGGCGCTGCGCCTCAACCCCGGTTTTGCGCCGGCCGCGTTGGGGCGCGGCCAGGCCAACTTCGGCCTCGGCGGCAACCCATTGCTCGATTACGACAAGGCCGCCGCGCTCGCGCCTCAATGGGTGGAGCCTTACATTCAGCGCGCCATCTTCTACGGCAGCCGCCGCAACACCTCCGCCGCCATCCGCGAGTTGGAGGCCGGGCAAATGCTTGCGCCCCATAATGTAGTGGTGCTGTGGCGGCTGGCCGAGCAATACGCCAACGCCGGGTGGTGGGATGACGCGATCGCAACTATTGACCTGGCTTTGAGCGTGGATCCAACTGCCCTCGACGTGTACCGGGTGAAAGCCTCGGTGGACGTGGCCGCGGGTCGCCACGCCGACGCGCTGGAATCCCTCGACCTCTATTTGGCCTATCGCCCCGGTGATGCCGAGGCGTGGGCCAGTTCCGGGCAGGTTTACCTCGGCCAGGGCAACGTGATTGCGGCCCTCACCAGCCTCAACCGCGCCATCGATCTCAAACCGGATGATCCGCGCGAGGCGCTGATCGCCCGGGGCCGCGCCGAACTCATCCTGGGCAACCCCGATCTGGCCGGCAAGGATTTCGATGCCGCGCTGGCTTTGGGCGTTGCCACTCGCTATTGGCTGCAGATCGGTCAGGCTTATTATTTCGTCGGCGATTACCCGTCGGCGGCAATCCAATTCCAGAAAGCGGTGAACGGCGACCCGACTCAATTCGACACGCACTACTGGCTGGGCGCGGCCCAGGTGGGCGCCAAAGACTACGCGGCGGCCATCCTCAGCCTGGGCAAGGCGCTTGACCGCGCCGACTCGGACGAGCAAACTTTCGATGCCTTGTATCAGCGCAGCCTGGCTTACGAAGGCGCCGACAGCAGCAGCAAAGCCACTGCCGACCTGAATGCGCTTTTGCTTCTCAACGTGCCCGACCGCGAACGGGAGCAGTCGGCGGCGGCCCTACTGCTCAAGGAGCAGGGCGGCACTGCCCCCAGGGCCACGGTCACCCCGACGGCCTCTCCATGAGCGAATTCCTTTTGCAATCGATGTGATGCATGAGCGCCTATCGTAGTCGCAACATCGTTCGTATCGCGTTGGGCATTGCCTCGTTGCTCGCGCTGTTGGCGGCGGCGTTCCTCCTGCCGCCCGAGGCGCGCACGGGCTGGCCGGGCTGGGCCGAGATTGTGCTCACGCTGGCGCTCACCATCTTCATGGTGAACTTCGCCATCCCCCTGCCGGTGGGCGAGGGATCGCTGGTTCACCTGGCCGGGTTGACGGCCGTTCTCATTTACGATCCCACGTGGGCTATTGCCGTGGTGGCGTTGGGCGTGCTGCTGGGCGACACCGTGCGCAGCCTGTGGCCGCGCGGCCCCAGTTACCGCGACGTGCCGTGGGGCGAGCGCCTGGGCCTGCTGGGGCTGGATATTGCCCAGCAAGTGTTCGGCCTGCTGGCGGCGCTGCTTGGCTATCTCGCGTTCGGCGGCCGGCTGCCGTTTAGCGAGTTCTCTGCGGCCAACAGCATTGGGCTGCTGGGCTACGTCCTCGGCTTCTTTCTCGGTTTCAATGCCCTGCTCTTCATTGATATTCGTCTCCGCCGCGACACCCTCATCCGGAATATCCGCCTCAACCGGGGCGGCCACGTCATTCTCGAATTGCTCCCCGTGCCCTTTGCCGTATACGGGGCGCTGTTGCACAGCACGCTCGGATTCTTCCTTTACACTTCCCTCGCCGGGCTAATCGCCATTATTACGGTAGTGTTCTATTCCTTTGGCTGGGCGCGGGTCAACGCCGAAAAACGCCTGCACGAGCTTACGCGGATCAACAAAGTGAGCCAGGCCATGCGCTTCAGCCTGGACCTCGACTCGCTGTTGGAAACGATTTACCTGCAAGTGGCCTCCCTGCTGGGCGTGCAAAACTTCTATATTGCCCTGCACGATCTCGAAACCGATACTATTTATTTCCCCATTGCCATCAAAGAGGGCGAACGCACCCACTGGCCCGCCCGGCCGTTTGCCAAACGACTCACCGACTACGTCATTCGCACCTCGGCCCCGTTGCTGGTGCCCTACGACGTGCCGGCCACCATTCAGCGACTCGGGCTGGAGCCGGGGGATAATCAGCCGGTGGCCTGGATGGGCGTGCCGTTGCTCAGCAGTGAGCGCGCCATCGGGTGTCTGGCGGTTCTGTCCTATACCCCCGGCGGCAAAATCCCCATCGAAGCGGCGACCTTCCTCAGCACAGTGGCGGCGCAAGCGGGCGTGGCTATCGAAAATGCCCAGATGTTCGGGCAGACCCGCCGCCGCGCCGCCGAACTGAGCACCCTCACCGAAATCTCCACGGCCATGGCCGCCTCGCTCGACCCGGAGCGGGTGCTGGAATTGGTGTGCTCGTCGGTTATCAGGGTGTTCAGCGCGCAAAAGTCGGCCATCTTCCTGCTTACCGAAGATCGGCAAACGCTGGTGCTGGCGCGAGCCAAAGGCCTCACCGAAGCCTTCCTGTCGGCCTCGCGCACGCTCACCATGGATAACGCCAACCGGGTGAAGGCGGTGACCACGGCGCTGCCCGTGGTGGTGCCCGATGTGCAGACCACCCGCATCCCCGCCGACATTGCCGAACTGGCGCAAACGGAAGGCTTTGGCTCGTACGCCGAACTGCCGCTGCAGGCTCAGGGCGAGATGATCGGCCTCCTTGCCGTGTACTTCGCCGGGTCGCATCGCTTCCGCGGCGCGGAAATCGATTTGCTCAAAACGTTTGCGGCGCAAGCGGCGCTGGCCGTTGCCAATGCCCGGTTGTATGCGCGCACCGATCAGGCCCTGGCCCGGCGCGTGGAGCAACTGCAAGCGCTGGAGGCCATCAGCCGCGAACTGTCGTCGACGCTGGACTCCGAACGGCTCTTCAACGTGATTCTGGATCGGGCCATGGAGTTTACCGGCGCGGCGGTCAGCAGCCTGCACTTGCTTAACGCCGAAAAGGGCGTGCTGGCGGTGGTGGCCTCGCGCGGCTATCCCCCCGATTTTGCGCGTTTCATGGCGGTGACCAACCACTCCATCTCGGCGCGCGTTCAGCAGGCCGGCGAGGCGCGGCTGGTGCCCGATGTGCGCGAGGACCCGGACTACGCCGACGCCACCCACAACACCCTCTCGCAGCTCAGCGTCCCCATCCGCAGCGAGGGCCGCACGCTCGGCGTGATTACGCTCGAGTCGCCGGCGCTGGCCGCGTTCTCCGAAGACGACGCCCGCTTCATCTCTCAACTGACGGCGCAGGCGGCGGTAGCCATCGACAACGCCCGGCTGTACCGGCAAGTGCAGGATCGTCTGCGCGAGCAATCGCTGCTCTACGATAGCAGCGCGGCCATCACCTCGTCGCTCGACCTGTCGATCACGCTGCACACCGTGGCGCAAAAAATCGCCGAGGCCATGGGGGCGGTGGCCTGCACCATCTCGGATTTGGATCCCGCTTCGGGGCTGGTGGTTCGAGTCGCAGAGTTCACCACCGGCGCCACCCCGCCCTTTATGGCCGCGCCCTATTTGCTGGCGAACTATCCGGCCCGCCGCCGCATGTTGGCTAACCGCGAGTCGTTCTCCGTGCGGCTCGATGCCTCAAGCGCCGAGCCGGCGGAAGCGGAGTTGCTGCGGGCCAATGGCTGGCAGGCCATGCTGGCCTTGCCGCTGGTGGCCGCCACCCACGTGCTGGGCCTCATGGAAGTATTCGCCGATC
>JACRBQ010000093.1 GCA_016213135.1 Chloroflexota bacterium | reverse complement strand
GCTCGTCCGACACCATCTGTGGACATCCGTGAAATTCGTGAACTCACCCCTGCAAACGCCATCTCTCGCAATTCCCAGCGCCCTCTTCAATGGGCTGTTGGATACTGTCTGCTATGCACCTTGAAATGGATAAAGTCCAGTAAAACCCACACCAGTGTCTATTGCGTGGCGCATCATTTTGATCTACGCTGGCATAGCATCAAGACCTATGGAAGGATGAGATAGTCTTATCAGCCCGACTCAAGAAACCGTGTCCCCCCAATGCAATTTCAATTCGCGCTTCAGCCACGCTCGTTTTACCCCCCCCCCCCCCCGAAAATTTGTTCTAATTCTACGCAAACTCATCAGCACCGCGCCAGACTTCAAGGATCGGCTTCGAGATCGTCGTCGCGCTTATCGCCTTCGTCCCCGCCTTAATCAGCCTCGGCGTCGGGGCATCGGCTGGGGGCTGAGGCGTTTTTGAAAGTGAACAGCGGTGCAGAGTGATGCCACCTACACTCATAAAATGCGGCGCAACGAGGATAGAGTTATGAGCCAAAACAACATTCGCAACAAGTCCGGTAGTGCCGAATCAGGCAGGGCTTGGGCAAAACGCCTCACCCTCCGGTCACGCCAGGCGCGGATGGCTGTCGTGGTGGTTGCTTTCGCCCTTTACGCGCTGGCCTTCTTTGCGCTCAACCCTCTCATGGGGCCGGCAGTGGTCTCGCTGGCCTTGTTACCGGTGGTTATAGCGGGAAGGTTGCAAGGAATGCGGGGCGGCCTGCTGGCCGGGGCGCTGTGCGTTCCTCTGAACGTCTTGTTATTGAATATTGCCGGCATGCCGGGGTGGACGGTAATGACCGATCCTGCAGGCGGCGCTTCGGGAACAGTTCTTCTGTTTTTTGCCGGCGGGGTGGTGGGCCGAATGAGCGACCTGAACCAACGGGCGGCGCAGGAACTGGCCGAACGCAAGCAGGCGGAAGAAAAATTGCGCGAAAGCGAGCGGCGATTCCGAGAAATGCTTGAGAACGTTGATTTGATTGCCGTCATGCTCGACGTTGAAGGCCGTATAGTTTTTTGCAACGATCACCTGCTCCGCCTTACCGAGCGCAAGTGGGCGGATGTGCTCGGACAGAACTGGTTCGCGCTATTTGTCCCTCCCGAATTGCATCTCGAAGATAGATTCAGGACAAGTATAAAGCAGGACACGATCTTTCCCCACTTTGAAAACGATATTCTCACGGCTTCCGGCGAGCGCCGGTTGGTCTCGTGGAGCAACACCATCTTGCGGGACACTGAAGGGCACGTTATTGGAACAACCAGTATCGGCGAGGACATCACCGAACGCAAGCGGGCGGCGGAAGCGTTGCGCGAAAGCGAAAACCGTTACCATGATCTGGTTGAAAACAGCCAGGACTTGATTTGCACTCACGACCTCGACGGGAAACTGCTCTCCGTGAACGAGGCGGCGGTCCGGCTCACCGGGTATCCGCGCGAAGCCTTGCTGCACATGAATCTGACCGACCTGCTTGTGCCCGACGTGCGTCACACCTTCGGCGCGTATCTGAAAAAAATCCGGGCCACGGGTCAGGCGAGCGGGATCATGCAGATCCAAACTGCCGGCGGCGAAACTCGTTACTGGGAATACGACAACACTCTGCGAACCGAGGGCGTGGCTGTTCCCCTTGTGCGCGGCATGGCGCACGACATTACCGAGCGCAAACAAGCTGAATTTGCCCGGCGCGAAAGCCAGACACAATTGTCTGAAATTCTGTCCTCGGCGATGGATGCGATCATCGTCACTGACGAGGATCAACGCGTTGTTATCTTCAACCCCGCCGCAGAGCGCATATACAAGTGTCCGGCGGGCGAGGCGATCGGTCATTCGATTCTTCGGTTTATGCCCGAAAACCTTCGCCCGGATCATCTAAAATTCGTGCGTGACTTTGGCGAGTCCGACATAACGAAACGCTCGATGGAAACATCCGCATTGGCGCTAACTTGTTTACGCGCCGACGGCGAGGCGTTTCCAAGCGAAGTTTCCATTTCACAGATTGAACTTGGTAGGCGCAAGTTGTATATCGCCATCGTTCGCGAAGTCACCGAGCACAAGCGGGCGGAGGAGGCGTTGCGCGAAAGCGAAGAAAAATATCGCGGTCTGGTTACGGAGATAAGCGACGGAATTTTCATGACCGATGATCGTGGGGCACTGACTTTTGCCAACCCGGCCCTCGCCCGCATGATGGGCTTCGAATATCCCGATCAGCTGATGGGCAGAAACTTCATGGAGTTTGTTGCGCCATCCATGTTGAATGAAGTTGCCGGGTACTTCAGGCAGGCCATGAAGACCGGGCAGTCCCCTGAAGTGACAACCGTCGAGGTCGTGCGCGTTGATGGAACGAACGCGGTTGTCGAAGTCAAACCTCTCCCAATCATGGAGGACGGCAAGGTAGCGGGGACGCGAGGCGTGTTGCGCGACATCACCGCGCGCAAGCGGGCCGAGGCGACTGTTCTCGAATCCGAGCGCCAAATGCGGGCTTTGGTGACCTCGCTCGATGACATAGTCTTCGAGTTTGACGAAGAGGGAACGTATCTCAATGTTTGGACCAGCAACGAGAGTTTGCTCGCCCGGCCCAAAGCCGAAGTGTTCGGACGGCGCATCGTGGAAATGCTGGGTGAAGAAAATGGCCGCCCGTTTGCCGAGGCAGTCAAGCACGTGTTGGCGAGCGGCCAGACCGAGAACATTGAATATCCGCTCGAAGTCATTGGCGGGCAACGCTGGTTCGTGGCGCGAATAAGCCCCATTCTCACCGCCGAGGGTCATTATAGAACCGTTTCCATGCTCGTGCGCGACATTACCGAACGCAAACGGGCGGAGGAAGAACTGCGCCTGCGACTGGCCGAACTCGAAGCCTTGCACACCGTCTCCGCCGCCCTGCGCGCGGCGCAGACCCGCGACGAAGCCCTGCCCGTTCTGCTGGACGAAACGCTGGCCGTGACGGAAACGGGGGCCGGCGTCATCTGGCTCTATGATTCAGACAGCGACGAACTGCGCGCTGCCGTTGCCCGCGGCTGGTTCCAGCAATTGAACGAAACCCCGATTAAGCCCGGCGAGGGCATCGCCGGGGCAGTCTTTGCCGGCGGGCAAGCGCACGTCTCCGTTGAATTCCAGAAAGACCCGGCGGCCCGCGCCACGACTCGTGAGCAAATCCCTTTGGGCTGGGGCGGCGCGTGCGTGCCCATCCGCTCCGGCGCGGTCACGATCGGCGTGCTGTTCGTCTCCGCGGCGCTCCCGCGTCAAATCACAACTGAGCAAGTGAGACTGCTCGAATCGCTGGCCGAGATGGCCGGGGCCGCCCTGCACCGCATGCGCCTGTACGAAGAGACCGTGAGCCAACTCGATCAATTGCAGGCCTTGCACGGCATTGACCAGGCCATCGCCGCCAGCATGGATTTGCGCATGACTCTCAACGTCCTGCTGGAGCACTTAACCAGTCAACTGAAAGTGGACGCCGCCAGCGTGCTGTTATTCAACCCGCACCTGCAAGCGCTGGAGTACGCCGCCGGGCGCGGCCTCCGCACAGAGGCCCTGAGGAATACCAGATTGCGGTTGGGCGAGGGGAATGCCGGGCGCGCCGCGCTGGAACGGAAACTCGTCCACATCCCAGACCTGCGCGGAAGAAAGACCGATTTTCTGTGTTCGCCCTACTTTTCGGCTGAGGGCTTTGTGGCTTATTACGGCGTGCCGCTCATCGCCAAAGGGCAGGTGAAAGGCGTGCTCGAAGTGTTCCACCGCGCGCCGCTGGACGGCGACTCGGCGTGGTTGAACTTCCTCGAAACGCTGGCCGGGCAGGCGGCCATTGCCATTGACAACGCGCAACTCTTCGACAATTTGCAACGCTCCAACGTCGAACTCTCGCTGGCCTACGACGCCACTATCGAGGGCTGGTCGCACGCCCTCGACCTGCGCGACCGTGAGACCGAAGGCCACACCCTGCGCGTCACCGAAATGACCGAGCGGCTGGCGCGGGCGATGGGCCTCGGCGAAGTGGAACTGGTGCATGTTCGCCGGGGCGCGCTCCTGCACGACATCGGCAAGATGGGCGTGCCGGATAGCATCCTGCTCAAACCGGACAAACTGACCGACGACGAATGGGTGCTTATGCGCCAGCACCCGCAGTTGGCTTACGACATGCTCGCGCCGATCAACTACCTGCGCCTGGCGCTCGACATTCCTTACTGCCATCACGAGAAATGGGACGGCACGGGCTACCCGCACGGCCTCAAAGGCGAACAGATTCCGCTGGCGGCGCGCCTCTTCGCCGTGGTGGACGTATACGACGCTTTGCGCTCCGACCGTCCGTATCGGCCAGGCTGGCCCGAAGACACTGTGCGTGAGCATATTCGATCGCTGGCCGGCGCGCATTTCGATCCGGGTGTCGTGGAAGTGTTTCTGCAAACGATCGGCGAGGTGTAGCCGCCCCTTATGCGCCCTGAGAGCCTGCGGCCATGTACTAGTAGTCCGCCAATGTTAGAACGCTGTGTAGTTTAGCGCCTTGTGCGCGTGCGCCGCCCACAAGGGGCTAGGCTACGACTATGCGATCCAAATTTGGTGAACTACTAGGCGAAGCAGCGAGGGAGGAGCAGAGTCGAGACGGCGCAGCGATTTGGGGTTGCAGATCGCGAATTTCGGATTGCGGAGAATTGCTTACGGATGCTGCGCTTGACCAGCGCGCTGCTGTCAAAGTAGTGATGCGCCATTAGCGCCGCTCGTCTAGAATCGTCTGCGATAGGGGCAGCCCGCCGATCTGCACCGGCGTGAATGTCCCGGGGGACACTGGCCGGGGGCGAAACTCCTTCAACAGCCCCAATTCAACGATGCGCCGCCAATAGGCCTGCTCGGCATCACCGGGAGTGTCGGGAATCAAGACTTCCACTTTTGTGTCAGGCGACCAGGTGACCGGCTCAAGCAGAATCACACTCGTGCCGTCATAAACACCTTGGACTTTGAGCATTTCGAGTCTCCTCCATTGGAGACATTGTACTTCCGCAATCCGCATTCCGCAATCCGAACCAGGCGCTCTTTCTATTTGCGCTATACTTGTGTCACCGATGGCCAAAATCTATCTCTGCCCCAATTGCGGCGAACGCACAGAAGCCCAGGTGCGGCAATCCGGTCTGGAATATTTTTGCACCCATTGCGGCGAAGCAGTGGATGAGTTGAGCACCCGCACCCTGCGCATTCCCCTCTCCACGCCAAAGGAGCGCGACCTCATCGCCAAAGCATTGGCCGGTCGCCAGCGGCCTCCGGCGATCAGCCCCAACCGCTGGATACTGCTCTCCACCGGCAAGGCCCGCGCCCTCAGCCGCACGGAACTGAGCGCGTTCGTGGCCGCTTACGGCCAGGGGTGGCTGGCTCTCATCGGCATGGGGCCGGGCGAGGGATGAACCTCCCGGCGTGGGCCTCGCCCTCGCACCCCATCGTTCGCCGCGAGCTGGCCGTGTGGAATGGCTATACCCGCCGCTGGCGATGGTTGGCCGTGTTGCTTATCCTGTTGCCTGTGGGCTGCTCCGCGCTGTGCGGCCTTAGCGGATTGCCGATTGCGCTCAGCGAGAACACCACCGCGGCCTGGGCCCTGGCGCTCGGGCTGGGGTTCATCGGCGGTCTGTGGGCCTTGCACGGATTTGCCACGTGGGGGCTGAGCCTCATCTTGAACATCGGCGCGGCCACGCTCATCGCCCGCGAACGCCAAACCCAAAACTGGGAGCTCATCCGCCTCACCCCGCTCACCGTGCCCGACATTGTGCGCGCCAAAATGGCCGCCCTGTGGTTGTGGTTGCGCCGGCCCATCCTGCTCGTGCTGGGCTTGCGGGTGGTGGGGATTATCGGCACGGCGGTTGCCGCGGGCATGGCCCTTATGGTGGCCCCGCAGCTCGATCCGGCCTTCACCCGTGCCGTGCAAACGGCGCTGCTCATCGGCCTCGTCCCCGTCGCATTGTTCGGGCTGGGATACTTCGTCGTGGAACTGGCGGCCAGCGTGCTTTACAACACCGCCCTGGGATTGCTCGGCTCGGCGCTTTCGCGCACCAGCGCCAATGCCATTGCCCTCACCTTCGTCCTCAACTTCGCGCTTGGCATTGCCGTCTTTGCGCCCGCGCAGCAAATCGCCACCGCCGGCATCGGGCTGGTGGCCAGCCTGGCCCCGGACCGGTGGCAAATCGTCGCCGTGAGCGTGGCCGCATTGATCGCCTTTATTCTGCCGCCAATCCTTGAGCTGATCCTCGGCGGCGTGGCCCTTGCCATCTCATTGGATCAGGCGCGCAGGCTCCCGGAATGAACATTTACGCCGTCCCCTCACCGGAGCATAACGATCCCACGCACCCCGAAAATGCCGCCCGCATTCCGGCCGTTCTTGCCGTCGTCAACAGCATTCAACACTCGGCACTCAGCATTCAGCGCTCAGCACTTTCTCCGGCCACTGATTCGCAACTTGCGCTCGTGCATCACCCCGACTACATCGACGCGCTGCGCGCCGCGATGGCTGATGCGCCCGCATACATCGACACCGCGCCCACCTACGTCACGCCGCAATCGTTCCACTGCGCCGCCCTCGCCGCTGCCGGCGCAATGGCCGCCGTCCAATCGATCCTCCCCGAGCCTGCCGCAGTGCAAGCCTCTCACCTCCCACCTCCCACGTCTCACCTCCCACCTCCCACGTCTCACCTCCCACCTCCCACGTCTCACCTCCCACCTCCCACGTCTCACCTCCACTCCTCCTTCGCCCTCATTCGCCCGCCGGGCCACCACGCCCCACCCGGCCACGCCATGGGCTTCTGCCTCTTCAACAACGTAGCCCTCGCCGCCCGTCACGCTCAACAGCGCGGCCTCTCGCGGATCATGATCGTGGATTTCGACGTGCATCACGGCAACGGCACTCAGGACGCGTTCTATTCCGACCCGTCCGTCCTGTTCATCTCCACCCACCAATGGGGCATCTACCCCGGCACGGGCCGCGCCGATGAAGTGGGCGCAGGGGCAGGGAGGGGATATACTGTGAACGTGCCGCTCGCTGCCGGGGCCGGCGACGCCACCTTTGGCCGCATCGCCGCCGACATCCTTTGGCCTGCCGCCGACCGTTTTCAGCCGGAACTGCTTCTCGTTTCCGCCGGATACGATGCCCACTGGCGCGATCCCCTCGCCGGCCTGCAGCTTTCGTGCGCCGGATACCACGCCCTCGCCGGCCAACTGGCCGCCATCGCGAAGCGACACTGCGGTGGGAGAATCGTATTCGTGCTCGAAGGCGGATACGACCTCCCGGCCCTGTCACACGGGGTGGCCAACACCATCCGGGGGGCGCTGGGTCTTCCCGTGGAGGACCCCCTCGGCCCGGCCCCGCGCCCCGAATCGGTCGCCGGGCCGATGCTCGACCAGGTGCGTCACCTGCACGGGTTATAGGCGCTGCGGTGCTGCGGCCAAAATGCCCACTTGCACAAAACCCTATTCTGTGCAAAATACAGAATGTGGAAGGTCACTATGTCTGAAATTTCTCTGCGCGCCTACCTTGAAGAAATCGACCGTTTGATTGATGGCAACCAAACCGACGAAGCGATAGCGCACGCCAAACACATCCTCACCATTTTCCCCAAACACCTGGGCGCCTATCGCCTGCTGGCTAAAGCCCTGCTGGAAAAGAGCCGCCACCTCGACGCCGCCGACGTGTTCCAGCGCGTGCTGTCCAGTGTCCCCGACGACTTCGTCGCCCACGTGGGCATGTCCATCGTCCGCGAGGATGAGGGCAGCACCGATGCCGCCATCTGGCATATGGAGCGCGCCTTCGAGGCCCAGCCCGCCAACGGGCCTATCCAGGAAGAACTGCGCCGCCTCTACGGCCGCCGCGACGGCACCGAGCCGTCCACTGTGCGCCTCACCCGCGCCGCGCTGGCAAGGCTGTACGAGAAAGGCAGCCTTTATGCCCAAGCCATTGCCGAGTTGCGCGCCGCCCTAGCCGCCGACCCCGATCGCCTCGATCTCAAAGTGCTGCTGGCCCAAACCCTGTGGCACGCCCGCCAGCAGCCCGAAGCCGCCGAAGCCGCCTCCAGGATTCTGGAAGTATTGCCCTACTGCCGCGATGCCAACCGCATCATGGCCGATGTCTGGCTCACCAGCGGCCAGACCACCGAAGCCCAGCCCTACCGCCAGCGCTTGCAGGACCTCGACCCCTACGAAGCGTATGCCGATCCGTCGGAAAATGGGGAGGGCGCATCCAATGTGCCCGCCGACAACATTCGCCTGCCGCGCCTCGACTACTCTGCGCCCGACCTCGCCGCCGACACTTCCCGCCCGGCATGGATGCAGTCCATTGGTGTCGAGTTTGAGAAACCGCAGGCCAGTGCGCAATCCGCCCAGGTGCCCGATTGGCTCAGCGGCCTCGAAGGCGCCGCGTCGCCCGCGGTGGCCGGCACCGGCCCGTTTGCAGCGCCCGCTCCCGTACCGGGCGGCACCGATTGGCTGAACTCGTTGCGCGACGAACCGCCCGCGCCCGCGCAACCCGCCGCCCCGTCCGCGCCCGATACCGGATGGCTCAAGGATTTGTTGGACGGGGCCGCGGCTCCGGCTGCGCAGCCTGCCGAACCCGACTTGTTTGCCTCGCCCCAAACCGCATTACCAGATTGGGTGTCCGAACCCGGCGGCGCAATGGCCGCCGGCACGGCCCCTCTCGCCGGAGCAGCCTCTGCGCCATCGTCGCCTCAGCCCGCCGCCTCCGACACCCCCGACTGGATGAAAGACGTGGGCGCTTCCGCGGGCACGGAGCCTTTCAGCGTGCAGGGCACGCCTGCCGCCCCGGCGGCCGAAATCCCGGATTGGATGGCCTCTGCCGGTTGGGCGCCGCGCGATCCGTCCACGCCGCTCGACAGCGCCGAATCGAACCCCGCCACCGGGGATGAAGCCCCTGCCGAGGCCGCGCCGTTAGCCAGCGCCGAAGTGCCCGACTGGCTCAAGCCTGCCTTCAAGAAGGCCACTGGTAAACTCAAACCGCCTTCGCCTTCTGCCCCCCCTCCGCCCGACTGGATGGAGAAGTCAGCGCCCGCCACTTCGTCGGCCGGCGACTCGGTGGTTGCTGCCCTCGCCGGACAACTGCCCGACTGGCTCAAGGACATGGGCAGCGACGAGCTACCTCCGCCGCCGCCACCGCCTGCAACTACTCTGCCGGCCCGGCCTGTCACCAAGCCCTTTGCCGAAACCCCGAAAGTGTCCGACGAAGTCCCCGACTGGCTCAAAGACATTGGCCCCGATACCTCGGGCGATGCCGTGGCCGATTTCCTCAAAAGCAAACCCACCGGGCCACTGACGGGGCCTTTTCCATCGTCTACTCAGCCGGCAAAGCCCGTCACCAAACCGTTCGTGGGGCCGCCTCCCGCCGCGCCTCCATCACCAGCGCCAGAAGCGCCGACCTCCGCGAGCGACGCGGCTATAGCCGCGTTGCCGGATTGGCTCAAATCGCTGGAAGGCAGCCCTACCGATACCGTCGGCAAATTCCTCAGAAGCAAACCCAAGACCCCCGCCGCACCGGTTGCGCCTGCCGCGCCTGCCGCGCCCGCCGCCGAAGTCCCCGGTTCGAGTGAGCCTGTCAAGGAACAGCCACCGAAGGCCCCCGAGCCGTTGGCCGATGCCGACCTGCCCGACTGGCTCAAATCTCTGCAAGGCAGCCCCACCGACACGGTGGTCAATTTCCTCAAAAGCAAGCCCTCGGCCCCCGCCGCCGATGCGGCCATCCCTGCTAAACCCGAGAGCCAGGCGCCCGCACCGCCGCCTCCGGCCGCCAGCGCGCCCACCATGCTCGGCAAGAGCCGGACGAAGCCTGCGCCGGCGTTGCCTCCGGAAGAGGATATGGCCTGGCTCAAGCCTGGTGAAGCCCCTCAGCCAGACACGGGCAGCCTCGCTCCCGCCGATCTGCCCGACTGGCTCAAAGCCACACAGCCTCCCAAGCCGGCCGAGGCTCCTGCCCTCCAGCCCTCTCCATCCGATGAAGACCTGGCGTGGCTCTCGACTATCACCCCTGCCGCCGAGTTGGCCCCCCCTGCTCCAAGCCGGCCCGTGCCGCCGCCCGACGAAACGCAACAGCCTGATTGGCTGACCGATATTTCGGAACCGGACGCCGATCTGCCCGATTGGCTTAAACCCGCCCCGGCCGCCGCGCCCGAACCCGCGACGGCCGAGCCTGCCGCCGAATCGCCCGACTGGCAGAAACCGGCCAGGCCTGCGCCGGTTGAGCAACTGGCGCAAACCGCCGCACTCGACCAGCCCTCGGCGGAACCCGCCATGGATTTGCCCGACGGGCTCCTGGAACGGGCGATTCGCGAATCGCCCCAACAGCCCGCTGAGCCTGCTGCGCCGGGCGAACTGCCAGACTGGCTGAAGCCACCCGCCGTTGCCGAACAACTGTCGCCGGAAGCCCTTGATGCAGCCGCTCCGTCGAGGATGCCCACAGATGAGTTTGCCGCCGACCTCGATACCGGCATACTGCCGCAGCACGTGCGCTCCGACGAGCCTGCCGAGCCGAGCGCTCCCGAGGCGGCTGCCCCTGACGAATTGCCCGCATGGATGCGCCCAGTCGAAGAGACCCCGGCCCGCGCCGAATTCCCCGAATGGATGGGCCAGCCCACTATGGCTGACCTCAACCAAACGGCCGCACCCGCCGCGCCCGCCGCCGAAGAAATCCCCGAGTGGCTCGCGCACCCGCAAGAGGCCGCCCCCTTGCCACCCATGGACGACGCGCAAGCATTGGCGTGGCTGGAGTCGTTGGCCGCCGGGCAGGGGGCTAAGCCCGAAGAACTGCTCACCAAACCCCAGCACCGACCCACGGCCTCGCCTGATTGGCTGCGCCCGGCAGCAATGCCTCCTGTGCCGTCCGCCGAGGCTGCCGCCCCGTCGCCCCTCGCCGAACTGCCGGACTGGCTGCGCACCCCGGTGGAGCCTGAAGAAACTCCCGCCTTACCCGCGCCGGAACCGGCGCTCTCGTCAGCCGATGCACTGCCCGACTGGCTGCGCGCCCCGGAGGAGACCCTTCCAACTGCACCGGCACCGCAAGCCCCGGCCGAACCCGGCTTGCCCGATTGGCTGCGCGCGCCCGCCGAGGCGGTTCAGCCTCCCGCGCCCCCCGCTGCCGAAGAAACCATCCCCACCTGGCTGCGCAGTCCGGAAGAACCCGGCGTGCCGCCTGCCGCCCAACCTGCCACATCCGAAGAGGATGCCTTTGCCTGGCTGGAGTCTTTGACAGTGCATCAAGGCGCAAAAGCGGAAGACGAAGCCCTTCCAACCGAAACACCGGAATGGCTGCGCGCACCCGTTGAACCCGAACCAGCCCCTGAGCCAGTGGCCGCTGTCGTGCCGCCCACGCCCGAACCGGCCCCCGAGCCAGTGGTGCCCGTTGCCCAACCCGCCACATCCGATGAGGATGCCTTTGCCTGGCTGGAGTCGCTCGCCATGCAACAGGGCGGTAAAGCAGAGGAAATGCTCACCCAACCCGAATCCCGTCCGACTGAAACACCGGAATGGTTGCGCGCACCCGTTGAACCCGAACCGGCCCCCGAGCCAGTGGCCGCCTTTGTGCCGCCGATGCCCGAACCCGAGCCGGTCCCCGAACCGGTGGCCGCCGTTGTGCCGCCCACGCCCGAACCCGAACCGACTCCCGAACCGGTGGCCGCGGCCCAACCACCCGCCATCGAACCGGAGCCGCCGGTCGAACTGATGGAAACCGCCCTGCCTGCGATGGCGGAAGAAGATGCCTTTGCCTGGCTGGAGTCGATGGCCATGCAACAGGGCGCAAAACCCGAAGAACTGCTCACCCAACCCGAGGCCCGCCCCACCGAAACACCCGAATGGTTGCGCGCCCCTGCCGAAGCTGCCGCACCGCCGCCCGCTGCCGCGCCTGCTCCCGAGCCGCCCGTCGGCGAAAAGCCCGAATGGCTCAAGCAAATGGAGGCTGAAGCGGATGCCTACGAGGCCATGGCCAAGGGCGCGCCCGTCGCCGCCCCGGCAGCGGTTGTGCCCGAACCCGTCGCCGTTGAGGCCCCACCCTCTGCTATCTCACCCGAAGTGCCCGCCGAGGCGGAATGGGGCGAGGGCGGTGTTTCCGAGGCAGCCTTCGCCGTTGAGTTGCCTGCGGAGGGTGGTACGCACGAAGCCGCCCCCGCCGCCGAGGCCCTCATCGAAGAGGGCCGTGTGGGCGAGGAAGCTTTCGAACCGGAGCCTGTCGTGGTCGAAGCGCCCCCGCCGCAACCCGAACCGGAGCTTGAGCCTGCTGTCTCCGAACCGGCCCCGGCTCAACCTGAGGCCGCCGCGCCCGTTGCCGCCGAGCCGCTGCCCCACGACGGGCAGCCCAAACCGCCCAAATTTCGCAAGCCGCGTCCCAGCCGGGCCAAAAGAGCACCCGCCGAGGAGCCTCAAATTCTACTGGCCGTGGCGCGCGAGCGCTTGGCCGAAGCCAACATTGGGCAGGCTGTGGACGTTTACGCGCAGGTGCTGGCAGCCGGGCACCTGGCCCCGGACGTGATTGCCGATCTTGAAGCCGCCAACGAGAAGCACGCCAACACGCCCGAGCTTATGCGGGCGCTGGGCGACGCCTACATGCAAGACAACCAACTTCAACGCGCGCTGGATATGTACAAGCTCGCGTTGAAACAACTATAGGAGACCATTTTGGAGAAGACCTTCGTCATTGTTAAGCCCGACGCCGTCCAGCGCGGACTGGTGGGAGAGATCGTCGCCCGCATCGAACGGCGCGGCCTGCGCCTCGCCGGCATGAAGTTCATGCAGGTGTCGCGAGCGTTGGCCGAAGAACATTACGCCATTCACCAGGGCAAACCGTTTTACGACGGGCTGATCACTTACATCACGTCGTCGCCCGTAGTGGCTATGGTGTGGGAAGGCAACAAAGCCGTGGAGGCCGTGCGCCAGTTGATGGGAGCCACCAACCCCACCGCAGCGGCGCCGGGCACTGTCCGCGCCGATTTTGCTTTGGAGATTGGCCGCAACCTGACTCACGCCTCCGATAGCGTGGAAAACGGGACGACCGAAGTGGCGCTGTGGTTCAAGCCGGACGAGCTGGTCAGTTGGCAGCGCGACGGCGAGCGGTGGATTTTCGAGAAGTAGTTCCGCGACGCAAAACAAAAAAGACCTGCCGGGCTTGCACAGCCGGCAGGTCTTTTTTTTGCTGCGCCTCTGCGCCCTACTGCACCCGCACCAGCACTCTGCTTTCTTTCCACAGCTCCTCGAGGTTGAAGTGTTTGCGCTTGGCGGGGGTGAACAGGTGAACGATCACCGCTCCGAGGTCGATAAGAATCCAGCCGCTCTCGGCTTGTTCGTCAAGCCGGCGCAGCATCACCCGGCGCTTGACGTTGCCCTCGGCGGCCTGGCTTACGGCTTCGGCCAGCGCCTTCAGTTGACGGTCGCTGCTGCCGCTGGCGATCACAAAATAGTCGGCAATGATGGACTCGCGCGAAATATCCATCAGCAGAATGCTCTCGCCTTTTTTGTCTTCGATGATTTCGACCAGCGCGCGGGCCAGGGTCAGGTTTTCCAGGGTTGTCTCTCTTCCGTCAAAAAATCATGGGTGAGCCGGAATATCTCGTCCGGCAGGTCGTCGGTGGGCAGGTGGCCGGATGGCAGCACCTCCAGCCGCGCGCTGGGAATAAGCCGCCCGGCCAGCCGCCCCTCGGCGTTGGGGGCGGTGAGGTCGCGGCTGCCGATGACGATCAGCGTCGGCGCCGTGACCCCGGGCAGCTTCTCGGTCAGGTCGTGCCGGTTGATGGCCTCGGCGCTGGCCGCCGCGGCATGGGGCGAGGCCTTGGCCCAATCTTCGCGGATGCGGCGCATGGGGACGCCGTGTTGCCGGACGAGCCACGGGGTCAGCCAACTGGATGTGGTGAGCGGCCACGCCCAACGGCCCAGAGTCAGGAACACCGAGCCAAAGGGCCTCGTGTTCAGCAGTTGCACAATGTGCGTGCGGCCGCTGACTATCGGGTTGATAACCACTACGCGCCCCAACGGCATGGGGTGTTCGGCCGCGAGGCCCAGGGCGATCATGCCGCCCATGGAATGTCCGATGACGTGCGGCCGCGTGATGTTATTCGCCTCGCAAAAAGCGCCCACCAATTCAATGTACTGCCGGATGGAATACCAGCCGTTCTCGGGCTTGTCCGAGTCGCCAAAGCCGGGCAGGTCCAGCGCCCAGCAGCGGTAGCGTGGCGAGAGTCCGTCCATCATCGCCTGCCACATGCGGCCCGAGCTGGCCCAGCCGTGAATCATCAGCACATCCGATGCGCCGGGGCGCTCGGGTTGCTGCATACGATAAGCTATCTTGAGGCCGTCGAGGACGGTTGTTTGCAGGGGCGAATACATGCGCGCAGGGAGAACGGTTCAGGCGGCTTTCAGCGCATCTTCAATGGTCTGCAGGAGCTTGTCGCGGCCCACGGCTTTGGTGAGGTAGGCGGTGGCGCCGGCTTCCATCCCCTCGCGCACTTTGTCGGCGCTGGCGAGGGCGGAGAGCATGACGATCGGCAGTCGCATGGTGCGCGGGTCGCGCCGCACGTAGCGGGATAGTTCCAGCCCGGACAGGTGGGGCATCATCACATCAAGCACAATTAAGTCCGGCGGATCGGCGTTGACGGCGGCCATGCCCTGTGCCGTGCCGTGAGCGATGCGCACCTCGTACCCCGCCAAATCCAAAATAATATGCAGCATTTCGGTGATTTCGGGATCGTCGTCTACCACCAGGATGCGTTTTTTGTCAGCCTCGGCCATGTGCGTCTGTCTCCGGTCAGCGTTGCTGCCAGGCCCACTGTATCACAACTAAATGTCTCCGGCAATGGCGCGGTCGCGCTCGCGCCGATAGTCTTCGGGCGTGTCCACGTCGCGCAGGACCGAGTCGGTGTCCACAGCCGCGTAGGCAATTTGATCGTGATGGGCCTGAAGGAATTCGCGGGGGGTGCGGCCTGTGGTCTGTAGCAGTTCCGGCCAGAGCGACCGGGCAAACAGGATGGGGTGGCCGCGCCGTCGCCGGTAGCTGGGAGCCACAATGGGGGCGGCTTCGGCCAGCCACCGGGCCAGCACGGCTTGCACCACAGTGGGCTGCAATTGTGGCTGGTCGCCGAGGGCCACCAGGGCCGCTTGCGCCGGGGTGGCGATGAGCGCGGTCAGGCCGGTTTGCAGCGAGCTGAGCATGTCGCCTTCGACGAAGTCCGGGTTGAGGGCCACCTGCGCCGCCGACCCGAGCAAGGCGGCTTCCACGGCAGAGTGGGCGGCCCCGGTGACGGCGACAATGGGGGCCACGCCGCAAGCGGCGAGGGTATCCACCACGTGGCGCACGATGACGGTTGATCCCCAGGGCAATAGTTGTTTGGGCTGCCCCATGCGGGTGGACATCCCCGCTGCTAATACGACGGCCCCAACCATAAGCGGGCCTCTATTTGCGCGCCCGCAGCGCCGCCAGCACCCGGTCGGGCGTGAGGGGAAAACTCTCGAACTCGACGCCGATGGCCTCTTTGACGGCAGCGATGAGGGCCGGGGCATAGGGCAGGTAGGGCATTTCGGCCATGCCGCGCGCGCCCCACGGCCCGATGGGGTCGGGGTATTCGAGAATGACCGACTTGACTTTGTCCGGCACGTCCAGCACCGTGGGAATGAGGTAGTTGGACAGGTAGGGCGTTTGGACGTAGCCGTTGTTGTGGACGAAGTTTTCGAGGACGGCGTAGCCGTGGGCCTGCACAATGGCGCCCTCAATTTGACCTTCGACTTGCAGCGGGTTCACGGCATGGCCCACGTCGTCGACCACGATGGCGTTGGTGACGCGCACGTGCCCGGTTTCCGTGTCCACTTCCACTTCAACGGCTTCAGCTACGTAGCCGTAGGAAAAGTTCGGTTCGCTGCGCCCGGTTTCGGGCTCGTAGGGCGTGGTTTTGGGCGGGCGGTATTGGAACGCGGCGGTGGCCGGGCGCTCCTCGTCGTTCCATTTTTTCAGCGCCGCCTCGCCTGCGCCTTTGATGGCGTTGCCCGCCATGAACGTCATGCGCGAGGCCGAGGCGCTGCCGGAGGTTTGCGAGGTGGCGGTGTCGGAAACGACCAACCGGATTTTGTCGAGCGTCACGCCGGTGGCTTCGGCGGCCATTTGCGCGAATACGGTGTGCGCGCCCTGGCCGCAATCGGCCCCGGCGTGGTACACAGTCACGCGGTCGATCTGGCCGTTGCCCTCGATGGCTACGGTGGCCCAGCACTGCTCGGGTGCGCCAAAGGAGAAGCCTACGTTTTTGAATGCGATAGCCAGACCGATCCCATGTTTGAGTGCTGAGTGCTGAGTGTTGAGTGCTGAATCGGGGCGCTGCCACTTGCCGTCTACTTTCTTCCACCCGGCTTCTTCGGCGCATTTTTCCAGCACGTGCGGCATGGACACGCCTTTGGGCAGCGGGGTGCCCACGGAGAGGATGGAGCCTTCGCCGATGACGTTGCGGGCGCGGATTTCCACCGGGTCGAGGCCGAGGGCGGCAGCCAGTTTGTTCATTTGCCCTTCGGCGGCAAACGCGCCCTGCGGCCCGCCGAAGCCGCGAAACGCGCCGCCGGGGATGTTGTTGGTGTACACCGAATACGAATCCACTTTGACGTTGGGGATTTCGTAGGGGCCGGCGACCATGAGCGTGGCGTTGCCCAGCACCTTGGTGGAGGTATAGGCGTACGCGCCGCCGTCTTGAACCACTTCGTTCTCGGCGGCCAGCAGTTTGCCGTCGGCGTCGGCGGCCCACTTGCACTTGATGTAAAACGGGTGGCGCTTGTGGTGGCCGATGATGGACTCCTCGCGGCTCCACACGATCTTCACCGGGCGGCGCAGCTTCCACACCGCCAGCGCCAGCACGATCTGCACCGACATATCCTCGCGTCCGCCGAACGCGCCGCCAATGGCGGGATAGATCACGCGCACTTGCTCCAACGGCAGGCGCAGAGCGTGGGCGATCTGCTCCTGATCCTCGTGCGCCCACTGGCCGGCCACCTGCACCGTTACCCGGCCTTCCTCGTCAATGTAGCCCAACCCGGCTTCGGGCTGCAGGAAGGCGTGCTCCTGAAAGGGCGTCCGGTAATAGCCTTCCACCACGGCGGCGGCGCGGGCGAAGCCCTCGTCCACGTCGCCCTGGCGAATGCGGTAGTGGCAGAAGACGTTGCTGCCTTTCTCCGGGAAGAGCAGGGCCGCGCCGTCCTTCATCGCCTCTCGCGGGTCGAAAACCGGGGGCAGGTCTTCCCAGTCGATCTCGATCAGGTCGCGGGCGTGAGCGGCGGCCTTCTCGGTTTCGGCAACCACCAGGGCAACCTGGTCGCCAACGAAACGGGCGACGTCGGCGCCCGCGTTGTTCGAGCCGGGGCCGATCAGCACGGGCTGATCCGGCATGATGAGGCCGTATTCGTTGCCGGGCATATCCCGGGCGGTGAACACGGCTACGACGCCCGGATAGGCCTCTGCTTTGGACACATCCAACCGTTTGATGCGAGCGTGCGGCCGCCCGGCAAACAGAATCTTCATGTGAGCCATGCCCGGCAGCGAGAGGTCGCCGGGATATTGGGTTTTGCCGGTGACCTTGCCAACGGCGTCGACGCGGGTGATGGATTGACCGATGATGGGCATAGGCATGGAGCGGGGCGCAGCGCGCCGGGCGTGAATGCGAGTGTCCCCCGCTACTCACGCCGGGCGTCCGGCGTTCTGCTGGCTACCGGCATTTGCGAATGTTCGGGCGGTCGCGGCGTTTCTTGCGCGGGCCGCGAATATCGTAAGGGCCTGTGACCGGGCCGCGCACCGCGCCGTACAGAATGACGATGAGGGCGTAGACGAAGATTGAGATGAGCAGGGCAAAGCCCACCGGCATAATGTAAGCCCCCACAAACGGGACTTGATGAATGAGCATGTATTGCAACTGCGCCACGGCGTAGGGCATCACCCAACCTTTCGTGCGGTTGAGGTCGAGTAGCACACTGGAGGCCCAGAATGAGCCGCCGAACACCACAATAATCAGAATGAAACCGATGCCTCGCCAAACCGGGTGCAGCCCTTTGGGTTTGGTGTCTTTTGGTCTGGGACTGTTTCGCATGGCGTTTACCTCTTGGGTGAGAGTCTCCCGGCACGGTCGAACGCCGCCAGGATTTTGTAGTAGCCGGTGCAGCGGCACAGGTTGCCGGTGATGGATTGCTGCGCTTCCCATTGGGTCGGGCGCGGGCGCTCTTCGAGCAGCTTGGCTCCGGCCATGAGCAGGCCGGGCGTGCAGTAGCCGCACTGCACCGCGCCCTCGTCCACAAAGGCCTGCTGAATGGGGTGCAGGGCGCCGTTGTTGGCCAGCCCTTCCACGGTAATGATGTCGGCGCCGTGGGCGCGCGGTGCCGGGACGAGGCAACTCATCACCGCCGCGCCGTCGAGGTACACCGTGCATGCGCCGCACTCGCCTTCGGCGCAGCCTTCCTTGGTTCCAATCAGCCCCACGTCCTCGCGCAAAAAGCGAAGCAGGGTCTTGTCGTTCGCGCCGGCCACCGAATACTCGTTGCCGTTGACCCGCGTCACGATGGGGTCGTCGCCCGTTTCGGTGTGGGTTAATGGATTGACGAGCGGGCTGGCGGGCGCGCCGCGCAAGTTGCCCCAAAGCATGACGGGACTTTCGGGGAACCAGCCGCGCTCCTGCCCGGCGACAATGGCGCGCAGGGCGCGGGCCACCGCCACTTTCACCATCTCGGAGCGATATTCTGCCGGGGCGCGCACATCGTCGATGGGGTGGGCGGCCTTCAGCGCCAACTCGGCGGCCTGCTCTATCACTTCGGCGCTGATCGATTTGCCGGCCAAAAACGCCTCGGCCTCGGTGGCGCGCACGATGGTGGGCGCCACCGCGCCCAGGGTGATGCGGCCGCGAGTGATGGGGCGGAGGTTCATAGGGTCGGCGGGGCTGCCCGTGGCTTCCACAATGACGGTCGCGTTCACTACCGAGATGGCTTGCGCGCGCCGCAGGGCGAGCTTGATGAACATGCCCGTATCGCGGCCCGCCGACAGCGCGGGGAAGCTAATGTCGGTGAGCAGTTCGTCGGGGCGCATCACCGTTTTGCGGACCCCGGTGTAAAACTGCGCCAGCGGCACGGTGCGCTCGCCGCTTTTAGATCGCAGCGTCACCGAGGCCTCGAAGGCCATGAGCGGGGCGATGGTGTCGTTGGCCGGGGAGGCAGTGATGAGGTTGCCCGCCACGGTGGCCCGGTTGCGTATCTGCGGCGCGCCCACTTCCCAGCAAGCCTGCGCCAGCGGCAGGGCGCACTCCACAATGAGCTTGGAGGCCACACAGGCATTGTGCGTCACCAGCGGCCCGATGTGAATGCGGCCCGTCTCGTCGAGGGCAATGCCATCCAGCCCCGGCACGCGGGTGATGTCCACCAGCGTTTCGATGCCGCGCCGCACGCCGCGCTCTAGCTCCAAGATTAAGTCCGTGCCGCCGGCCACAATGCGCGATCGCTCGCCCTCGGCATCCAGAATGCCGAGGGCCTCCTCTAACGAGGTCACGCTTCGATACACATGCCACATGATCACGCTTCTCCTTGGATCGTCAGCATCATCGGTTTGCCGTCGCCGCCGCGCTGCAACATCACAATTTCCGCCATGATGCTCAGCGCAATCTGCTCGGGCGTTTCGGCGTTGAGTTCCAATCCCATCGGCGCGTGCACCGCGTCCAGTTTGTCTTTGGCAATGCCGCCGTCTTCCAGCCGCTTGCGCGCCGTCACCCAGCGCCGCCGCGAGCCGATCACGCCGAGGTAGGCGTGCGGCAGATCCAACAACAGGGGCAGGGCATCCACATCCAGCCCGACGCCGCGCGTGGGCATGACGATGCAGGTTTGATCGTTGAACTTGAACTGCGACGACAACTGGGATACGGGCACCGGCAAGTACACATCTGCGCCGGGCGCCCATTGCGGCGTGCAGTAGTCGGGCCGGTCGTCGCACAGGGCCACGCGGAAGCCCAACCATTTGCCCAAATGCACCAGCGCTTTGCCCACGTGGCCGCCGCCGATGACGAGCAGGGTGGGCAGGGGTTTAATCGGCTCCACAAATATCTCCACCTCTCCGCCGCACACGCCGGGGTCGCCGGATTTGGGGTCCGCCAGCGAATACGACACGATACGGCCGGTGCCTTCGGCCAGCGCGGCCAACGCCTCGCGGATGACGCGGCTTTCCATTTCGCCGCCGCCGATGCTGCCCTCGATATGCCCATCGGGGTGCACCAACATGCGGCTGCCCGCATGGCGCGGCACGCTGCCCCGTTCGCGGACAATGGTGCACAGCGCGGCAGTATCGCCGCGTTTTTCAAGATCGGAAAGAGAGTCGAAGATGGATTTCATTCTGAGAATGTTCCAATATCGGTCGGCGTTATCGTTGCCATCACTTGGCCTCCTGCTTGCACTCAACTCTTTCTATTTTACAACCATTGACCCCACAAACGCCCGATCTGGTTCGCGCCCGTTTGTTTGGACTACAGGCAACCGTTCACTGCTGATCCAGTTGTACATGCCAACAGCCACCTCATAGTTCCCGGCGACCAAATCGGAAGGTATGACCAAAGTCAGTTGATCCTGTACGACTTCGTCGGTGTGCCAGCGATCGGTGGGATACCAACCGGCGCACGGCGCAGCATCGACCCGGCAACAAGCGGCTTGCCCACCCCCACGAGATGCACGAAAGTGCTATACGCCGTGTCGACCGGCTCCGCCATGCGCCAACGCAATGTGATTGGGACCGAGTCGCCGGGGCGGACGGGATCGGCCGGCAAAGTCGCTGCCAGTAACGCGAACGAACCGCCAAACATGGCGATGGGTTCGGCATTGCCATCAACGCTGGCCTGGCCGGCCGGAACGCTGACCACGCCACCGTATTGATACGCTTCCGGCTCGTGCATCACGTCGGTTACGTGCGCCGCAGGATACTGGGCGACCACCGGCGCAATCCACTGCGGCAGCGTTCCAAAGATAGTATCAGTCGCCGAATGCGCCGGGTAGGCAAAACATTTTTGTCCATTGATAATCCGCAGATCGCCCCCGGTCAGTTCGCGCGTTAGCTGCACGGCCGGATGTTCCAGTCCGGCTTCATCCAACACCAAATAGCCCGTGCCGGCGGCGGCCTGCCGGGCCGCAGCTTGCGACAAGGTCCACAGCCCCACAAGCGTGCGCCCAAACCCCGGCGCGCCGTCGCTGAGGATCATCGGCAGCACATTGATCGCCAGCGCGAGTAACAACGCCAGATGTCGCCGCCAATAACCGCGCTCGAACAGCATCACGCCGACCCCGGTGAACATCCACAATGAGGCCGCGACATCAAACGCCGGGCGACCGCTCAAATTGTGGCGCGGCATCACATCGCCCCAAAAGTTGAACGAGGCCAGAGTCTTAATCGCGTTGTCAAAATAGACGGGCAGCCCGCCGGCGCGGACGTTGCTGCTGGCGAACGCCATGCGACTGATAAACCACTCCGGGTTTTGCCAAAAAAACCAGCCCAGCGGCGCGTAAACCAATATGGCTCCAAGCAGGAGCGCGAGACCATGCACAAAGAGTCGGCGCGGCCTGAAACCGCCGGCCAGTAGCAGAAACGTCGTCAACGCTTCGACCGGCAGCACGCGCGCCCCGGGGTTGGCATATTGGCTCGCGCCCAGCGCCATCCCAGCCAGCGCAAAAGCCCACGGGCTTTCGCGCTGCCAGGCCCAGGCCAACAGGCCGAGCAGCGCAATGGCAAAGAGCGGCACAGCAATCGTCTCCAACCCCAGCCGGGACCAGTGCACATGCCAGAGCAATGCGCTTAACCACAACGCGCTAAGCAAAGCGATCAGATCGGCCCGGCGATGATCGCGGTAGAGCGTCCGCACCGCCCAAAACGTGAGCGGAACCGTGGCCGTGCCGAGGAGAGCCGAAAGAGCGCGCGAACCGAAGTAATCCGGCCCCCACAGCCGATACCATCCCGCCAGTAGCCAGAAGTATCCGGCCTCCAAACCCTGAAAGTCCGTCACGTAGATTGGAAACCGTTCGCCGCGCAGGATTTGCAGCGCGACCAGTGATTTGTGCGCTTCATCAAACCAATACACTTTCCCTTTGTTTGGCTGAGGGCGGCGCGGCGGACAGCAGGATTCATTCCAGCATGCCGAGGATGGCCGGCAGGAGTTGCTTTTTGCGGCTTACGAGGTCGGGCGCATCCAGCGTGCCATCGGCGAGGCGGGTGTAGGGCAGGGGGTCGAGCCGCGCCGCTTGCGCCCCAGCCAGCACCAATCGGCTGGCGCTGCGCACCACGTCGGTCACCATGAGCACCGCCAGCGCCAGGCCCCGAGCCTGGCACAACGCTTCCAGCCCGGCGCTAATTTCGCCCAGCCGATCACTCAACTCCAACAAATTCGCCGCCTCCACTTGCGCCAGGCCAAACTTGATGCCGCCGCCCTCATAAATTTTCAGATCGGAATTGATGACCGACTCGATGGTGCGGACGCCCAGCCCGGCGCCCGCGCCCAGCACCGCTTTGCCAAACGCCCGGTAATCTGCAAAGGGGATGCCGCCGTCGCGCGGGGCTAGCGCCCATTTGGCGAGCTGTTCGGCGGCGCGGTGGTCGCGTTCGGTAGTGGTGGGCGATTTGAGAATCAGCGTGTCGGCCATGAGGCCGCCCAATAGCGCGACGGCCACCCCCGGCGGCGGGGTGAGGCCCTCGGCGGCGATGCGCTCGCCGACCAGGGTGGAGGTGCTGCCCACCGGATCAATGGTGAAGGGGATGGGGGTTTTGGTCGGCGGGTTGCCCAGCCGGTGGTGATCGAGCACTTCGAGCAGGTCGGCTTCTTCCAGCGCGCCAATGGCTTGCGACGGCTCATTGTGATCCACCAGCACGATTTGCATGCGCGGCGGGTTCAGCACGTCGGGTGAGCGGCAGATGCCAAAGTAGGCGCCGTCCTCGCGAATCACAAAAAAGTCGTCGCGCTCCTCGCGCGCCACGCGCCCGCGCCCGTCGCGCACGCGCATGGAGATGGTGAAGCGCGGCACATCGGCGTCCATGGCATCGCGGCACGGGACGTTGAGCACGCGGGCCACGGAAACGTTTTCCAGATCCACCCGCTGCTCCATCTGCCGCGAGAAAAAGTGAAACACGCTGTTGCCGGTGACCATCCCCAGCGGCGCGCCGTCGGCATCCACAATGGGCGCGCCGGAGTGGCTGGCTGAAGCCACGGCCCACGCCTCGCGCAAGGGCCTATCGGGCAGCACCGGGGGCAGGGTGCGGGCGATGCGCTCGAAGCGCGGCGAGGCGTCCGCGAGGAAATGCGGCGCCTCCAACCCGGCGGTTTTTAGCACCCACGCCGTTTGCGGCGTGACGGCTCCGGCCCGCGCGGCGATGGCGTTTAGCCCGTCGCGCTCGCGCAGCAGCCAGGCGTAGCCGATGGCCGAGGCGATGGCGTCGGTGTCGGGGTTGAGGTGGCCGATGACGTGAACGGGGGAGAGGGTGGACATGGGGAAGGATGAAGGATGAAGGATGAAGGATGAATACTACTTTCCTATTTCGTTGGTAGTGTTCTTAAACTGCATCCTGTACAGTCGCGCATACAGCTTATCCGCTGCCATCAGCTCGGCATGCGTGCCCAATTCTACCAGCCGCCCGCTATCGAGCACGGCGATGCGGTTGGCCTTGTGAACGGTGGACAGGCGATGGGCGATGATGACGGTGGTGCGGTTGAGCATGAGCCGTTCGAGCGCCTCCTGTACCAGCCCTTCGGATTCGGAGTCGAGGCTGGAGGTGGCCTCGTCGAGCAGCAGCAGTCGCGGGTCTTTGAGGAGGGCGCGGGCAATGGCGATGCGCTGGCGCTGGCCGCCGGAGAGTTTGACTCCGCGCTCGCCTACCAGCGTATCGTATCCCTGCGGCAGGCGGGCGATGAACTCGGCGGCGTTGGCAGCCAGTGCGGCGGCTTCCACTTCGGCGTCGGGGGCGTCCAGTTTGCCGTAACGGATGTTGTCGCGCACGGTTCCGCCGAACAGTTGAATCTCTTGCGGCACCATGCCGATTTGCCCGCGCAGCGACTCAAGGGTGACGCCGCGCAAATCGTTCCCATCGGCGCACACGCGCCCTTCGGTGGGGTCGTAAAAGCGGGGGATCAGGTTGAAGAGGGTGGACTTCCCCGCGCCCGAGGGGCCGACCAGCGCCAGCACTTCCCCCGGTTGAATTTCAAGCCGGATGTGATGCAGCACCGCACCCGCGCCGGGATAGGCGAAGGAAACGTCATCAAACGTGACGCGGCCAGTCAGCGGGGGCAGCATGGTTGCCGTGGGGGAATTTTTGATCTCAGGTTGCTCGTCGAGCAATTCAAAGATGCGCCGCGACGCGCCGAGCGCTTCCTGCAATTGGCCGTAGAGGCTGGTAAACGAGCCGATGGAGGCGGCGATGTTGATGCCGTAGACGAGGAAGGCAATGAGCGCGCCGCCGGTGAGCCGCCCGGCCAGCACCTCGCGCCCGCCGAACCACAGGATGCCCGCCAGCGCGCCAAATGCGAGGAAGGCAATGAGCGGCCCGAAGGCGGCGCGCACACGGGTGAGGCGCATAGTCACGTCGAAGGTGCGCTCCATTTGATCGCCGTAGCGCTTGACCTCGTGCGGCTCGCGGGTAAAGGCTTTGACTACCCGCACTTCGCTCAGCGCCTCCTCGGCCATGGCGGTGCCGTCGGCCAGTTGGTCTTGCACGGTGGTGGAGAGTTTGCGCAGGCGCGCGCCGAAAATCACGCCGCCGGCCCCGACCACCGGCGCGAGCAGCAGAATGAACAGCGTGAGCCGCCAATTGAGGACGAGCATGAGCGCCAGCGACCCGGCAAAGGTGAGCGACTGGCTGAGCACGGTGGCGACGTTGTTGGTGAGGGCGGCGCGCACCAGCGTCACATCCGACGACAGGCGCGAGACCAGTTCGCCCACGCGGCGGTCGGCAAAGAAGCGCAGGCTCAGGCGGTGCAGGTGTTCGTAAGCCTCGCGCCGCAGGTCCACGACCACGCGCTCGCCCACGTACGAGAGCGAGTAGCCCTGAAAGTAATAGAACACCGAACGCACGAGGAACACGCCGATGAGCAGCGCGGTGATGCGGTTGAGTTGGGAGTAGTCGCTCTTGCTGAGGACGGTGTCCACCAGCGTTTGGATGATCCACGGGAACACCAGCCCCAGCGCCGCGCCGAAGGTGAGCGCGATGACGGCGATGGTCATGTAGCCGCGATAAGGCAGGACGTAGCGGAACAATCGCCGCAACTGGCCGGCGGACGGGCGGACGAAGGGTTCGTTTTTTGTGGCAGAGGGACGGCGGGAGAACATGGGAAGGATGAAGGATGAACGATGAATGGAAAATGACGAATGATGAGTTCTGACTCCTGAATTCTGACTCCTGACTCCTTACCTCTGATAATCCGCTATCTTCGGAAATTCCATTGCCCCTCCGGCTTTCTGCATTATGGAGCCGATGGGGTGAAAGCCAATCATGTATTGGCTGCTACGGGGCATGGTGGCAATAGCCATGCCCACCACTTGTCCGGTGTATTGGCTCACCAACGGCGACCCGCTCATGCCGCCGGGGTACAGCGAGCCATCCATCAGCGCCCACACAGCCGTGGCGCTCACCGATTGCACTGTGCCGGCGAGCACGGGCGGCGCGCCGGTGCTATCGCCCAGCCCGCTGAACAGCGACACTCGCTCGCCGGGTTGGGGCGCGCCGCGCGGGTCGGGGGTGAGCACGAGTGAAGCGTCCACCGGCGAGTCCGGGCGCAACAGCACAAAGTCTACGGTGAGGTCGTCGCCGGTGCGCGGCACACCGGGCGGGCCGTAAAGCGTATCGAACGTGGCGAGGTAGCCTTCGCTGTTGACTATGCCAAAGGCGAAGCGCTCCACCGTGTTAGCCGGATCGCCCAGGTCGCCCACGCTGTGAGCGGTGGTCACGCCAATCACGGCGCCGTTGCTCAACCGGAGAAAAAAGCCGCAGCCTCGCGGCTGATACGGCGCGCCGGCATTCTGCGCCCACTCCAACACGCCGCCGGGGCCGGTGGGCAGTGGCCCGCGCGGAGCCAGTATGGTGGGAGGCGGGTCGGGGCGCACGGCCACGCGCCCGTGCGGCGTAGCGAGGCCGTGCCACATCCACACCAGCGAGCGCAGGGCCGGGGCCGGCAGAAAAGACAGGCCCGCGAGGCCCAGCGCCACAACCGCCAGCACGGCGATGAGGGCGCGCGCGACGAAAAGCGTGTTGAGTGGGCGCATGCCCGGAGCCAGTCGGGGCGCGCGGCCGTGCGCCCGTTCGTCGCGCCTTACAGCCCGATGGCTTTGAGGGCCTCGGTCACGCTGGCGGCAGCTTTGATCTTAACGTGCGCGTCCACGATCTTGCCTGCCTCGTCGATGACGAAGTGGCTGCGGATCACGCCTACGTACTTCTGGCCGAGCGGGAGGCTCCTTTCGCCCCACACGCCGTAAGCGTCGGCCACGGCATGGCCCTCATCCACCAACAAGGTGAACGGCAAGTTGAATTTGGTTTTGAAGCTCTGGTGCGACTCGATGCCGTCGGGGCTGACGCCCAGCACCACGGCGTTGCGCTCTTCGATCTGCGGGTAGTTGTCGCGGAAGCCGCAGGCCTGGGTGGTGCAGCCGGGCGTGTCGTCCTGCGGATAGAAATACAGTATCACCCGCTTGCCGCGCAAGTCGGAGAGTTTCACGGTGTTGCCGGCGTCCGTTTTCAGTTCAAAGTCCGGAGCCGTGTTGCCAATGTTCAGAGGAGTAGTGGTCATAAAAGTGTCCCGATAGAATTTTGTCCAATTGTACACTGCTTCCCGTGCTATACTCCGTTAATAATCTCGATTGGAACATTCAAATTAACTCACTGGAGTTTGGCAACAGCCCGCATTTTTCGCTGGAATCGAGGCTTCAGCCGGTGCGCGCATGACCGGCTAAAGCCTTGATTCCAGAGACTTGCCAAAGTCCAGTAACTCACATCGTATGGATACCGCGCACATTCGCAATTTCTGCATCATCGCTCATATTGACCACGGCAAATCCACGCTGGCCGATCGCCTCTTGCACCTCACCGGCACCGTTCCCGACCGCGACACCACGGCGCAGATTTTGGACACGATGGACCTCGAGCGCGAGAAGGGCGTGACTATCAAGGCCTCCGCCGTGCGCATGGCCTACGCTGCCCTCAACGGCTCCAGCTACGAACTCAACCTCATCGACACCCCCGGCCACGTAGACTTCACCTACGAGGTCAGCCGCGCCCTCAATGCCTGCGAGGGCGCGCTGCTGGTGGTGGACGCCTCGCAGGGCATCGAGGCCCAAACGCTCGCCAACCTTTACCTGGCCCTCGGCGCGGGGCTGGAAGTGATCCCGGTGATCAACAAAATTGATCTGCCCGCCGCCCAGCCCGATGAAGTGGCCCGCGAGGTGAGCAATCTCCTCGGCACGCCGGAAGATCAGATCATCCGCATCTCCGCCAAAGAGGGGTTGAACGTGGGCGACGTGCTGGAGGCGGTGGTGGCCCACGTGCCCCCGCCCAAAGGCGACGATGCCGCGCCCACCCGCGCCCTCATTTTCGATTCGCATTACGACGTTTACAAAGGCGTGATCGCTTACGTGCGCGTGGTCGAGGGCGTGATCAATGCCACCGACGAAATTCGATTGATGGCCACCGGGGCGCAGGTGCGACCGGTGGAGGTGGGGATTTTTTCGCCGGGGATGGCGCCCACCGGCAGGTTGACGGCGGGTGAGGTGGGATATGCGGCCACCGGACTCAAAACCGTGCGCGAATGCCGCGTGGGCGACACCATCACCCTGGTCGCCAACCCGGCTGCGGAACAACTGCCGGGATACCAGAAAGTGAAGCCCATGGTGTTTGCCGGGTTGTATCCGGTGGAAGGCGAAGACTACGCCCTGCTGAAGGACGCGTTGGAGAAGTTGCAGCTCAACGACGCCTCGCTGGAGTACGAGCCGGAAACATCGGCGGCGCTGAACTTCGGTTTTCGTTGCGGCTTCCTCGGGCTGTTCCACATGGAGATCATTCAGGAACGGCTGGAGCGCGAATACGACCTCGACCTCATCGCCACCGCGCCCTCGGTGGAGTATGAGGTGGTGTTGCTCACGGGCGAGGTGGTGCGCATCGACTCGCCTGCCGACCTGCCGGACGAAGGCACTATCGCCGAAATCCGCGAGCCGTGGATGCGGATACAGATTTTTGCGCCGGACGAGTTCTACGGCGCGATCATGGAACTGGTGACCAAACGGCGCGGCCTGTTCATCGGGCAGGAGAATCCAGCGCCGAGCCGCGTGCTGCTCACATACGACATCCCGCTGGGCGAACTTATCGTGGATTTTTACGACCACCTCAAATCGCGCACGCGCGGTTACGCTTCGCTCGACTACCAGTTCCACAGCTACCGGGCCGACGAGCTTGAGAAGCTGGAAATCCTGGTAAACAGCGAACCGGTGGATGCGCTGGCGATGATCGTGCACAAGGACATGGCTTACCACAAGGGGCAGGCGTTGGTCAGCAAGCTCAAAGACCTCATCCAGAGCCACCAGTTTGCCATTCCCATCCAGGCTACGGCGGGCGGGCGCATCATCAGCCGGGCCAACGTTAGAGCCATTCGCAAGGACGTGCTTGCCAAATGCTACGGCGGCGACATCAGCCGCAAAAAGAAGCTGCTGGAGAAGCAGAAAAAAGGCAAGAAGCGCATGAAGCGGGTGGGGCAGGTGGAAATTCCACAGGAAGCTTTCATGGCGGTGCTGAGGATTGGCGAGGATTGACAATGAACAATGAAAGAATGAACAATGAACAACGCGCCAGGCATTGTTCATTGGCTCATTATTCATTGTTCATTTTCCTCGCCATCCTCGTTGCGCTGTTCGTCTCCCTCGCCCTCGCCTATTCCGTCGCCATCCCCCTCTTTGAAGCCCCCGACGAACTTCAGCACTTCGCCACCCTCAACTACATTGCTCGCTACCAATGGCTCCCGCCGCTGGGCCAACCGGGTGAGCATCTGTGGGATCAGGAGGCTCTGCAAGCGCCGTTGTATTACCTCCTCGGCGCGGCGGCCACGGGGTGGGTAGACACTTCCGACTTCGGCGGGCAGGCGGTGCTGCAGCCCAAGCCCAACATCGGCGACGCCACGCTGCCCGGAAAGAAGAACGCCTTTCTACACGGCCCGGCGCAGGCATTCCCGTATCACGGCACTACACTGGCAGTGCATTTGGCTCGATGGCTCTCGGTGCTGCTCGGGGCGGGCACGGTGGCGCTCACGTTTGTGGCCGCGGCCCACGCCTTCGCGCCGCCGCGCGAACCGGGTGAGGTGGTGAGCCCGTTGCCGCCGCTCACGCCGCGCGCGCTTTGGCTGGCGACCCTCTCGGCGGCGTGGCTGGCCTTCATCCCGCAATTCATTTTCATCCACGCCTCGGCCAACAACGACACGGCCATGACGTTCACCGCCACGCTGACTTTGGCTGCCCTGTTGTGGTTGGCGCGGAATGGCGTCACGCTGCGCCGGGCGGCGTGGCTCGGCGCGGCAATCGGTATGATGATCCTCTCGAAGCTGACGGGTACGGCCTTAGCCGTGGCGGCGCTGGGGCTGCTGCTCATCCTCGCTCGGCGTGCGCCGCCGGTGGCCGAGGCGGCGTTGGCGGCGTTGGCTGTCGGCGGCTGGTGGTACGTGCGCAACCAATGGGTGTATGGCGACCCGCTGGCGCTGGGGGCGTTCCTCAAATTCGTCGGCGGCAACACGGGCCTCAAAGCCGTGTCGCCATCGTTGCTGATCGGTCAGTTACGGCTGCTACGATTTTCAACGTGGGGGCTGTTTGGGCATATCAGTTTGCTCATGCAGCCCACGACGATCTACTCGGTGTATGATGCCCTTGCGGCAGTTGGGGTGGCCGGGGCCGCCGTGGGATTAGTGGCCGCGTTGGCGCCGGCGTTGCGGCGCAGCGGCGCAGTGCAGGGTGCGCGGCAATTTGTCGCCGAGCACGCGGCCCTTGCCATCTGCGCGGTGTGGCTGGCGGCGGTGCTGGCAATAGCGGCCCGCTGGTTTTTTGCGGCGGGCATACAGGGGCGGCTCATCTTTCCCGGCTTGCCCGCGCTGGGCATCCTCATCGTATACGGGTTGGATGTGTGGCTCACCCGCCTCGGCGGGGCGCGCTTGCCCGAACGGGCCTACCCGGCGTTGACGCTGGGGGTGGGGGTGCCCATGCTCGGGATGGCTATCGCGGTCGTTCCGTTGTACCTCGCGCCTGCCTATTCGCCGCCGCCGTTGGTGGCCCGTGTCCCGGCCGGAGTTGCTCCCGTGGCAATCACGTTCGCGGACGAGATCGCTCTTCGCGGTTATACTATCGCCGACGACGGAGATGTGCTTCGTCTCACTTTTTATTGGGATAGCCTGCGCGCCCCTTCTGCCGATTACACGGTGGCGATACGGCTCGTGCGCGGCGACGGATCGTTTTGGCTCGACTACGTGAACTACCCCGGCATGGGCACGACGTTGCCCACAACGTGGAAACCGGGCGAGCTGCGGCGCGACGAGTATGTGTTTGATTTGAATCGATTCGATCCCGCGCCCGAGCTGCTGCGACTCATCGTCGGCTACTTCGATCCGCGCACGCGAGCGATGACGCCGGTGAGCGGTTGGAGCGACGTGCGCGAAGCGGGCTGGGCGACGCTGACGGAATGGGGAATGGAAAACGGAAAATGACCGCTGGGCGTGGCAAATGGAAAATGACGAATGACTAATGACGAACGACTAGCAACCAACCACCAACCACCAATCACCAATCATCAATCCAAAAACGTGATCATCATCGGCGCGGGGCCGGCGGGGCTGACGGCGGCGTGGGAGTTGGCGCGGCACGGTGTGCCGGTGACGGTGCTGGAGAAATATCACCTGGTGGGCGGCATTGCCCGCACCGAGCAATACAAGGGCTACTACTTCGACATCGGCGGCCACCGCTTCTTCACCCACGTGGACGTGGTGAACAAGCTGTGGAACGAGTGGATGGGCGACGAGTTGATGCTGCGCCCGCGCACCTCGCGCATTTATTACGACGGCAAGTTTTTCGATTATCCGCTCCGCGCTTTCAACGCACTGTTCAACATGGGCCTGTGGCGCAGCAGCCTCATCATGCTGTCGTACATCCGATATAAAATTTTCCCGTACAAGGAAGAAGACACCTTCGAGCAGTGGGTGACCAATCGCTTCGGCAAGCGGCTGTTTGAAATTTTTTTCAAGACCTACACCGAAAAAGTGTGGGGCATCCCCACCAGCGAAATTCGCGCCGAGTGGGCCGCCCAGCGCATCAAGGGTCTGTCGCTGTTCTCGGCGGTGCGCAACGCGCTGTTCAAGCCGCGCGGCGAGCAAATCAAAACGCTCATCGAGGAGTTCCATTACCCGGAGCGCGGGCCGGGCATGATGTGGGAGCGGGTGGTGGAGCTGCTGGCTGCGCGCGGCTGCAAAGTGATCATGAACGCCGATGCCGTGGCGGTGACGCGCGACGGCGACCGCGTAACCGGGGTGCAGGCGCTGGTGGACGGCAGGCCGCAGTTCTTCCCGGCCACCGACGCGATCTCGTCCGCGCCGCTCACCGAACTCATCGCCAAGATTGACCCGCCCGTGCCGCCGGATATTGCCGCCTCGGTGAAGCATCTCTCGTACCGCGACTTCATCACCGTGGTGCTCATCCTCGACAAGCCGAACCTCTTCCCCGACAACTGGATTTACGTGCACAGCCCCGACGTGCAAGTGGGCCGCATTCAAAATTTTGCCAACTGGAGCCCGCACATGGTTCCCAACCCCAACACCTCCAGCCTGGGGCTGGAGTACTTCTGCTCCGAGGGCGACGCGCTGTGGCAAATGCCGGAGGCGGAGTTGCTGGCCCTCGGCCAACGCGAATTGGAAGCCATCGGGCTGAGTTACGGCGCGCGCGTGCTGGATGGGACCGTAGTGCGGCAGTTGAAGGCCTATCCGGTTTACGATGCCGTTTATGCAACGCACCTGGCTGTGGTGAAGCAATATCTGGCCGGGCTGGGCAATTTGCAGACGATAGGCCGCAACGGCCTGCACAAATACAACAACCAGGATCATTCGATGCTCACCGCCATTTATGCCGTCGAGAATATGCTCGGCCTCGCCCAACACGACTTGTGGGAAGTGAACACCGAGCGGTCGTATCACGAAGAGGTGCGGGTGAACGCCAAAGGCAAGCCGCCGGAGGAAAAGCCGGTGGATATTCTGGAAGTGTGAGAAGTGATGAGTGCTGCGTGATGCTTGAGGAAACTTGAAGGATTACGCGTCACGGATCGCGTTGGCAGCCGTGAGCCACAAAGTCCAGTACATTCTTGTTGCCGCCGTCCTGTTCATCGCCGCATGGCTGCGCTTCGCTTACCCCGACTGGGATGCCGGGCAACAAACGCACCCCGACGAGCAGTACATCTTGTGGATTGCCACCACCATAGACTGGCCGAAAGAGAGCGCGGCCATTTTTGATCCGGCCCGCACCTCGTTAAACCCCTTCCGCTGGCCGCCCGACCCCCAAACCAGCGGCGTGAGCGTACCTCCCCCTGGCCCGCGCGATTTCACTTACGGCCACTTCCCCCTTTATCTGCTGGCGTTTGCCGGGCGCGCGCTGGCGTGGCTGGGGCGCGCCGTGCCGCCGCTGGGCGGCATCCCCTTCGTCTCCGATCTGGTGAACGCGCCGGGCCGGATTGAGTTAGACTACCTGGCCTACGCGGGCCGCGCGTTGTCGGCGCTGTTCGATACCATGTCGGTGCTGCTAGCCTATTTGCTCGGGCGCAAGTTGTTCGGCGCGGGCGCAGCGCTGCTCGGCGCGGTGTTCACGGCCCTGGCGGTGCTGCACATTCAGCTGGCGCACTTTGCCACCTTCGACACGGTACTGACGGCGTTTTGTCTGTTGGCGGTGTGGGCCGCCATTCGCTACTCGGAGACTCAAAGCCGGAGGCGCTTGTGGCTGGCCGGCGCGGCAATCGGGTTGGCGGTGGGCAGCAAGTTCTCGGCGGCGCTGTTGGCCGTGCCGCTGGCGGTGGCGGTGTATGGGCCGGCGCGGTGGGAGCATGGCGAGGCGCAGGCCGGATGGTGGGGCAGGGCGAAAGCATTTGTGTCGCTGCCTGTGCGCGAATGGCGCGGCACGCTGCGCTGGTTCGAGGGCATGGCTGTGGCAGCGGTCGTGTTCGCGCTGACCAATCCGTTTGCGCTCATCGAGGCGCGAGAATACTTCAGGCAGATCACAATTCAGGGGATGATGGTGCGTGGGCTTCTGGATTGGCCGTTCGTCCTGCAGTATCGCAACATCGCGCCGTATTGGTATTTTGTGGAGCAACAGGGGCGCTGGCTGCTGGGCTGGCCGGTCACAGTGGCGGCTTACGCGGGGGCGCTGGCGGCCACGTGGCAACTGGCTCGCAAGCCCAACGTCGCAATGGCGGTTGCGCTGGGGTGGTTGTGGCCGTACTTCCTCATCACCGGCGGCTTTGTGGTCAAATTCCCTCGCTACATGTTGCCCATCGTGCCGCTGCTGCTGGTGCTCGGCGCGGGTTGGCTGGTGGCGCCGGCTGCGCGTTGGCGCACAATGTGGATTGCGGCGGCGGTGTTGTGCGCGATGGCGCTGTATGCGCCGGCGTTCGCGCAGATGTATGCCGCGCCGCACCCGTGGGTGACGCTTTCGGAGTGGATGTACCGCAACGCGCCGCGCCGCTCGGCGGTGCTGGTGGAAAAGTGGGACCGCGCGCTGCCGCTGACGTTAGTGGTCGATGGCGAGCCGCGCTCGCCGGACGATTATCGCGTGCAGACGATGGACCCGTTCTTCCAGCCGGACAGCGAAGCTAAAGTGAGGGCGATGTTGGTTCAATTGGCGGCGAGCGATTATCTGATCGTCGCCAGCAACCGGGTGTATGGCGTTGTGCCGCGCTTGCCGGGGCGCTTCCCGTTGTCGGGCGGCTACTATCGCGCGTTGTTCGGCGGGAAGCTGGGGTACGAGGCGGTGCTGGTGGCGCGCCGCGCTCCGTCGCTGTTCGGCTGGCAATTGACCGACGACCCAATTGCCGCAGCGGGGCTGGATGTTCCGCCGTTGGCGGCGCTCGGCGCGCGCGATTGGAACTTGGGCGCGGCGGACGAAAGCTTTACCGTGTACGATCACCCGCTGGCCCTGCTTTTCAAGAATGTAGGGCGCTTGTCGGAGCAGGAAATGTGGGCGGCGGTTAAAGTCGCAGGTATTCGTTCGGCGTCAGCACCTTGAGCCTTGATTTTCGCTCAAATAGGCGAAGGCGATCAGAAATACATCGGTGTCTATGACGACCATGACCGCCCTCGCAGCTGGCGCATCGCATGATCGAGATCACCGGAACGATAAAAAGGACGGGCTGTTTTTCCCCGGGCGGGAGGCAGCCGGCATCGGCCCGGCGCTTTCAAGGCACGGTCGGGTATAATTCCGCCGTTCTGTTCTCATTCCACTGGTTTCATAAAGGCGGTGCAGTAGTGCGTATCAATTGGCGTATCGTGTTCGGCCTGGTCATCAGCGTCGCGGCGTTGGCTCTCGTTTTGAAAAACGTTAACCTCTCGGAGGTCGCCTCCGCGTTGGCAACGGCCAACTACTGGTGGATCATCCCCACGACGGCTATCCTGCTGGTGACCATGTGGACGCGCGGCATGCGCTGGCGGGCGCTGCTCGACGACCGGATTTCGCCCTCGCGCTCATTTTGGATTGCCAACGCCGGCAACTTGCTGAACAACGTGCTGCCGTTCCGCATCGGCGAACTGGGCCGGGCTTATATGGCCAGCCGCAACAGTACCGTGACCACTATGCAATCGCTGTCCACCGTGTTCATCGAGCGTTTGCTGGATGTGCTGTCGGTGTTCGGTATGTTGGTGGTCGTGTTTCCGTTTGTGTCCACCGAGGGCTGGCTGGTCAAGGCGGGCACGTCCGCCGCGGCGGCGGCCTTTGTGGGCGTGGCCGGGCTGTTCGTGGCGGCAGCCCTGCGCCCGCAGGTGATGCGCCTGGCGCGGGCCATGCTCGGTTGGATGCGCCCCGGCTGGCGCGAAGCGCTGCTGCACCGCGCCGATGACTTTCTGCAGGGCGTGAGCGCGGCGGGCGGGCGGCCATTGCTGTCGGCCATGCTGTGGTCGGTGCTGGTGTGGGCCGGCTGGGGGCTGGCCTCGTGGACGTTCTTGCTGGCCTTTGTGCCCGGCGCCAAACTGTACATGGGACTGTTCGTCACCTGCGCCATGGCCCTCAGCCTCAGCATCCCCTCGGCCCCTTCGGGCGCGGGTCTGTACGAGGCCGCCGCCGTGGCCGGGCTGGCCGTGTTCACGGTGGCCCCCGATGTGGCGCTGGCCTATGCCCTGCTGCTGCACGTCCTCAGCTTTGTGCTCATCGGCGTGCTGGGCACCATCGGCCTCGACCGCGAGGGCGAGAGCTTCAAACACATCACGGCCTCCGCCCAGAGCATGTTGGCTTCGGCGCGCGGTAAATGAAAATTCTCGTCGGCCTGACTTATTACCGCCCGCATGTTTCCGGGCTGACGATCTACGTCGAGCGGCTGTCGCGCGCGCTGGCGCGGCGCGGCCACGCCGTCACCGTGCTCACCTCGCACTACGACCCGAGCCTGCCCGCCGTCGAAACGATGGAGGGCGTGCGCGTCATCCGCGCCCCGGTGCTGGCCCGTGTGAGCAAAGGCGTCATCATGCCCACGCTCACGTTCCTCGCCACTCAACACGTGTGGCAGAACGACGTAGTGAGCCTGCACCTGCCTCAACTGGACGCCGCCGGGTTTTCGCTGCGGGCGCGGCTGTTCAACAAGCCGTGCGTGCTCACCTACCACTCCGATATTCTGCTGCCGCCCTCGCCGGTGAACTGGGCGGCCAACGCCGTGGTGAACTTTGCCAACCACGCCGCGGCGCGACTGGCCGATGGCATCGCCGCCTACACAGACGACTTCGCGCGCCACTCGCCGTATCTCTCGCGCTATCTCCACAAAGTGCGCGTCATTCCGCCGCCGGTGGAGTTGCCCGTGCCGGACGAGACCGAAGTGCAAGCCTTCAAGGACGACTACAACTTGCGCGGCAAAACGGTCATCGGCCTGGGTGTGCGGCTGGCCGCCGAAAAAGGGGTGGAGTATCTGTTGGGGGCGCTGCCAAAGATCATGGAGCGGTACCCCGATATTCATGTGCTGCACGCCGGACCGTTCCAAAATGTGCTCGGTGAGGAAGCCTATGCGCGACGCCTGGCCCCGCTGTTTGAGCAGTATCGCCACAGGTACACTTTCCTCGGCACGCTCAACCCCTCGCAAATGGCGACCTTCTTCCGCGCCTGCCACGTCACCGTGCTGCCCAGCATCAACAGCACCGAGACCTTCGGGCTGGTGCAAATCGAATCCATGCTGTGCGGCACGCCCGTAGTAGCCAGCGACCTGCCCGGCGTGCGCCAGCCCACCGCCATCACCGGCATGGGCCGCACCGTGCCCGTGCGCGACTCGGCGGCGCTGGCTGAGGCCGTGCTCGATGTGCTGGAACACCGCGCCGACTACATCCGCCCGCGCGAGGCCATTGCCGCCCAGTTCTCGCCGGATGGGGTGGCCGGGCAATACGAAGCGCTGTTTGAGGAACTGCTCAAGAAACGAAAAAAACTATCAACCCTCAAATGACTGACGACCTTCTCTTCCGACACCTCGCGGCCTTGCCCGCCTTTCGCGGATTGCTCCGCGCCGTGGAGGCCCGGTTTTACGAGGGCCTGCCCCTGCCCGAACCTGCGCTCGACCTCGGCTGTGGCGATGGACACTTTGCCTCCGAGACGTTCGATCACCCGCTGGCTGCCGGGGTGGACCTGTGGTGGCTGCCCCTAACGGAAGCCCGCGCCCGCGCCGCATACCACACGCTGGCCCAGGCGGATGGCGCGCACCTGCCTTTCGCCAACGGCCACTTCGCCAGCGCGGTGAGCAACTCGGTGCTGGAACACATCCCCGCTCTCGACCCCGTGCTCGCTGATCTCAACCGTGTGCTTCGGCCCGGGGCGGCGTTTGTCTTTTGCTCGCCGAGCGATCACTTTCTCGAATTTCTTTCCATCCCTCGCGCGCTGCGGCGGGTGGGCTTGCGCGGGCCGGCCGAAGCCTACGAGCGATTCTTCAACCGCATCTCGCGGCATCACCATTGCGACTCGCCCGACGTATGGCGCGAGCGGTTGGGGCGGGCCGGGTTTGCGGTGGAGCGCCACTGGTATTACTTTTCGCCGCAGGCCCACCGCGCGCTGGAATGGGGCCACTACCTCGGCCTGCCCTCGGCCATTGCCAAAGCGCTCACCGGCCGCTGGGTGCTGGCCCCCAACCGCGCCAACCTGTGGCTCACCGACAAGCTGCTGCGCCGTTATTACGACGAAGGCAAACTCGAAACCGGGGCGTACGTGTTCTTTGTGTGCCGTAAACTCTGATGACCCTCTGGGACGCATACCGCCTCCTCCTCCACCGCCTCGGCCTCGGGCCAAAGCCAAACTTTCCACTTGGTGGCCAATGGCCGGCGACCGGCGACCGGCGACCGGCGGCTAGTGACCGGCGACCAGCCACCATCCACTATCCACTAATAGCGTTGGCTGCCGGGCTGGCTTTTGCGCTGGCCGGGCAGTGGAGCCTTGCCAACTTCCACAATGCGCCGCTGCAAGGAGCTGCCCTGCTGGCCGTGGGCGTAGCACTATGGGCGGCGGCCCTGTGGCCGCGCCTCGCAGAATCGGCTTCCCCCGCCACCGATCCGCCGCAGCCCATCGCTCTGCCGGGCTTTGAACCGCGCCCGCGCACCGGCATTCGCTGGCGCGCCGTGTCGGTGGCCCTCGTGTTCACTACTCTCACACTACTCGCTACCGGCGGTAACAACTTCACTGCCGTGGGGGGCATTAGTTGGCTGGCCTGCATGGGCGCGTGGCTGGCCGCTTTTTGGGATGGGCCGCTGCCTCCCCGCTGGGACTGGCGCGGCGCAGTGGAGCGGTTGTGGCGCGGCGGCTTCACCGTGCGACTGAGCCGCACACTCGGGCTGCTGGCGCTGGTGTTGGCGGCTTCGGCGGTGTTCCGGTTTGTGCGGCTGAATCAGGTGCCCATCGAGATGACGAGCGATCACGTTGAGAAGCTGCTCGACGTGAACGACATCCTCAACAATAGCCGCCGCCCGGTATTCGAGCCAAGCAACGGCGGGCGCGAGGTGATGGTGTTTTACCTCGACGCCATTGCCGCCCGTTTCGCCGGAACGGACCTCACTCATTTCACACTCAAGCTTGTCACTGCCACGGCGGGCTTTCTCACGCTGCCGTTTATTTTTCTGCTGGCCCGCGAGTTAACCCGCGACGACATTATCTCGCTCCTCGCCACGCTGGCGGCGGGCATCGGCTGGTGGCCCAACGTCATCAGTCGCAACGGGCTGCGCTTTCCGCTCGCGCCGCTGTTCGGCGCGGCGGCGCTGTGGCTCATCGCGCGCGCCATCCGGCGGGGGAGCCGCAACGACGCGCTGCTGGCCGGGCTGGTGTTGGGTCTGGGCCTCTACGGGTACACGCCCATCCGCGCCGTGCCGCCGGCCGCGACGCTGGCCCTCGTGCTTTACGCGCTGCATCGCCGGGGCCGCTCGTTGGCCCTCAAGCTCGGCGGCTGGCTCGTCATGCTCACCATCGTCATGCTGGCCGGGGCCGTGCCGTTCATGCGCTACGCCATCGACGAGCCGGACAATTTTTGGCAGCGCACCTTCACCCGTATCACCGGCGATCCCGAGTCGCAGGCCCCGCCCACCACGCAAGTGTTTCTGCAAAACGAGTGGAATTCGCTGCGCATGTTTTCGTGGACTGCCGATAGCGCGTGGCTCGTCAGCCCGGCGAACCAACCGGCGCTGGATTGGGTGATGGGCGCGTTGTTCACATTGGGCGTGGCGACCCTCTTCGCGCGTTTTGCCCGCCAGCGCGACTGGCGCGACGCTTTCCTTCTGCTTTCGATCCCCGTGTTGTTATTGCCCTCCACCCTCGCGCTGGCCTTCCCCATCGAAAACCCGTCACTGCACCGCTCCGGGGCCGCCATCCCCATCGTGTTCGTCATCGTCGCCATCCCGCTGCGGTGGCTGGTCGAGCACGGGCGCGCTCTGCGGCTCGGCCGCGCCGGGAGTGCGGCCGGCGTGGCGGCAGCCGCGTTGCTCATCGTCGCCTCTGCGCAAGCCAACTGGAAAATTGTGTTTGCAGACTACGCCGCGCAATATCACAACTCGGCGCAGAACGCCTCCGAGCTGGGGCGCATCGTCCGCGCCTGGGCCGAGTCCGTCGGCGATTGGGATACCGTGACCATTCGCGCCTACCCCAACTGGGTCGACACCCGCGCCGTGGGAATCTACGCCGGGGAGTTCGGCTGGAACAACGTCATTTTGAGTCCCGACCAGTTTGACGATCTGGTGAACGACCCGCGCCCCAAACTCTATATTGTCAATCGCCACGATCCGGATATGATTCCCATCCTGCGCGTCATGTATCCGCCGGGCAAGCTGACCTTTCACCAATCGCAGTTTCTGGACAAAGACTTCTACACATTCTTCGTGCCGGGCACGGTGGACTTCGACGAGAAGACACTTGCGCCATAGGTTTGACTATGTCTGAAAACAAAACCGATTCTGATCAGAAAATGCCGGCTGCCGACTCGCCGCTGTCTATATCATCCCCTTTGGGGGCCGTAAACGTGCCCGATCCCGGTGAAGCTGCTTCCGCCCCCGCCGCCGAGCCAGTGGCCGCGTTGTTCGCCGCTCCGCTTTCCGTTCCCGAAGCCCAACCCCTCTCCCCGCTGCCGCCGCGCCGCCCCGTGCTGGATTGGCGCTCGGCGCTGACGGATGTGTTGTTGGCCGCCGTGCTCATCGCCGGAGCCTACCTCCGCACCGTGGGCCTCGACTGGGACACCGGCCAACACCTGCACCCCGACGAACGCTTCCTCACCATGGTCGAGACCGGCATCGCCCCGGTGGGCAGCCTCTCGGAGTATTTCGATACCGCCGCCTCCAACCTCAACCCTTACAACAAGGGCTTCGGCTTTTTTGTGTATGGCACGCTGCCCATCTTCATCACCCGCTACGTGGCCGAGTGGCTGGGCCAGGCCGGATACGATCAGGTCAACCTCGTGGGCCGCGCCCTCTCGGCCACCAGCGACCTGCTCGCCCTCTTCGTCGTCTACCTCATTGCCGCCCGCCTCTACGACAGGCGCGTGGGCCTGCTGGCGGCCGTATTCAGTGCCTGCACCGTCACCCTCATCCAGCAATCGCACTTCTTCACCGTCGACACCTTCGCCAACCTGTTCGTCGTCGCCGCGATCTATTATGCCGTGCGCGCCCTCGACGAAACGGGTACCGGCGTCTATTTGAACGCTCGTACAGCCTCCGGCAAAGAAAACCGCTGGCTGGAAATTGTTCAGCCCTCATCGCTGCTCAACTATCTTCTGTTCGGCCTGTTCTTCGGCATGTCGGTGGCCTCGAAGATCAACACCGCCCCTCTCGCGCTGGCGATTGCCCTGGCCGGGTTCACGGTGCTCTATTGCGCCTACCAGTCCGACATGCCCGAGGCGCGGCGCAAGGCGCTGGTGCGCCACGTGGCGTTCGCGCTGGCTGCCGCGGGCGTAGTATCGGTGCTTACCTTCCGCGTGGGCCAGCCCTACGCCTTCGCCGGGCCGTCCTTCTTCGGCGTCAAATTCAACGAGCAGTGGAAAAGCAACATGAGCGAGATTCAAGGGCAGGTGACGGGCGACGTGGACTTCCCACCCAACCACCAGTGGACTGCCCGCCCGGCCTACATCTTCCCGTTGCAAAACATGATCCTGTGGGGCATGGGCATTCCGCTGGGCGTGCTGGTGTGGTTGGGGTTTTTGTGGGCCGCCTGGCAGAGCGCGCGCGGGCGCTGGCAGCGGCATCTCATCCCGGTGGTGTGGAGCGGCCTGTACTTTGCGTGGCAGGGCGGCCAGTGGGTCAAGCCTATGCGCTACTTCATGCCCATTTACCCCACCCTCACCATCCTCGGCGCGTGGGCGCTCATCGAACTGCTCGATTGGGCGAGGGGCAAGCGCGAGGCCTACACGCCGTCCTCCACCGAATTGGATCGGGTGGATGCGTTTGCACGGGCCATTCGAGAATCGCGCCTGGTACGGGCAGTTCACGAATCGCTCCTTCTGCGCAGCTTCGCCGTGGGGTTGGTCTTGGCGATCATCGCCGCCGTGGTCGTCGCCACGGGCGCATGGGGCTACGCCTTCAGCCGCATCTATACCTGGCCCGTCACCCGCGTGGCCGCTTCCCAGTGGATCATGCAAAACATCCCCGGCCCCATCAACATCGCCATTCAGCAGGCCGATGGCAGTGTGTTCAACCAGCCGCTGCCCATGGCGTACGATTTCTTCTATCCGGCCGACGTTCCCTACGTCACCGGCTTCACGGCCATGCGCGACGGCGCGGTTAACACGGTGACTATTGCCCACCTCACCGACCAAACCAAATCGGATCAGCCTCAAGTGTTCGCCCTCAGCATCGCGTCCGATCCCTCGGGCGCGCCGGTGCTGGCCTCGGCCACACTCACCGCCAATCTCAGCCACTCCGCCGATCCGCGCGGCGACCCCGTGACCCTTACGCTGGACAAGCCGGTGCAGATGCAGAAGGGCCGGCAGTATTGGATTGTCGGCGAGGCCTCCGGCACGGGCGAGGTGGCGATTGCCGGGTCTACCATTGCCAACGAGTCGTCGTGGGACGACGGCTTGCCGTTGCGGCTCGACGGCTTCGATCCCTATGGCGGCATCCTCAAAGGCGAAAACCTGGAGCTTTATTGGGACGACAATCAGGCCAAAGTGGAACTGATGCAAGGGGTGTTGGATCGCGCCGACTACATCACCATATCCTCCAACCGGCAATATGCCTCGATCACGCGCCTGCCCATGCGTTACCCGCTGACCATCGCGTTCTATCGCGCGCTCTTCGGGTGCCCCGCGCCCGCGCCCATTGACCGGTGCGGCGCGGAACTGACTCCGGCGAATTTCCACGGCACGCTGGGATTCGACTTGGTCGCCACCTTTGCCTCCGATCCGGCGCTTGATTCGCTGCGCATCAACGATCAAATGGCCGAAGAGCCGTTCACCGTGTACGACCACCCCAAAGTGCTCATCTTCAAAAAGACGGCCGGCTATTCCAGCGCGAACATCAGGGCGCTCCTCGGCGCGGTGGACTTGAGCAAGGTGGTGTGGATGAATCCGCGGCAAGCCACCTCGGCCCCCACTGTGCTTATGCTGCCGCCCGACCGGCTGGCCGAACAGCGCGCGGGTGGCACATGGTCGCAGATGTTCGATCCCGACGGCATCCTCAACAGCTTCCACCCGCTGGGCGTGATTGTGTGGTGGCTCACGGCGGTGCTGCTGGGCTGGCTGGTCTTCCCGATCACCTTTGTGGCCCTGCGCGGCCTGCCCGACCGGGGCTATGCCGTGACGCGCAACGTGTCGCTGCTGCTCATCGCGTGGGCGGCGTGGATGTTGGGCAGTGCGCGGCTCATGCCGTTCACCCGGCTCACGCTGTGGCTGGTCACACTGGCGTGGGGCCTGCTGTCGGCGGTGGTGCTGTGGAAGCGATGGGACGAGATCAAAGCCTGGGTGCGCGCCAACCGGCAATACGTCCTGCGCGTGGAAGGGCTGGCGCTGGGGCTGTTCGTGTTCTTCCTGCTCATCCGCTTCGGCAACGGCGACCTGTGGCACGGCTCCTATGGCGGCGAGAAGCCGATGGACTTTTCGTATTTCAACGCCGTGCTGAAAAGCACCTCGTTCCCGCCCTATGATCCGTGGCTCGCCGGTGGCTACCTCAACTACTACTATTTCGGATTTGTCATTGTCGCCACCCTCACCAAAATGCTCGGCATCGTGCCGTCGTTTGCCTACAACCTGATCCTGCCCATGCTCTTCTCGCTGGCGGGCGTGGGCGCGTTTGGCGTGGCGTTCAATCTGGTGGCCAGTGGACAGACGGCAGGGGACAGGAGGCAGGAGTCAGGAGACAGGAGTCAGGAGGCAGGAGGCAGGAGGCAGGAGTCAGGAGACAGGAGTCAGGAGGCAGGAGATAGGAGGCAGGAGACAGAAGATGGCGGTCACGGGCCAACAAGTGGTCAGTGGTCAGTGGATAGTGGGCAGTCATCAACCGTTGTCGCTCCATCACTCAACACTCAGCACTCAGCACTCAAAACTCAAAACTCAAACCCCTACCTTGCCGGCCTCGCCGCCGCGCTGCTGATGGTGGTGCTGGGCAACCTCGGCGAGTTGCAGGTGATCTCCGACGCCCTCACCGGTGTGGCCGCCGACGTTCACCGCTGGCCTATTCCTTTTTTGGGCGACCTGCAGCAAATGGCGGTTGGGCTGTGGCGCATCTACGTGGAACACGCGTCCATCCCGTTTGGCACGGGCAGCTGGTATTGGAACGCCACCCGCGTCATCCCCGATTCTTCGGTGCAGCCCATTACCGAGTTCCCCTTCTTCACCTTCCTCTACGCCGATTTGCACGCGCACATGATCGTGCTGTCGAGCGTGATGGTGGCGCTGGCGTGGGCGGCCTCGGTGGTGCTGAGCGCGCGGGATGGCGGCGCCGGGCAGGGCGCGCGCCGGCGTTGGATTGAGCCGGCGGCCCTGTGGCTCGTGGGCGGGTTGGCGTTCGGCGTCATCGCGCCGTCGAATCTTTCCGACTATCAGACGTACTGGATGCTCGGCTGTGTCGCCATTATTTACGCCCAGCTTCGCAAACATGAAACCATTGATCTGAAATTCATCGTCGCCGTGGTCTGGCGCTGCGCGTTGCTCATCGGTTTGGCGGTGCTGTTCTTCAAGCCCTATGCGACGTGGCGCGGCGAGGGCTATGGCTCGGTGGAAGTTTGGAAGGGCGACAAGACCGACATCTCCTCCTATCTCACCATTCACGGGCTGTTCCTGTTTCTCATCGTCAGTTTTCTGATCGTCGAGACCCGGCGCTGGATGCAAAAGACCAAAGTGGACGAGGTCCGCGAGTGGGTCAGGCCGGGACTGTTTGCCGTGTTGGCGTTTGCGGCGCTGGTGACGGAACTGATGCTGCTGGGTTATTCGGCGGCGATTATCGCCGCGCCGCTCATCGCGTGGACGGGTCTGCTGATGATCCGCCGCGACGTTGAACCGGAACGGCGGGCAGCGCTGGGGCTGATGGGGTTGGGGCTGCTGCTCACGCTGGTGGTGGAAATCGTGGTAGCCAGGGGCGATATTGGCCGCATGAACACCGTGTTCAAGTTCTATTTGCAGGTGTGGACGTTCTTCAGCATCGCGGGCGGCGCGGCGCTGGCCTGGGCCTGGGCGCAGTTGCCGGAGTGGCGGCCGGTCAACCGCGACGTGTGGCGGTTTGCTCTGGGCCTGCTCGTAGTGGGCGCGGCCTCGTACACCGTGCTGGCGACCTCGGCCAAAGTGAAAGACCGCATGACTCCCGATGCGCCGCGCACGCTCGACGGCATGACCTATATGAATTATGCGACCTATGCCGATCAGGGGCAGGACATCGACCTCAAGTGGGACTACGACGCCATTCGCTGGATGCAGGATCATGTAATCGGGTCGCCGGTGATTGTGGAAGTGAACACGGTGGAGTATCACTGGGGTTCACGGGTTACGATCAACACCGGGCTGCCGGGGGTAGTGGGCTGGAACTGGCACCAGCGGCAGCAGCGGGTAGTGACTCCGGGTACGCTGGTGACGGATCGGATCGACGCGATCAACGCCTTCTACAATACGCAAGACCCGGCGGAGGCCATGAGCTTTCTGAAGAAGTACGACGTGACCTATATCGTCGTGGGCGGTTACGAGCGAGCCTACTTCCCGCCCGAGTCGCTGGCGAAATTCGCGCAGATGGCGGCCGGCGGTTCGCTGACGGTGGCGTACGAGAACGAGGGCACGGTGATTTATGAAGTGGCGGGGAAGTGATGGAGGTGAGAGGTCAGAAGTCGGAGGTCAGAGGTCAGAGGGCAGAGTCCCATCGGCCTTTATTCATCGTTCATCATTCATCGTTCATCCTTTCCTACAGCGTCCTTTAAGCCCTACCCGTGTATAACTCCGAAGAACGATTGAACGAGTGGATTGCCGCTGCGTGCGCCGGCGACGAGCTTGCGGCAGAGGCCATCTACCGCCGTTTCAGCCCGGCAGTGTTCCGCATGGCGCTGGCGCTGCTGGGCGACGCCGACGACGCGGACGAGGTGACACAGGATGCGTTTGTGTACGCCCTGCGCGCGCTGGCGCGGTTCGACCCGAGCCGGTCGGCATTCCAAACGTGGCTGTTCACCATCGCCATCAGCCGCTGCCGCAACAAACGGCGGCGCAAGTGGCTGAACACGGTGCCGCTGGCGTGGTTTGCGCGGCTCGAACGGCCCGCCGCCGATGCGCGCTCGATGGAAGATTGGCTGACAGCGCGCGGCGTGCAGCGCGAGTTGTGGGCGGCGGTGCAGTCGCTCTCGCCTAATTTGCGCGAGGCGGTGACCCTGCGGTTTGTGACCGGGCTGACCTATGCCGATATCGGCGCAGTGGCCGGGTGCGGAGCCAGAGCCGCTGAATCCCGGGTGCGCACCGCCGTGGTTGCGCTCCGCAAACGACTGATGGCGCAGGGCCGCACCGAAGCAGACTGGCGCGAGGCTATTGAGGCATTGAGGCAATGAAACAGCATTTCTCTGACGACGGGTTGGCTTTTCTCGAAAAGCGGTTGACGCCCGAGGCGCGGGCGCAGGCCGAGGCGCACTTGCGCCAATGCGCCGAATGCCGCGCGCAACTGGGCGAGACTCGCCGCGCCATCGCTGCCCTGAACGAAGCCGGGCGCGCGCTGGGCCGCGTGCCCATGCGCTCCGGCTGGGCCGCTGTGCGCCAGCGGTTGCTCGGCCCTGACGTTTTCCCGCGCCGGGCGCATGCGCCGATGCGCGTGCCGTGGCAGGCGTCGGTAACGATTTCGATGGCCGCACTGGCGCTGGTTTCCAACCTTGCTCTCAACCCGGTGCGGGCGGCCACCCCTACCGTGCCGCTGATCCAGACCCCTGCCGCCATGATCGCCACCGTGAGCGATGCGGCCACCGTGCAAGTTGTACGAGTGAGTCAGTCTACGCTGGCGGCGCCCACTCGCACACCGGCGCCGAGGGGAGGGTAGGGTGGAAGGATGAAGGATGAAGGATGAACGATGAATCACGTATCGTACGTTTTATGGCTCACGTTTCACGCATCACGGCTCATAGGCGCTCGCCGCTGCCCACTACCCACTACCTACTGTAGGCTGCCTGAATGACCGACTTACTAACCGTACTGCTCTGGTGGGCCATGGTCACCATCTTCGGACTGGCGGCGTGGCCGTTGCTGTTCCGGCTGTTCCGTTATTTGCCGGATCGCGGCTACAGCTTTGCGAAGACTGGCGGCTTGCTGGCCGTGGCCTATGTGGGCTGGCTGCTGGGCAACTTCGGCTTTGTGCAGGTCAGCCCGGGCGGCGCGCTGGTTTCGCTGGCGCTGGTGGCCGTGGCCTCGGCGTTGGCCGCCCGCGGCCAAACCTGGGCCGATATGAAACAATGGTGGGCCGAGCATCGAGCCACGGTGATCGCCGTGGAAGTGTTGTTCGTGGTTGCCTTTGCCGCGTGGGCTTACGTGCGCGCCCTCAACCCCAATATCACCTTCACCGAAAAACCGATGGAGTTCGCCTTCCTCAACTCCGTCCTGCGCACCGGCACCCTGCCGCCCGGCGACCCGTGGCTCTCCGGTTTCGCTATCAGCTACTATCACTTCGGCTACATCATCATGGGCATGCTCATCGCCGTCTCCGGCGTGCTGCCCAGCGTGGGATTCAATTTGGGCATTGCCCTGCTATTTGCGCTTACCGCCGTGGGCGCGTTTGGCATAGTGTTCAATCTGATCGCTACCGTGCTGACCCGCTGCCAACAACCAGCCGCTAACGACCCACAACGAGTCGCCCACGGCCAACCACCAATCACCAACGGCGCGGTGTGGCCCGCCCTGCTCGGCCCGCTGTTCATGCTGACGGGCAACTTCAACGGCGCGCTCGAAGTGCTGCACAAAGCGGGCTTGTTCAGCCCGGCCTTCTGGGCGTGGCTCGACATCAAATGGACCAACCAGCCGCCTGTGCCCGGCGGCGGCTGGATGCCCGACCGCTTTTTGTGGTGGTGGCAAGCCTCGCGCGTCATCCACGACCGGGGCCTCACCGGCGCTGAAGTGGAAGTGATCGATGAGTTTCCGTTCTTTTCGTTTTTGCTCGGCGACATGCACCCGCACGTGCTGGGCCTGCCGTTTGTGTTTTTGGCAATCGCTTTCGCCCTCAACCTGTTCCTCATGTTGTCCGATCCCGACCGCGCCGTGGAGCAGGGGCGTTCAGTTGAACGCCCCGACACCGGCTGGCGCGCGTGGCTGCCGCTCTCGTGGCCCGACCTGCTCGGCGGCGCGCTCATCCTCGGCGGGCTATCGTTCTTGAACACGTGGGACTTTCCCATTTACCTATTTGTGGCTGTGGCGGCGTTCACTGTGGCGCGTGGCATGCGCGAGGGCTTCCACGTGCAAGTGTGGCAAGACGCGGTGATGCTCGGCGCGCAACTCGCCATCGCGGGCATCATCCTTTACCTGCCGTTCTACATCGGCTTCCGTTCGCAACTCGGCGGCATTCTGCCCAACGTCATTTTCCCCACACGGTTCGCGCAGTTCTTCGTCATGTTCGGCCCGTCGCTCATTTTGGTCACGATATGGCTCGGTTGGCTGGCGTGGCGCGCGCGGCGGCAAGGCCAACGGCCGGACTGGCGCAACGGACTGGGCGCGGCGGTCGTGTTTCTGATCGGGTTGATTGCGGTCAATGTGATCTTGTCCTGGGCGATAGCGTCCAGCAACAAACCGCAGGCTATCGAAGCGATGAGCAACCTGCTGGGCGGCTCCTCGGTGGCCCAGGCTTTGCCCGACGTGGTGCGCATGCGACTGGCCCGAGCCGGGACGCCGCTGTTGCTCACCCTGTTCATCGGCGTGGGGGCGGCGTGGGTATTCAGCCGCCGTGGCTCGACGCCAGAGCCGGGCGACGATGCGCCCGCCCCGATCCACCCGGCGGCGTTTGTCGCGGTGCTGGTCGTCACCGGCGCGCTGCTCGCCATTGCCCCGGACTTCGTCTATTTGCGCGACCTGTTCGGCTCGCGCATGAACACCGTGTTCAAGTTTTACTATCAGGCGTGGGTGGTGTGGTCGCTGGCGGCGGCCTTCGGCGGGTGGATGCTGTGGCACGATCTATCCCGGTGGAAGCGCGCCGCCGTGGGCGTGGGGGTGGCGGTTATGCTGGGGTTGGGGCTGGTGTATCCGGCGCTGGCCACCACCACCGTCACCGACAACTGGCGCGGCACCACGCGGGATGCGAACGACAAGCATTACGCTACGCTCGACGGCATGGCTTACATGAGCCGCGACCGCGCCGCCGATTACGATGCCATCAAGTTTATCAATGCGCGCATTCCGGGCCGCCCGGTGATGGCCGAGGCCGTGGGCGGCAGCTACACCGAGTACGGCCGCGTGTCGGCGCACACGGGCCTGCCCACGGTGCTGGGCTGGCCGTTTCACGAATTGCAGTGGCGCGGCAGCGGCGAGTCGTTCGCCGGGCGCGAAGACGACATTCGCGCGCTGTACTCGGCGCGCACCTGGGCCGAGGCCGTGCCCATCCTCGACAAGTACAATATTCGCTACGTGTACTACGGGTCGTTGGAGGCCAATCAGTACGGCCCGGCAGGCCAGGCCAAGTTCGATCAGAACATGCTCGTCGTCTACACTTATAACGGTGTGACCATTTACGAGCGCACGGATAAATGACATGCAGCCAACTCACTCCGACCGACCCTCAATCACGACCGAAACCGGCCTCTACATTTTGGCGGCGGCGGTTGCCCTGCTGCTGCGGCTGATCAATCTGGGTCACGCCCCGCTCACCGAGGCCGAGGCCCGCGAGGCGTTGGCGGTGTGGCGCTTTGTGCAAGCCGCGCCGGGGGCCGCGCCGTTGCAGGCCGTCAGCCCGCTGTGGTTCGCGCTCACCTCGTTTGCCTTTGCGATGTTCGGCAGCAGCGAATTTATGGCGCGGTTGTGGCCGGCGCTGGCCGGGTCGGCGCTGGTGCTCATGCCGCTCACGTTCCGCCGCGAATTGGGACGGGGCGCGGCGCTGGCGGCTAGCGGCTTGCTGGCTGTGTCGCCGGTGCTGCTGGCGGCCTCGCGCACGGCGGATGGCGCCACCCTGGCCGCGCTCAGCCTGTGGCTGATGGTCGCGGGCTGGCGCCGGTTTGTAGATCGCGACGATGGGCGCGGGTTGGCTTTGACGGGCGCGGCGTTGGGCATGGGGCTGGCCGATGGCCCGCGCTTCTTCTCGGTGGTGGCCGCCGGTTTGTTTGCGTTGGTGGTAGTGGTGCTGGCCCGGCCCGAAACCGTGCGCGACGTGCGCGACGCGCTGCGGCGATTGCGGCCCCATGCGGGGCGGGTGCTGCTTGTTGCGGTGACGGTGTTCGTGGCCGCGTCATCGGCGGCGCTGGTGAACCGGCCGGGGCTGGCGGCGGCGGGGCAGGCGGCGCCCGTGTGGCTCTCCGGTTGGGCGCCCTCGGCGGCCGCACGCCCGGTGTCGCTCGTTCCAATGATTTTCGGCGTGTACGAGCCGCTGGCGCTGGTCTTCGGCCTCGTCGGATTGTATGTGGCTTATCTTGCCGGAATGTTGCGGGCCGTTGTGGCTCGCTTTCAAACGGCGCTGGAGTTGCCGGGGGCGCCCCGTAGAGACGTTCCGCCGGAACGTCTCGCGGCGGCCCGTGGGCGATCGGTTGAGAAGGCGCTGGGCGCGGTGGCGTTGGGCGCGTTGGTGTTTGCCCTGGCTTATCCGGCGCGGCAAGCCGGCGATGCGTTGTGGGTGGCGTTGCCGCTCACGCTGCTGGCGGCCATGATGCTGGTCGAGGCGATGGGAGGCGAGGGGAATGAGGAGTGGCCCACGGTGGGCGCGCAGGCCGCGGTGTTGCTCGTGATGCTGGTGTTTGCCTATTTCAATGTGGCGGCGTTTGCGCGTGGGTATCAGCCCAACACCTCGCCCTACGCGACCACGCTGTTGCTGGCGGGCGGCGTGCTGCTGCTGGGGGTGGTGGTGACGATTTTGTTTTCCGCCGGATGGAGCCGGCAGGCGGCGGTGCGCGGAGCCACGGTGTCGGTGGGCACGGCCATGCTGGTGGGCACCCTGGCCGCCGGATTGGGGCTTACGCAGTGGCGGGCCGCCGACCCGCGTGAGCTGTGGTCGCCGGCTCTGACGACCGATCCTATTCGATTGCTGATGCAAACCGTGCGCGATGTGTCGAACCGCGAAGCGGGGAACGATTCTGATTTGGAAATCGTGGTGCTGAACGATCCGGCGCGGGATGATCGCCATGGGCTGCTGGGTTGGGAGTTGCGGGGCTATCCCAATGCCGCGTTTGTGGACGCGCTGTCGCCGACGATCGGCGCGCCGCTGGTGATTGCCGATGCCGGCGTGGTCGACCCGACGCTCGGCTCGGCTTACGTGGGGCAGAAGTTCGGGGTGTTCGGCAATTGGGCGCAAGCGCCGCAAACCCTGGCCGGCTGGATCGACTGGTGGCTGTTCCGCGCCGTGAGCGTGGATTATGCCCGCAAGGTGGTATGGGTGCGGCAGGATGTGCAATTGCTGCAGAGCAAATAGCATGCAGACGAGTCGAAAGAGTTTGTGGCTCTGCTGGGTTTTGCGGGAAAACAATATGGGACGCGGATGCACGCAGATTTCCGCAGATGAAAAGCAAAATCAGAGTTCGTCAGCGTCTATCCGCGTCCAATTTCCCTGCCCGAGTCCGCAGAGCCAGTTTTGTTTGAGGTGCCTCCATGACTGAATCTACCATGCAACAACAACCGTCGGCGCTGGACAAGCCCTTGTGGGCGGCGCCGGCGTGGGATTGGGAGAAGACCGCGTACCTGATCATCATCGCGCTGGCGGTGGTGTCCCGTTTCTACGATCTGGGCCTGCGCGTCATCAGCCACGACGAAAGCCTGCACGCCTACTACTCTTACGAGTTGTACAAGGGCAAGGGTTACGTGCACACGCCGCTCATGCACGGCACGATCCAATTCCACCTCGTGGGGCTGACTTACGCCCTCTTCGGCGCGAGCGACTTCACGGCGCGCGTGCCGTCGGCGCTGTTCGGCGTGGCGGCGGTGGCGCTCATGTGGTTCTTCCGACGCTGGCTGGGCAAGGCCGGGGCCATGCTGGCGGCGGTCTTCATGGCTATCTCGCCATATATGTTGTACTACTCGCGTTACGTGCGCAACGAACTGTTTGTGGTCGTGTGGGGTTTGCTCATGGCGCTGGCCCTGTTCAACTACATGGAACGGCGCGAGGCCAGGTGGCTGTATGGGATGGTGGCGGCCACCTCTTTGCTGTACACGACCAAGGAAGTGTCGTACATCTACGTTGCCACGTGGATGCTCTTCCTCGGCCTGATCTTCCTCCGTGAAATGTTCGTGGCCGAGTGGCCCAACCCGCGCTATCGTCGCCTCTTCACCGGCGCGGTCTACGTCGCGCTGTTGGCCGGGGCCGTGGGTGTGCTGCTGCTGGTGCTTGGGCCGCGCATGGCATCGCAACTTAACGCCACGGCCACGGCGCTGCCCGCCAACCCCACTGCCGCCGTCACCGGCGCCGCGGCCCAGGTCGACCCGTACAAGCAGGGCGGGTTGATTGCCTTTGGCGCGGCCGCCGCGCTATTTCTGGCTGCCGGGCTGATGAGCCTGTTGGCCTTCAAGAAGAAGCTACGCGACTTTGCCGTAGTGGATCTGTTGGTGGTGCTGGGCACCTTTGTGCTGCCCCAACTCACTGCCTTCCCGGTCAAGTATCTGCTCAAAGCCGATCCGCTGGACTATTCGTGGCCGGGCCTGCTCAAAACGTCCATCGTATTCATCCCGCTGTTCCTGCTCTCCGTTGGCATTGGCCTGGCCTGGGACTGGCGCAAATGGCTGGTGGCGGCGGGCGTGTTCTACGGCATCTTTGTGCCGCTGTTTACCACCATGTTCACCAACGGCGGCGGCTTCGCCTCCGGCATGGTGGGGTCGCTGGGCTATTGGTTGGATCAGCAGAGCGTGAACCGCGGCAGCCAGCCCTGGTATTACTATCTCTTCGTCCTGCTTCCGTTGTATGAGTATCTGCCTCTTATCGGCGGGTTGACGGCGGCCGGCATTGGCTTGTGGCGGTTCTTCAAAAGCGACACGCAAACGGCGGGCAATGTGCTGGAGGTGGACACGGCGGAAACGCCGACCCATGCCCGCCACTTCCCGGCGCTGCTGTTCACCGGGTATTGGGTGGTGATGGCCCTGTTGGCCTATTCGATAGCCGGCGAAAAAATGCCGTGGCTCACGGTGCACATCACCCTGCCGCTCATCCTCCTGGCCGGGTGGGCCGCCGGGCAAATCGTGGAGGCCATTGACTGGAAAGCCTTCCGTAAGCAGCTTGGTTGGGCCGCTGCGCTGGTGGCGCCGCTCACCCTCTACGGCATCCTGTTCGCCCTGGCCCAACTGCTGGGCGCTACACCGCCGTTTCAGGGCAATACGTTGGAGCAGTTACAAGCCACCATGTCGTTCATCATGGCGCTGCTGTTTGTCATCGGCGGCGCGGTGGGGATGTACTTCCTGTCGCGCCGTTTGGCCTGGCGGCAGATTGGGCTTATCGTCTCGGCGGTGGCCGGCCTGGGGTTGGCTCTCCTCACGGCCCGCACGGCGATCTATGCCGCCTACATCAACTACGACGACCAAACCGAGTTCATCAACTACGCCTCCGGCGCGCCGGGCGTCAAAACGGTGATGAGCCAGGTTGCCGAAATCTCGCAGCGCACCACCGACGGCCTGGGCATCAAGGTGGCCTACGACGACGACGTGTCGTGGCCCATGACGTGGTACATGCGCGACTTCACCGGGCAGGCCTATTACGGCGGCCAGCCCACCCGCGAGACCTTCCAGGATGCGCCGCTGGTCATCGCCGGCGGGTCCAATTGGGGCAAGGCGGAGCCGCTGCTCGGCAAGCGCTACAACCAGTTCGAATACATCCGCATGTGGTGGCCCATGCAGGAATACTTCAACCTCACCCCGGAGCGGGTGAAGACGGCCCTGACCGATCCTAATTACCGGCAGGCCCTGTTCAACATCTGGTTCTACCGCGACTACAAAAAATACGGCGAGCTGACCAATGTGGATTACAGCCTGTCGCGCTGGCCGGTGTCGGATCGCATGCGGCTCTACATCCGCAAAGACGTGGCCGCGCAGATGTGGTCGTTGGGCGTCGGCCCCACCGTGCTCGAGCCCGCGCCCGAGGATCCCTACGCCAAAAACAAGCTGGCACTCGCCGCCGACAGAGTATGGGGCGCATCCGGCGCGGGCGATGATCAGTTCAATTCGCCGCGCGCGGTGGCCGTCGGCCCCGATGGCTCGGTGTACGTGGCCGACACGCGCGGCAACCGTATCGAACAGTTCACCGCCGACGGGCAGTTCGTGCGCGCCTGGGGCGGCCTGGGCAAGCTGGACGACAACACCGCCGGCCCCGGCCTGTTCAACGAGGTGTGGGGCCTGGCCGTGGACAAGGACGGCTTCGTGTACGCCTCTGACACGTGGAACCATCGCATCCAAAAATTCACTGCCGACGGCCAGTTCGTGCAAACGTGGGGCGTGTTCGGCCTCGCCGACGCCGGGCTGAATGCCATGTGGGGGCCGCGCGGCGTGGCCGTAGACAACAAGGGGCAGGTGTTCGTGGCCGATACCGGCAACAAACGCATCCTCGTCTTCACCACCGATGGCGTGCCCGTGCAAGCCATTGGCGCGGCGGGCGTGCTCGACGGCCAACTGGACGAGCCGACCGACGTGGCCGTTGCCGAAGATGGCCGCCTGTTTGTGGCCGACACGTGGAACCAGCGCGTGCAAGTGTTCGCCGCCGATGGCGCCTATTCAGGCCAGTGGGAGATCGCCGGCTGGTATGGTCAATCGCTCGACAACAAACCGTATCTCGCCCTCGACGGCAGCGGCAACGTCTACGTGAGCGATCCCGAGGGCTACCGCATCATCGTGTTCAACAGCGGCGGCCAGTTCCAATACACCTTTGGCGACTTCGGGTCCGACGACAGCACCTTTGCCCTGCCGGTGGGGGTGGCTTTTGCCGACAACAACCTTTACGTCGCCGACGCCAACAACGACCGTGTGATGCGGTTTGCGATTCAACCGTAGCGGATGCCGTGGGAGCTAGCCGATTCCCAATTAATGGATGGCGCGAGGTTGGGGCGAAGCATTCGCCGCGCGGATTTTTGTGGCTTTGGGTGCCGGAGGCGAATGCTTCGCCCGTACATCGAAGAGGAATCTGCTGTAATGACTACGACTGCCGAAGAGATCGAATTGGAATTGAAGCGGGCGCAGGCGGCGCGCGCCGAGGGCATCCCCGGCAAGGTGCGGGTGTGCGCGCGCCGCGCGGCGGGCGCGGCCATTCGTGGGTGGCTTGGCCGCCGGTCCGAGCCGCCGGAGGGTTGGCTGAAAGGCGGCACCGAGGTTCAACACTTGCGGCTGATGAAAGACAACGCCCGTTTGCCCGAGTCTGTGCGCGGGGCGGCGGGGAGGCTGGCAACCAACGTGCAGCCGGATCACGCGATGCCGTTCGCCAACGATCCGGTGGACGACGCGCGGATCGTCATCGAGTATTTAGCCCAGTAGATCCCCCATCGCCTCCACCAGCGCCTCGCCGTCGGCCTGCGTGTTGTAGCCCTGAAACGACACGCGGATGAACTTCTGCCCGTTCCATTCAATCAGCGGCGCTTCAATTCGATAGTCGTCGTACAGCGCCGTCTTCAGCGCCTTCGTGTCCGCGCCATCGGGCAGGCGGGCGGCGAAGAGCTGGGTGAACCACTCCGGCGAATCCGGGCAGATGGCCGGGAGGCCGGTGAGGGCGTTGAGGCGGTGGCGCGTGTCGGCGGCGAGGACGCGGCACCGGCGGCGCACAGCCTCCCAATCGTGCGCGGCTTGAAAGGCGATGGCCGCCGGGGTCGCCAAAAACGCGGCCAGGTCGCGCGTGCCCTGCCACTGGTGAAAGCGGATGAACGGCGTGCCGCCCATCTCCGGGTTGGGCGCATACTCCTCCGCATCGCTCCACCCCCAACCGACCACCAACGGCTCCAGCCACGATTGCACTTCGGGCCGGGCGTATAAAAACGCCGACCCCTTGGGCGCGCACAGCCATTTGTGGCATGCGCCCGTGTACAGGTCGCAGCCCAGTTGCGGTAAATTCAGCGGCAGCTGCCCCGGCGCGTGGGCGCCATCCACCACGGTGAGCAGCCCGGCGGCGCGGGCGCGGCGGCAGATTTCCTGCACGGGGAAGGTCAGCGCCGTGGGGCTGGTGATGTGGCTGAGGAATATGACTCGTGTGCGCTGGTTGACCCCGGCCCAAAACTGTTCCACAAATTCGGCATGGGAGGTAACGGGCAGGGGGATGGGGCGGCGAACATATTTCGCTCCGGTTTTTCCGCAGATCACTTTCCACGTGCGATCCATCGCGCCGTATTCGTGATCGGTGGCCAGGATTTCGTCGCCCGGTTGCAGGCGCAGGCTGCGGGCGACCATGTTGACGGCGGTGGTGGGGTTGGGGAAGTAGACCACGTCGTCGGCGGGCGCGCCGAGGTAGGCGGCCAGCGCCGCGCGGGCCTCGGCCAGGAGCGCGGTGGCCCGGCGGCCCAAAAACTCCACGGGCCGACTCTCCAGTTCGCGCTGCCAGCGCTGATACTCCTCGAACACCGGGAGCGGACAAGCGCCGAAGGAGCCGTGATTCAGAAAGGTCACATCGGGATCGAGCAGAAAGAGAGATTTGAGAGAGTCCATGATTTGTTTTTGGCATCATCTCAATAAATTGGGGTGGGGGCAGACCTGTGTGTCTGCCCTGGGCGAACACACAGGTTCGCCCCCACAATTTTGAGAAGATATGTTTTTGCCGTAACTCAGCCGGTGTTCTTCAATCCGGAGGCGATGCCGTTGATGGTGAGGACAATGACCTCGCGCAGGCCTTCGGCCTCCGTGCCCTCGCGCTCGGCCTCGGGCAGGCCGCGCAGGCGGCGCAGCATTTCAACCTGAATGTAATTGAGCGGATCGACGTACGGGTTGCGGCGCTGCACCGAGCGCTGGATGACGGTCTGCGCGGACATAAGCTCGGTCTGGCCGGTGATGGCAAGAACGGCCTCGCGGGTGCGGTCGTATTCTTCGCGGATGCGGTCGAAGATGGTTTGCGCCAGGGCGTGCTCCGGCACAAGGTTGGAGTACAGGACGGCGATGCCGAGGTCGGCCTTGACGAGGGACATTTCGGCGTTGTTGATGAGGGCGCGGAAGAAGGGCCACGCCGAATACATTTCGGATTGCAGGTTTTTGATGTCGGGCCGCGCGCTCAGCGCCGAGCCGAGGCCGTACCAGCCGGGCAGGTTGAAGCGGCTCTGCATCCAACTGAACACCCACGGGATGGCGCGGATGGTGGAGACGCTCAACGGCGCGTCTCCGCGCCGCGCCGCCGGGCGCGAACCGAATCGCAAGCGGCTGATCTCGTCGATGGGCGTGGCCGAGCGCCAGTAGTCCGTGAAGCCGGGGGTGTCGTAGACGAGGCCGCGATAGGCGTCACGGGCCGAGGCGGCCATTTGCGCCAGGGCGTCACGCCAACGGGGTTGGAGCGATGCGGCCACTGGCGACGAGGGTCCGGGCGCAGAGGCCAGCAGCACGGCGCTAACGATTTGTTCCAGATGGCGATGGGCGATGTCCGGATCGGCATAGCGCGAAGCGATGATCTCCCCCTGCTCAGTTAAACGGAAACGGCCATTGATGGTGCCGGGGGGCTGGGCGCGGATGGCCTGGTGCGCCGGGCCGCCACCCCGGGCCACTGTGCCGCCCCGGCCGTGAAAGAGAGTGAGGCGCACGTTGTGGCGGCGGCAGGTTTGGGCGATGGCTTCCTGCGCCCGATACAGCGCCCAATTGGCGGCCACGTAGCCGCCGTCTTTGTTGCTGTCGGAGTAGCCGATCATCACCATTTGCTCGCCGTTGCAGGCGGCGAGGTGGGCGCGATATTCGTCGTGGGCAAACAAGTCGGCGAGGATGCGCGGGGCGGCTTCGAGGTCGGCAAGGGTTTCAAACAGCGGGACGATTTGCAGGCCCTCGGCGCACCCGGCCCAGCGCGCGAGGAGCAGCACGGTGAGCACGTCGGCGGGGCCGCGCGCCATGGAGATGATGAACGGGCCGAGCAGTTCGCGCCCGTATACGTTGCGGGCGCGGGCGAGGAGTTGAAAGAGGGCCCACGTTTCGGCGGTTTCGGTGGTCACGCCGGGGCGGCGGGCGAGGGCCGGCGGCGGCGTGCCAAGCAGCCGCCGCAGGGTTTCGGCGCGGGCGGAGTCTTCGGCCTCGTCAAAGTGCAGATCGATGTTGAGGGCCCGCAGGATTTCGCCGAGGGCCGAGGCGAGGCGCGAGGAGTCTTCGCGCAAGTCGAGGCGCGCGGCGTGCAGGTCAAAGATGTCGAACTGGCGGCGGATGGTGAAGAGGAGATGATGGGTGTGCTCGAGGGCGCGGCGAGTGGCGCGGGCCATGAGGTCGAGCAGGCCGGTGAAGTCGGCAGTGTGGACGCGCGCGGCGTGCGGTTCGGTTCCGAGGAGGTGGGCCGTCATTTTGTCTCGCGAGGCGTTGCGCAGATCGGCGGCGAGGAGCGAGACGGCGAGGCGGTACGGCTCGGTGGTGTAGCGCATTTCGAGGTACGCCGCGTGTTCGGGCAGCGGGTGGCGGCTGTCGAGCCACGCTTGCAGTTCGGGCGGAGGCGGCAGGCGGTGGGCGCTGTAGCTCAGGCGGCGCGAGAGGTCTTCGAGGGCGGCGCGGTGGGTTTCGACGGCCAGGCCGCGATGGAGGCGCAGGGTTTCGGCGGTGACTTCGGCGGTGACGTTGGGGTTGCCGTCGCGGTCGCCGCCGATCCACGAAGCCAGCGTAAGCCAGCGCTGCGGGGCGCGCAGGCCGGGGTAATGCCGGGCCAGCGCCGAGTCGAGGTCGGCGTAAATGCGGGGCAGGGCGTGCCAGAAAATGTTGCCAATGAAATACAGGCCGGTGCGGACCTCGTCGGTGACGGTGGGGCGCTGGGTGCGGGCCCGGTCGGTGAGCCACAGGGCGGTGACTTCGGCCCGCAGGGTGGCGGCGCGCTCGTCGCGCTCGCGCGGCAGCAAGTCGGCGCTGTCGAGGGCGCGCAGGGCGGCGCTGAGGCGTTCGAGTTGCGAGAGGGTGGTGCGGCGTTTGGCCTCGGTGGGGTGCGCGGTGAGGACGAGTTCGATGCGCAACTCGCGGAGCAGGGCGGCCATTTGCGAGTCGGTGACGCCGATGCTTCTCAGCCGGGCCACGGCCTCGGCCACCGATTCGCCCACGGGGGCCGGGTGGCGGTCCCGCTCGTGCTGCCGCAGAGCCAGCACGCGGCTGTGATCTTCGGCCAGGTTGACGAGGTCGAAGTAGAGCGTGAAGGCGGCCGCCACGACGCGGGCGTGGTCGGGCGCGAGGGCGGCCACGGCGGCGGCGAGGTGAGAAGCGGCCTGTTCGGGCGGGAGGTCGGCGGCGGGGCCATCGGCGGCGCGGCGGGCTTTTGCCAGCGCGCGGATCCGTTCTTCGATTTCAAAGAGGGCCGGGGATTCTTGTTGGCCGATCACTTCGCCGAGCAGGTCGGCAAGCAGGTGAATGGTGGCAGAGAGGTCCAAGAGTGTGTGGGAGTGTGGGGGTGTGGATGATATACTTCCCCGCGACCGAAGACTCGTTGCTGCGCGGGGGACGCGGGTTCAGCCCATCGGCGGGGGTACGTCGAAAACCGTTTCCAACGTGCGGCGCGGGGCGGCGGGGTCGTCGCCGTAAAACAGTTCGCCGCGCAGGGTGTGCGGCCCCGAGGGCTGCGGCCCGCGCAAGTGCACCGTCATTTCAAACTTGTAGTCCATCGACTCGATGACCGATAGCGACGCCACCTCGTAGCCCTGGGCGTTGGTCACGCGAAATTCGAGATTGGGCCGTTCCATAAATGGGGTGAGTTTCACATCCACCCGCACCCGGCGGCCATCGGGGTACACCCGCGCCAGCAGGCTTTCGATCTTCACCTCGGCGGGAGGCTGGGGCACTTCGTCCGGTTCGACAAATTCGATTTCTTCCATAGTGAAAGCGATTATACTGGAGTTCAATACCCAATACCCAATACCCAATACCGAATACCCAATACCCAATATCCAGAATTCAAAACTCAACATTCACTGAGGTTCCATGACTAAACCCTACCACATTGAAACGCTTGCCATTCACGCCGGGCAGCAGCCGGACCCGAGTACCGGGGCGGTGATGACGCCCATCTATCAGACTTCGACCTACGTGCAATCGGCGGTGGGGGTGCACAAAGGCTACGAGTATTCGCGCACCGGCAACCCCACGCGCACAGCGCTGGAAGACTGCCTGGCGGCGCTGGAGGGCGGGACGCACGGGCTGGCGTTTTCGTCGGGCATGGCGGCCATCGATACGGTGCTTCGGCTGGTGGCCTCTGGCGAGCACGTGCTGGCCGGCAACGACGTGTATGGCGGCACGTTCCGGCTGCTGGACAAAGTGCTGAAAGATTACGGCATTGCCCATTCCTTTGTGGAGATGACAGACTTGCGCGCGGTGCAGGCCGGACTGCGGCCCGATACGCGCATGGTGCTGCTGGAAACCCCCACCAACCCGCGCCTCAAAGTATTCGACATCGAAGCCATTGCCGCATTGGCCCACGCCAACGGCCCGCGCACGCTGGTGATGGTGGACAACACCTTCGCCACGCCCTACCTGCAGCGACCGCTGGCCCTCGGCGCGGACATCGTCGCCCATTCCACCACCAAATACCTCGGCGGCCACTCCGACGTGGTGGGCGGCGCGGCGCTGATGAACGACGAGGCCGTGTTTGAGCGGCTGAAGTTTTTGCAGAATGCCGTGGGCGCGGTGCCCGGCCCCATGGATTGCTGGCTGGTGCTGCGCGGCCTGAAGACGCTGGCCCTGCGCATGGACAGGCACGCCGAGAACGCGCTGGCCGTGGCGCAGTTCCTATCCGATCACCCGGAAGTCAAAGAAGTGATCTACCCCGGCCTGAGCGATCACCCGCAACACGCGCTGGCGGCGCGGCAAATGCGGAACGGCGGCGGCATGCTCTCGTTTGTGATGCACGGCGGAGTGGCGGCGGCCCGCCGGGTGGTGGCCCGCACCCATCTGTTCGCGCTGGCCGAGTCGCTCGGGGGAGTCGAATCGCTCATCGAGATTCCGGCGGCCATGACCCACGCCAGCACCGCCGGTTCGCCGCTGGAAGTGGCGCCGGGCCTCATTCGCGTTTCGGTGGGGCTGGAACACAAGGACGATCTGATCGCCGACTTGCAGCAGGCGCTGATGTAAGCTCCGACCCGCGCTCTGAACAACTTCCTAACAATTGCCCCTGTTTCCGGCGGAATTTTGCCGGGGCCGGGGCGATTGATTTTTCAAGACCGGCGTCACTTCTTCACGAGTCCTCCACACGTCGCGGCTAAAGTGATGCCCAATAAGGGAACGGGAATTGGCCCGTTGCCAAATTACAATCTGGAGGAACCCATGAACAAGTACGTGAAAGTTGCAAGCATTATCGGATTGGTCGCTGTGATGGCTTTCGGGGCAACGGCCTTCGCCTTTGCGCAGGAGGTCACACCCACCACGGCCGCGCCCACCACCGGCGGCCCCGGCCCGCACCGTCCGGGGTATGGCATCCTGGCCGACTACAGGGACACCATCGATGCCAAGGTGGCTGCGGCGTTGGGCATGACGCTGTCGGATTACCAGGCGGCGCTGGCCTCGGGCAAGACCCCTCACCAACTGGCGGACGAGAAGGGCGTGGACCAGGCCACGCTGCACGCCGCCATGGATGCGGGCCGCGCGGAGGCGATTGCCCAGGCGCTGAAAGACGGCAAGATCACTCAGGCGCAGGCCGATGCCATGCTGGCCCACAAAGGCCCCGGCGGGCAGTGTGACGGCAACGGCGGCGGCCCACGCGGCCCCCGGCCCGGCAGCGGCACGGTCGCTCCCGCCGCCACGCCAGCCCCGTAACAGCACAACCGAATATCGCTGACGAACCGGGCGTGGGCCATACCCATGCCCGGTTCTGTTTTGGGTCGCCGACTGGGGTAGCCCATTGGGTTCACGAATCAAAAGGGTGATGCCTTATCGGATTCGGTGGAAGTACTTACGAATCGTTACAATTGTCTATTCCCAATCACCTCCAAAAAGCGTATGATGATTCCTGAGTCACGCTTGCGGCCTGCTCCCATGCCTTACTGGAGGAACAATGACTGCCTCTCGCTCGCTCACCCTCGCCCTCGTTCTCGCCGCACTGCTTTCGCTCGCCGCGCTGGCAACCGCCCTGCCGGCGCGCGCCGCCTACACGACCTACTATGTCCGCACCGATGGCGGCTCCGCTGCCCAATGCACCGGGCGTGTTAATGCGCCTTATCCCGGCAGCGGCACGGGCCAGCCCTGCGCGTGGGATCACCCCTTCCGCGCCCTGCCGCCCGGCGGTACGCCACGCATTGCCGGCGGCGACACCCTGATAATCGCCAGCGGCTCCTACAAGATGGGCTACGGCGCGCCAGGGACCGGCAACTGCGATGCCGGCGGCGCCTTTGACTGCCTTATGCCGCCCATCCCCAGCGGGCCCAACTCCACCAATCGCACCCGCATCCTCGGGGATAATCAAACCCCACCCGAACTATGGGGAACGGAGCGACCGTGGTTCATTGTCAACCTGACCGATGCCAGCAACATTGAGATCGGATACTTTGAAATCACCGACCACTCCGGTTGTGTTGAATTCCATTCAGGCGGATTGGCCTGCGAACGTGACAACCCGCCTTATGGGAAATGGGCCGCGTACGGCCTGTTCGCCGAAGACTCGGCCAACGTGTATCTCCACGATTTGAACATCCACGGCCTGGCCGCCGGGGGCGTACACGCCGGTCGGCTCACCGACTGGACGGTGGAGAACGTCCGCATCGCCGGCAACGGCTCGGTCGGCTGGGATGGCGACTTGTGGGACGATAACGGCGACTCCAACGCCGGCACGTTGACCTTTCGCCGCTGGACCGTCGAGTGGAACGGTTGCGGCGAGACCTATCCGGGAGGGCTACCCACCGGCTGTTGGGCACAGTCGGCCGGCGGCTATGGCGATGGCGTCGCCACCGGCGAGAGCGGCGGACACTGGATCGTGGAGGATTCGGTCATTCGCTACAACACCTCCGACGGACTGGATTTCCTCTATATTCGTGAACCCGGTTCCTCCATAGAAATCCGCCGCACCCTGGCCCAGGGCAACGCCGGCAACCAGATCAAGAACTTTCGCGGGCCGTTTCTCCTGGAGAATTCCATTGTCGTGGGCAACTGTGGTTTTTTCAACGGCCAGACCTTTACTTACAACGTGGACGACTGCCGCGCCATGGGCGATGCCCTGGCTCTCGGCCTCACGGCAGGCGACCAGGTGACCGTGACCAACAACACCTTGACCAGCGAGGGCGACTGCCTGGTGACGGCGGAGGCCTACGGCGCCACCAACGGCTCAGAGCGGGTGCGCCTGCGAAACAACATCTTCGTCGGGCAAACCGATTTCCTTCAGCCCTTTGAGAATACCTGCCTCATCTATCAAGAGACCTTTCCCGCTAATCCTTTTGATATGGACTATTCGATAATCACCAATGTGAAAGACAATCTCTGTCCAGGCTCCAACGATCTCTGCGGGGTTTCACCCGGTCTGGTCAACACCGGCATTGATACCTTTGACGCGCATCTCCAGTCAGGCAGCCCGGCGATCAATGCCGGCACAACCGGCGGCGCGCCAACCGATGACTTTGATGCCAATCCCCGTGACGCACAGCCTGACATCGGCGCTTACGAATGGGGCGCGCTCGCGGTGACTCCAACATCGACCGCCACGCGCACACCAACTCTGACGCGCACGCCGACTGCCAGCAAGACCCCGACGCCCTCGAGGACGCCAACCCGAACCAGGACCCCGACTGCGACCAGGACGCTCACCCCAACCCCCACAGCTACACCGTGGGCTTCGGGCTACTACAGCCCCTCCTCTCAAACGCCCCAAACCACCAACAGCGGCGATAACAACGGCTTCCAAACCTCACCGAACAATGCCTACGCCAACGATGGTGCGTTTGCCGCCGACAAGAACAGCGGCACCGGAGGGAGCACCAGTTGCGCCAGCCCCAGGCGCGACCGGCACCAGTTTTACACCTACGGCATCGCGTTCCCCGGCAGCTCTACGGTGCGCGGCATTGAAGTGCGCCTCGATGCCAAAGCCGATAACACAACCGGCACTCCCAAGATGTGTGTGCAGCTCTCGTGGGATGGCGGGGTGACGTGGACGGCGGCGAAGAAGACGCCCAGGCTGGCGAAGGCCGAAAAGACTTACCTGCTCGGTGGTTCGGCGGACACCTGGGGCCGGGCGTGGACCCCGGCCGAAATCGGCGACGGCAGCTTCCGCGTGCGCCTCACCGACATTGCCGGCAACACCGCCCGCGACTTCTATCTGGATTGGGTGGCAGTGAAAGTGTATTACAACCCATAATCGCCGAGCTGTTCGGACTCGTCAGAAACGAAAAAGGGCCTCAGTCATTAGCTGAAACCCTTTTTTCGGCTTTGGCCGGAGGCCTTTATTCGCAGAGGCGATGGGAGGGCTTTGTTGTTTTCTGGCTCTTCCGGGTTTAACGGGAAACCAGTGATGTGTCATGCTGAGTAACCCAAACGGCGGGGCCGCCTGCCTTGCGGCAGAAACTTGTAAGTCAAGTAGGTGTAGGATATTGGGTAGACGCCCGACAAGCTAAGACCGAT
>JACRBQ010000092.1 GCA_016213135.1 Chloroflexota bacterium | reverse complement strand
CGTGCCCGCGCTTGTAAACCAGGATCGTGCGCCGGAACGTCATCACCACCGTGCCATCCTGTTTGAAACCGGCCGTCTTGATCTCCACGATGCCCATGTTCGGGCGCGACTTGGATTCGCGGATGCTCAATACTTCGCTCTGGGCGTACAGTGTGTCGCCTTCGAATACGGGCGCGGGCATGGCGATGTCCTGCCAGCCGAGATTGACTGCGTTTTGCGACACATCGGCGACTGACAATCCCACCACAATGGCGAGTGTCAGCGTGGAGTTCACCAACGGTTGCCCGAACTCGGTCTGCGCCGCGTAATGGCGATCGAAGTGGATTGGGTTGCTGTTGTTGGTCAGTAAGGTGAACCAGGTGTTGTCGGTGTTGCTGATGGTGCGCCCCAACGCGTGGCGCATCACCAGGCCCACTTCAAAGTCTTCGAAGTATCGTCCATTGGATTGTGTCATGTGAGTCCCTCTTTTAGAAAGAGCGCGGCATGCCCAGCACATGCTCGCCCAGGTACGACAAGATAAGATTGGTGGAAACGGGCGCGACCTGGTACAGCCGCGTCTCGCGGAACTTGCGCTCGACATCGTATTCCGCGGCAAAGCCGTAACCGCCGTGCGTTTGCAGGCAGGCATTGGCCGCCTGCCACGAAGCGTCTGCCGCCAACAGCTTCGCCATGTTGGCCTCCGCGCCGCAGGGCTGTTTTGCGTCGAAAAGCTGGGCCGCCTCGTAGCGCATCAAATCCGCCGCCCGCACGTCCGCGTAGGCCTGCGCAATCGGAAACTGCACGCCCTGATTCTGCCCGATGGGGCGGTCGAACACGATGCGCTCGTTGGCGTAACGCCGCGCCTTGTCGATGAACCAGTAGCCGTCGCCGATGCACTCCGCCGCGATCAGAATGCGCTCGGCGTTCATGCCGTCGAGGATGTACTTGAAGCCCTGCCCCTCTTCGCCGATCAGGGCCTCGGCGGGTACTTCGAAGTTGTCGAAGAACAATTCGTTCGTCTCGTGGTTGACCATGTTGCGGATGGGGCGCACGGTGAGGCCCTGCCGGGTGCTCTCGCGCAGATCAACGATGAACACCGACAGCCCTTCGGTCTTCTTTTTCACTTGTGCCAGCGGGGTCGTGCGCGCCAGCAGCAGTATTAAGTCCGAATGCTGCACGCGCGAGATCCACACCTTCTGCCCGTTGACGATGTAGCGGTCGCCGCGCCTTTCGGCAAAGGTCTTGGTTTTGGTGGTGTCGGTGCCGGTGGAGGGCTCGGTGACCGCGAACGACTGCAGGCGCAGTTGCCCCGCCGCGATGGGCGGCAGGTATTTGCGTTTCTGCTCAGGTGAGCCGTGGCGCAGCACCGTGCCCATGATGTACATCTGCGCGTGGCACGCGCCGGAGTTTGCGCCGGAGCGATTGATCTCTTCGAGGATGACCGAGGCTTCAGTCAGGCTGGAGCCGGCCCCGCCGTACTCTTCCGGGATCAGCGCCGCCAGCCAGCCCGCCTCGGTCAGCGCCTGCACAAACGCTTCCGGGTATCCCGACGATTCCTCGACCTTCTGCCAATACGCGCCGTCGAACGGGCGGCACACGTCGCGCACCGCCCGGCGGATGTCGTCGTGCTGTTGTGTGCGCGGGTTGATGTCGTTCATGTGTGGCTACTCCTCAAGCCAAATCGGCAAACGCCTGACCCATCTCGCTGCGCGACTCGATCTGGCGAACCGCTTGAATTGCTGTTTCGGCCAGCGTCGGGCTATAGCGCGGCGCAACCAGCGTCCGGAATTTATCTTCCAGCGCGGCGGTGGACACCGGGTTCTCCGGATTGCCGCGCGGGAACGCGGCCGACATCGTCTGTGCGCTGCCGTCTTTCAAGGTGAACGTCATGCGCGTGCCCCACTCGGCGGGATACTTCGCCGTCACGTCGGGCGCGACGGTCACGCGCACCCGCTGCAGGAGAGCGGCTATCTTTTCGTCGCGCACGCCGCCGGCGTCGAATCGTTCGGGCGAGAATTGCTCCAGCCCCACCCAGCCTTCGAGCAGTCCGGCGGCGGCGCAATAGGCCAGGCTGAACTTGCCCTGATAGGGTGTGCGCGGGTTCATCTCTTTGACGATCTCGTAGCCCGAGGCATACGTCTCGATGTGAACGGTCTCAAGGCGCGCCAGCGCCTCGTCGCCCTGCCACCCCTGTCCCCGGCGAAAATCAAGCGCGGTGTCAATGGCCGTGTGCGTGTGCCCGCAGCACGAGTAGAGCTTGTAGCAGTTCTCGCTGATTTTCCAGCGCGCACCCAGGCCATCGGTGATGCGTGTCGCGTCGTGGCCGGCGCTTGTGGCGCGGAAGAAACCACGCTCGCCTTCGAGGATGCGTGTGGCCCCGGTGAAGCCCAGCCGCGCCAGATCGGCGGCCAGCACGCCGTTGAACGCCGCCTTGCCCGGATGCAGGTGCTTGCTCATTGCGCCGTCGGTGTTGAACTCCCACAGCCCCGCCGCCTGCGTGCCCGCGCTGCCCAGCGCATCCAACATTTGCGCGCTGTTGAGTTTGAGCAGCGACCCGGCCGCTACCGTCGCGCCGAAAGTGGCCGCCGTGCCGGTGGGATGCCAGTAGCGATAGTGGCTGGGGTTCACCGCCTCGCCCACGCGCAGGGCCGCATCGTACCCCAGCGTGACCGCCAGTAGAAAGGCCCGCCCGTCTGCCTGTTCCCGTTCGGCTATCGCCAATGCCGCCGGAATGATGGGCGCGCCCGGATGCAGGGTGCTGCCTTTGTGCACGTCATCCAATTCGAGGATGTGCGACGAGACGCCGTTCGCCAACGCCGCCCCGGCGGCCGAGGCCCGACGCGCGCCAAACACGGTGGCCTCGTCGCTCTGACCCCACCCCGCCACAACTCGTTGGGCCATGCGGGAGGGCGGCTCTACTGCGCCCGCCAGGCACGAGCCTAACCAATCCAGCACCGACCGGCGCGCGTCTTCTATCACTTCGGGCGGCAGGTCTTCATAGCGCGTGCGCGCCATCACGTCCGCCAGCGCGCGGCTCACGTTCAGTTCGTCCTCGCTCATTTGAGTCTCGCCCGCTGCCGCTCCGTCTCCAGCAAGTCAAGCGCATAATGCTCGGGCAGCCGCACCATTTGGTCGGGCCGGCCGAGGAAACGAATGACCACGCCGTGGTCGCGCGCGGCGGCCTCCAATGAAAGGTAACCATACACCACGTCGTTCAGCACCGTCTGCGGGTCGCGCCCGAACGGATCGCCGTAGCCCCCGCCGCCGGGCAAGTTGAGTTGCACGCGCTCATCGGCTTGCAGGGCCAGCAGCGCCTTCGGTTGCGGGCGGCGGCCATCGCTCACGATGAACTCGCCGCACGCGCCCGGCAGCCCTCCGGCTAAACCCGCTCCGGGATATTGAATACGGTCGACCATGGCGGAGAGGCTCCACGGCTGATGCCCGTGCAACCCAATCGTGGTCCACTGGCCGAGGCCGCCGCGATAGCGCCCCGCGCCGCCGGAGTCCGTTCGCAATTCGCGCCGGTGCAGCACTAGCGGGGTGAGCGACTCGATCACTTCGGCCGGCACGCCGCCCACGCCGCTGGGGAAGCCCGTGGCGCTCAGGCCGTCCTTCGTAGCCCGCGCGCCCGCGCCGCCGCACTGGAAGATGGTGAGGTTGAACGGCTCGGCCGTTTGAGGAAACTGCCCGCGCCAGATGGTGATCCACACCGGCTCGGCGCCGCCGGCCATGAGCTGCCCCGGCATGGCCCGGGCCAGCGCGCCGAAGATCACGCCGGGCAAAAAGTGGCCGATGATGTGACGCGAGGCCACGGCGGCCGGCTCGACGCAGTTCAGAATCGAGCCGCGTGGCGCGGTGACATGCACCGGGCGAAAGGCGCCTTCGTTGTGCGGCACTTCCGGGCTGACGGCGGCTTTGATGGCGAACGAGGCATAGGCGCGGGTGTAGTTCATCACCACGTTAATGCCGCGCTCGCTTTGCGGCGACGACCCGGTGAAGTCAATGTCAATGTCCTCGTCGCGCACGGTGACCGCCACTTTGATGTAAATGGGCGACTCGAAGCCATCGCTCCACGTTTCGTGCTCGTAGCGCCCGTTGGGGATGGCGCGGATTGACTGGCGCATACTCCGTTCGGAGCGGGTGATGATTTCGTCGGCCAGCGGGTCCACCGTTTCCAGCCCGAACTCGTCCATGAAACGCAGCAGACTGCGCCCCCCGACCTCGTTCGACGAAGCCTGCGCGTACAGATCGCCGACCGTCTCTTCGGGCGTGCGCACGTTGGCGCGGATCAGCTTGATGAGTTCGTGATTGGGTTCGCCGCCGATGAACAACTTGGTAATCGGCACGCGCAGGCCTTCCTCGTACACCTCGTGCGCTTCGGCGGAGAGGACGCGCCCGCCCACATCCGGCGAGTGGCAGGTGCAAGCGAAGTAAGCGACGATGCGCGCGCCGCGAAACACGGGAGTGAGCACGGTGAAGTCGTTGACCTGCCCGGCGGTTTGCCACGGGTCGTTGGTGAGGAGCACGTCACCCGGCTGCAAGGCTTCAGGCGGATAGGTCTTGAGGAAATGCGTCACGCCCGTGGCCATGGCGTTGATGTGCCCCGGCGTGCCCGTGAGCGATTGGGCAATCATGTAGCCGCGCGTGTCGAACACGCCGCAGGCCAGGTCTTGCGACTCGCGCACGATAGTGCTGAAGGCCGTGCGCATGAGCGTGACCTGCTGTTCGTTGCACACCGAGAGCAGGCGGTTCCACAAAATCTCAAGCGCGATGGAGTCCAGTGTTTTACTCATCGCGTCACCTCCACCACCAGATTCCAGTACGCGTCCAGCGCGCAGCGGCCCTCGGCGCCCACAATCACGGTGGACTCGCGCTCCTCGACGATGGCCGGGCCGTCGAACGTCGCCCCTGGGTTGAGGCGGTAGCGGTCGTACACGGGCGTGTCCACAAAGCCGCCGCATTCCGGAAAAAAGGCGCGGCGTTTTCCTTTGATGGCCGAGGCCGCGTCTGCCGCCGCCCCGCGCTCCATCCGCAAATACACGTCCGGCTTGGGCGCCGCCGACACCACGCGCCAGTTGATGATCTCGACCGGCACCGGCGGCCCGAGCCGCCCATACAGTTGGCGGTAGGTGTTATCGAATGCGGCCAGCAAGGCCGGTCGCAACGCCTCGCTCAATTCACCGGCCTGCAGCGCGACGCGAATTTCGTGCCCCTGTCCCACGTAGCGCATGTCGGCTTCGGCGGTGTGACGAATCTCGGCCGGTGCGACGCCCGAGGCCTGCAACAGCGCTTCGCCTTCGGCCTTCATTTCTGCCAGCAGCGAATTGACTCGCCCCCAATCCAACCCATCCAACCGCGCGCGCCACGAACGCACAAAGTCGAAGGCCAGCGGCGCGGTGAGGAAGCCGACGGCGCTGATGATGCCCGCGCCAAACGGCGCCAGCAGGGCGGGCGAGCCGAGCGCCTGCGCGATGCGATAGCCGTGCACCGGGCCTGCGCCGCCAAAGGCAAACACCGGGAAGCGCTGCGGGTCTTTGCCGCGCTCCAGCACGTGCACGCGCGCCGCGTTCGCCATGCCCTCGTTGACTACTTGATGAATGCCCCAGGCCGCCTCTTCAACCGTGATGCCCAGCCGGTCGGCGAGGCGAGTCTGGATGGCGCAGCGCGCCGCCGCGAGGTTGAGTTTCATCTTGCCGCCGAGGAAGTAATCGGGATCGAGGTAGCCCAATACCACGTCGGCATCGGTGACGGTCGGTTCAGCGCCGCCGCGCCCGTAGCAGGCCGGGCCAGGCTCCGCGCCCGCCGAGTCCGGCCCCACCTTCAGCAGGCCCAGGCTGTCCACCCGGGCAATCGAGCCGCCGCCCGCGCCAATCTCAACCATTTCGATGACGGGAATTTTGGCCGGCAGGCCGGAGCCTTTTTTGAAACGGTACACGCGATCAAACTCGAACTCGTGAGCGATGAGCGGCCGGCCGTCGTCAATCACGCAAAACTTGGCCGTCGTGCCGCCCATGTCAAACGAGAGCAGGTTGCGGCGACCGCAGTCTTTCCCGTAGCTGGCCGCCGCCAGCGCGCCCGCTGCCGGTCCCGATTCGAGCAGGCGGATCGGGAAGCGGATGGCCGTTTCCACGGTAGCCACGCCGCCGCTCGACAACATCATGAGGAAATTGCTGTTGCAGCCGAGCCGTTGCAGTCGCGCCTGCAACTCGCGCAGGTAGCGCTCGGTGCGCGCCTGCACGTACACGTTGGCCACCGTGGTGCTGGCGCGTTCAAACTCCCGGATCTCCGGCGACACCTCCGACGAAATGGACACGCGCAAGTGCGGCGCGGTGCGCAGGACGGCCTCGCGCGCGGCGCGCTCATGAGCCGGGTTGGCGAAGCTGTTGAGGAAGACAATGGCAATGGCCTGCACTCCGTTCGCCGCCAGTTCGCGGGTGAGTTGCTCGACGAAGGCCGTGTCCAATTCCTCCAGCGTCGCGCCGTCGCTCAACGTGCGCTGCGGCACGTCGAAGCGCAGGTAACGCGGCACCAGCGGGCGCGGCAGGTCAATCAGCAAATCGTACAGATCGTAGCGGCTCTCGCGCCCGATCTCCACCGCATCGCGGAAACCGCGCGTGGCTAGCAGGGCCGTGCGGTCGCCTTTGCGTTCGATGATGGCGTTGGTCACCAGCGTGGTGCCGTGCACCACGGTCGTCACGTCGTGGGCGGCGATGCCGGCCTGCTGTAGTGTCTCGGTCAGCACTTGTTCAATGGCTTCGGAGGGATCGTGCGGCGTAGTCAACGTCTTGCCGACGGCAAACGCGCCCGTGTCGTCGTCCACCACAATCAAATCGGTGAATGTGCCGCCGATGTCCACGCCGACGCGAAAGCGAGCGGGCCGCCGCGTCATCTACTCGGCCTCGATCTTGGGGAAACGGCTGACGGGGAAAGTGTCTACCGGCGCCGAGCGCTGCTGCACCAGCACACCGCCGTCCACCACCAGGCACGCGCCCGTCACGTAACGCGCGTCGTCGGTGGCGAGAAACACGGTCGGCCCGGCGATGTCGTCGGGCAGGCCGAGGCGGCCCAGCGGCACGACCTTGCCCCGTTCCACTGCGCCCTCCTCGCTCACATCGTAGGTGCGGATGAGACCGGGGACGACGGCGTTCACGCGCACGGCATAGGGCGCGAGGTCCAGCGCCATCGCGCGCGTCATGGCTTCGATGCCGCCCTTGGAGGCGTCGTAGGCCACATTGCCGCGATGCGATTTGGTTGCGCCGCCGCTGGACATGCTGATGATGCAGCCGCTTCGTTTGCGCGCCATGACGTGCGCCGCGCGGTGTGAACACAAGAACGCGCCCTTCAAATTCACGCCCTGCACTTTGTCCCACCAGGCCTCGTCGCCTTCCAGAAAATGGCGGTCTTCGTAAATCAAACCGGCGTTGTTCACCAGCACGTCAATCGTGCCGAAGCGCTGCAGCAGGGCGTCGAACATCGCATCCACCTGCGCTTTGCTGGAAACGTCGGAGGCGAGGCCGATGGCCTCGCCCCCGGCAGATTGAATCGACTGGGCCACTTCGTCGGCGCGGGCGGCGCTCACGTCGTTGACGCCCACACGCGCGCCCTCGGCGGCAAACCGCTCGGCCACTGCCCGCCCGATGCCGTGGCCGGCCCCCGTCACCAAAACCACTTTCCCGACACAGCGTTTCAGTTCAGTCATGCAGTCCTCCCTCGGAGCTCGTAGTCTGTCCGCATGAATTCGGATGGGCGGTAGCATAGCCCCTTGTGAGCGTGCGGCAGGCGCAAGCGGGCACAAGGCCCGATGCTACCCCCGCAACGCCTTCATCGTTGGCCCATAGGTCTGCGGATCGATCTCGGCGGCAATCAACGCCGGTCCGGGGATCGTCGCCGCTTCGCTCAGGCAGTGCGCCAACTGCGACTCGTCGCGGGCGCGAAAGGCCACCAGGCCGAGGCCCTCCCCCAGGGCCACCCAGTCCACCGCGCCCAGCGACACGCCGTCCGTGTGATAGCCGCGCTGCACTTGCTTGATTTTGATCAGGCTCAGGTCGCCATCGTCAAACACCAGGACGCGCAGCGGCACGTTCTCGCGCGCGGCGGTGCGCAATTCGCCCAGGCACATCAGCAGGCCGCCGTCGCCGGTGAAGGCCGCCACGGGCTGAGTCGGATCGAGCAGGGCCGCGCCAATGGCCGCCGGGAGGGCAAAGCCCATCGTGGCCAGCCCGTTCGAGATCAAAATGCCGTTCGGTTCGCGCGCCGGCCAAAGCGACATGACCGGGAACATATGCGCCCCGGCGTCCACGGTGGCCCGCATTCCAGGCCAGGCCTGCGCCGCAATTTCAACAACACGATGAGGCGCGAGCCGGTCGGCCTCGGTGGGTGGGCGCATCGCGTCGCGCTGAGTCCGAGTGGCTTGCGCCACCGCCGCCGCGCCCCAATCGCATTGGGCCGGGAGCAGGTTGGCGATGACTTCGAGCCAGCCCACGACGTCCCCCACCAGATCGGCGGCGAAGGGGACTTGCTGTTGTTGCAACTGCCATGCGCTCACGCTCACGACCGGCTGTGGAAAAGTCCACGGGCGCGGGAGCAACTCCACCGGATCAAGCCCGACCGCAATCAGCACATCGGCCTGGGCCATCAGCGGGCGCTCCAGTGCGCCGTTGGTCAGCACGCCGCCGAACCACGGATGCTCATCCGGCAGGACGCCTTTGGCTTTATACGTGACGAGGGCGGGGAGGCCATGCCGCTCGCACAGGGCGCGGATCGCCAATGCAATCGGCCCGGTACGCGCACCCAACCCGATCAGCAGCAACGGGCGGCGCGCTCCACGCAGAGTGGCTTCGAGAGCGGGTGTCGGGGCGTTCAATTGAACGCCCGTACGCGGCGGGTTCAATTGAACGCCCGTACGCGGCGGGCGAGGGGCAGGCGCGGGGGCGTCCGTCACATCGGCGCTGATGTCGATATGCACGGGTGCGGGCGGCAGGCCGGTCGCGGCCTGCATGGCGCACCGCAGAGTGTGTTCGGCGTCGCCCACAGTCAGGCGCCCGTTCCATTTGGTGATGGGCGCGAGCAGCTCGGCTTGCGGCAGCGTCTGGTGTTGCATGACGCGCTCGACGGCGGCGCTGTGGCGATCGGTGATGGCGATGAGCGGGATGCGATCCAGATAAGCGTTGGCGACGCCGTTCATCAGCGCGGTTGCGCCGGGACCCAGAGTGGCCAGGCAAGCGCCGGGCTTGCCCGTGATCTCGGCTTGCGCGCTGGCCATGAACGCGGCGGCGGTTTCGGTGTGGGCCAGCGTGAACGGCAGTCCGGCCCGCGCCGCGGCCTCGATCAAATCGGCCGGACCGCCGCCGCCAGGCATTCCGAAGAGACGCTGCACGCCCGCGCTACGCAAATGCTGAATGATTTGATCGGCGATGAGGGTCATAGCGCTTTAGAGATGGCGCAGGGCCGAGGCAGCTTCTTCAAAGCTCCGGCCCTGGCGGAGCAACGCCTCGAAGCGCGTGTCGCGGTCGGTCAAGTCCTCGGCTACGGCCAGCACTTCACTGACTCGCGCGGAGGGGAGGCACACGATGCCAGTCTCGTCGGCGACGAGGATGTCCCCCGATTGAACGGTCACGCCCGCGCATTCGATTTGCGCGTTGATGGCCTGCACCTTCGCCCGCCGCTTGCCCGAGGTTGGCGTCACGTAGCGGCTGGCGAGCCACAATCCACTCTGACGGATGTCGGCCAGGTCGCGGCACGCGCCATCGATCACCACCCCCGCCACGCCCCGGTTGAGCGCGCCGCGCGCCGCCAGCCCGCCAAAGGTGGAGACCGCCGCGCCGTCCATGGCAACCACCAATATCGTGTCCGGGGCGCAAGCGGCCAGAAACTGACCGACGGCAAACTTTTGAATGGTGTAGGTTCCGAGAGGGGCTGTGACTTCGTGAACGGTGACCGCTCGCCCGGCCACTCGCCCGGCGCCGCTGCGATGGATGAGACCGGACAAGACGCCCGGTAGACTCAGGGAGTCGAGGGCGTCACTCCAGGTGCCGGTGGCAATGGCCCGGCAACGATCCAACAGGCCACTCGAGCGCGAGTCGCTTACCATACGATTTATCCTTGCTGACGAATGAGGCAATTACCGGGTGCATTATACAACCGGGCATTGGGGCGGCTGGGGCAACGACGTTTTTTTGATGTCAGACTCGCGCCGCCGTGGTGGCGGCCGGCGCTGACTCAGTGGAGGCGGACCCCGTTGCGGGCGGCGACGATCTCGGCCATCACGCTCAGGGCGATCTCTTCGGGCGTGCGCGCGCCTAGCGGCAGGCCGATGGGGCCATAGATGCGGCTGATTTGCGCTTCGGTGAGCCCGGCTTCGCGCAAGCGGGCGCGGCGCTTCTCCTGCGTCTTTTGGCTACCCAGCGCCCCGACGTAAAACGCTTTGCTCGGCAGCGCGGTGAGCAGCGCCGGGTCGTCGAGTTTGGGGTCGTGGGTGAGCATCGCCACGGCGGTGCTGTGCGTGATGGCGATTTGCGAGAAGGCCTCGTCGGGCCAGCCGCGAATGAGTTGATCGACATGCGGGAAGCGCGCCTCGTTACCGAAGGCGGCGCGCGGATCGATGAGGATGGTTTTGTAGCCCAGGGTTTTGGCGAGCGAAGCCAGCGCGATGGCGATGTGCACGCCGCCGACGATCACCAGCGTGGGCGAAGGCCAAACGGATTCGACGAACACCTCGATGGACTGGTCCGCCGCGGTGATGGATTGGCGCTGCGTCTGCCCGCTCGCCAGCGCGGCGCGAGCGGCCTCGATCGCAGGTTGGGCAAACGGTTTCCCAATTTGGCCGACACTGGAGCCGTCATCCCGAACCATGATCTCGTTGCCCAAAAGACTCATCGGGCCTTTCACAACGGTTGCCACGGCGAACGGTTGCTCGTCTTTGAGCGACGCGCTCACGGCGCTGAAGAAGGCGGCATCGAGCGGCTTGACGAATACGTCAATGCTGCCGCCGCATGCCAGGCCCACCTCCCAGGCCGTCTCGTCGGCCACGCCGAAGTGCAGCAGTTGCGCCTTCTTCGACTCCAATACTTCCATGCCCGTCTCGTAGACGGCGCCTTCCACGCAGCCGCCGCTCACTGAGCCGGTAATGCGGTGGTTTGGGGCCATGCCCATTTTGGCTCCCGGTTGACGTGGCGAGGAGCCCCACGTTTGAGTTACGGTTGCCAGGGCAATGGGTTCTTTTTCCAGGTTCCAGCGTTCGAGGTCGGCAAGTATGTCGCGCATTTCAAGCTCCAACTCCAATTCCAACTCAAACTTTAGTTCCCGCCTGCCGCCGCGGCGTACGGCGGCCATCCAGTTTCACCAAATGCTCGGCCAGATCCTCGAGGCTGGCAAGGTTGTGAACCGGCAGGAAGTCATCGATATGCGGCAGCGCCGCTTGCATGCCGCGCGTCAGCGGCTCGTATTCCGGCGAACCGAGCAGCGGGTTAAGCCAGATAAGCCGGTGGCAGTTGCGCTGCAGGCGGGCCATCTCCTGGCCCAACAGCTCCGTGTCGCCCCGATCCCAGCCGTCGCTGATAAGCAGGACGATGGCGCCGCGCCCCAGCACCCGCCGGCCCCAATGGAAGTTGAAGTCTTTGAGCACATCGCCCATGCGCGTTCCGCCCGACCAGTCGTTGACGGCCAGACTGACTTCGTGCAGCGCGCGGTCAATATTCTTGTGGTTCAACTGGCGGGTAACGTGAGTCAGGCGGGTGCTGAAAACAAACGACTCGACCGGTTGGTGCAAGCCGACCGTGAGGCCATAGATGAAGTGCAAGAGTAGCCGGGTGTAGCGCTCCATGGAGCCGCTCACATCGGCAATGATAACCAGCGGGCGCGGTTTGAATTTGAACTCGCGCTGCGCCCAGGTAAGAATTTCGCCGCCGTATCGCAAGTTCTTGCGCACGGTGCGGCGCAGATCGATGAACTGGCCGTGGCCGGGGCGCTTGCGGCGGGTGCGGCGCTCACCCAAGTGCCAGACGAGGGCCGCCATGAGTTGCTTGACCGCCGCCAGTTCATCGCCCGTCATCTCCGAAAAGTCCCTCTTGCGGAGCACTTCGCTGTCGCTGTAGGTCGGCGTGACTTCGACGACGGGCGGCTGGTCGGGATCCGGCGGCGGCAGTTCCCCTTCGGGATCGGGCGGGGCGTTCAGGGGCGGCGCCACTACGCGCGGCTTTTTCGGGCGGCGCACGTGGGGCAGACCGGGCAGCGCGATCAATTCACCTTCAACCGGCTTGCGCCAGAACGCATCGAAAGCCTCGTCGAAGAGCGACAGGTCTTCGTGACGATGGACGAGCAGGCTGCGCAGCGTGAAGTAGAAATCGGGCTTGCGGCCAATCTGCACGTGCTCCAGAGCGTGGGCCACATCCATCACCCGCCCCGGATTCATATCCAGCCCCAGGCCGCGCAGCAGGCGGCCAAAGAGGATGAGGTTGTTGAGGAGGTGGCCGGAGGTGTTTGAGTTGGAGTTTGAGTTTTGCATTGACAGCTAGTCGGGCGTGTCAGGGATGCCATATTACATCGGCGATTCGCGTAGTGAACGCGACCCCGTGGCCGACTTTTGTTCGTTCTCGACCGTGGCCTTCATCAACCCATCAATAGCCTTTTGCCAGGCAATCAATTTCTCAAACGCGAACATCTCTCCCTCCAACTCCAACTCAAACTGTTGCCCTCTCCAAAATCGCCTTTGCCCGTTCGCCCCGAATCTTTTCCACGTCGTCTTGATACTTCAAAATCACGCCGATGGTATCGTCGACGATGCTGTAGTCAAGAGACTGCCGATCGAGCGCGACGAGGGCCGCCGTCCAGTCGAGGGTCTCGGCCACGCCGGGGAGTTTGTAGAGGTCGCCTTGGCGCAATTCCTGGATGAAGCCGGTGATCTGCCGGGCCAGCTGAGCCGAAGCCTGGGGCACTTTGGTCTGAATGATGCTGAGTTCTTTGTCAAACGAGGGGTAGTCAATCCAGTAATACAGGCAGCGCCGCTTAAGAGCGTCGTGGACTTCGCGGGTGCGGTTGGAAGTGACGATGACAACCGGGGTATGTTTGGCTTTGATCGTTCCGATTTCGGGAATGGTGATCTGGAAATCGGAGAGGACTTCGAGTAAAAAGGCTTCGAACTCCTCATCGCTGCGGTCAAGTTCGTCGACTAGCAGCACCGGGGCCTTCTCGCGGGAGTCCTCGATAGCCTGCAACAGCGGGCGCTTGAGGAGGAATTCCGGGCCAAAGAGTTCGGCCTCGGTGGTGCGCTCGCCGCGCGACTCGACCAACCGCATGTGCAGCATCTGGCGCGTGTAATTCCATTCATACACGGCGTGATGCACGTCGAGACCTTCGTAGCACTGCAAGCGGATCAATTCGGTATCGAGCAGGCTGGCGAGGACTTTGGCAACTTCGGTCTTGCCCACCCCGGCCTCGCCTTCGAGAAAGAGCGGCCGGCCCAACTTGAGGGCGAGGAAGATGGCGGTGGTGAGGCCGCGCTCAGAAATGTAGTTGTATTTGCTAAGAGCCGTTTGAAGTTCGTCAATCGAAGAGAAGTTCACGGGACTCAGTTTTCGATTTTCTTTTTTGCCGCCGCAAAAAACTGCTCGGCGAGCTTCTGGCTCACCGGCGCCATCATGCGGGCGGCCAGACTGGCCAGTTGACCCACGACGACAATGTCGGCGGTCCAACGCATCTCGGTCGTGCCGTCCGGGCCGTCGCTCAGAAACATTTCGCTCATCACATCCGCGGCGCTGCCCGGCGCGTTGCCGTGGGCTTTGATTTTGGCGCGGTCGGGCGCCTCCAATTCTACAAACTCGCCGTCGCCGTTGAACCTGGCCTTGACCGAGCCGAAGCCAATGGCGGCAATGGCCCGAAACTTGCGGCCCGGCTCAACGACTTCCACTGCTTCGACGCCCGGCGCGCACGGGGCCACCTGATTCGGATCGGTCAGAAAATTCCAAACTTTTTGGCGGGGGGCTTTGATGTTCACTGTCCCTGAGAGCTGCATGCGAAACGGTCTCCTTACAAGTCATAGTGTTATCCAAAAAAACGCGCCGGTGCGGGCTGTTGTTGGCCGTGCCCGTGCTCGCGAAATCCGGCGGGCTGGAAAGCTCGCCGCACTGCTCCGGGCAAACTAAACGGCCAAGGCAATGTATTGCTGCGGGTTTTTGTCGAACGTGCGCTTGCACCCCGGCGCGCAGAAGTAAAAGGTTTGCCCATTATATTCGGATTTGTAACGGGCGGTGGTGATCTCGACGATCATGTGGCACACCGGGTCGAGGGCTTCGCCCGGCCCGGGCGTGGGGATCGCCTGCGGGCGCATCTCCAGAATCGATTGGGGCAGGGACTCGGCCTGGGGCTTGGGAGCGGCGACAGGCGCCACGCCCACCGACGGTTGGGGCGCAGCAACGCTCCCCCGCCGCCGTAATTTGACAATCTCGGCGATGATGCTGAGGGCGATCTCTTCGGGCGTCACGGCGCCAAAATCCAGCCCGGCCGGGCACTTGAGCCGCGCCAACTTTTCTTCGGACAGGCCGGAGCCGCGCAAGTAGTCGAGCACCGAATCGCGCCGCCTCCGGCTGGCGACGAGGGCCACGTAAGACGCCTCGCTGTTCAGAGCGGCTTCGAGTGCAGGCTCGTCGTAGTTGCCATGCGAGGCGACCACCACGAAGGTTTGCGGAGAAAAGCGCAGGCTGCCCAGGTCCAGCAACGTGGCCTGGTCGGCGCGCGGAAAACGTTCGGGTGTCACGTCTTCGCCCATCACCGTCACGGTGTAGTTCATGGCCTTGCCCAGTTCCACCAGCGACTCTACTACGGGCAAATGGCCGATGACGAACAAGTGAGCCTGGGGCAAATGGGGATCGAGATAGATTTCGAGCGTGCCGCCGCTGATGCAAGTGAGCGGCACTTCGATGACGCCGGGGCTGTTGCCGCGCAACGTCTCGGGCGGCCCCAGCCGCAGGAAGCGCGGGGAGCCGTCGTGGAGGGCCTTCAGCGACTCTCGCACTACGGTCGGTTGCGCACAACTGCCTCCGACCCAACCCGTGAGCGCGCCGTCGGCGGTGATGATGGCCTTGGCCCCGGCCTTGGCCGAGGTGGGCGCGTGGGCGCGCACCACGGTGGCGACGACGAACGGCTGCTCGGCGGCGCGGAGGGTTTGGGCGTAGGAAAGGTAATCAAACATGGAGTTGTGAAACGTCAAGCGTGATGCGTGAGGGCTGTCTTTCACGCATCACGCTTGACTCGTTAGTTATTCTTCCAGCGCCGCCCCGTGCTTCTTCAACAGATCGTACACTTTGGGCGCGGTGATCGGAATGTCCACGTGGCGCACGCCGAGGTGCCACAGCGCGTCCACGACGGCGTTGGCAAAGGCCGGCGGCGCGCCCACCGTGGCCGACTCGCCCACGCCCTTGGCGCCGATGGGATGATGCGGCGAGGGGGTTGTGGTCTCGCCGAGTTCCCAGCGCGGGCTTTCGACTGCGGTGGGCAACAGATAATCCATAAACGTGCCGCCGGTGATGTTGCCGTGTTCGTCGTACTGCATCTCTTCCATCATGGCCGGGGCAAAGCCCATGTTCAGGCCGCCGTGAATCTGCCCTTCCACGATCATCGGGTTGATGCGGGTGCCGCAGTCGTCCACCGCCACAAAGCGGCGCACCTTCACCTGGCCCGTGCCGCGATCAATATCGACGACGCAGATGTACGAGCCAAATGGAAAGGTGAGATTCGGCGGGTCGTAGTAGTTGACGGCTTCGAGGCCGGCTTCCATGCCCTGCGGGTGATTGGTGTAGGCGGCAAAGGCGATCTCTTGAATCGTCTTGGCTTTGTCGGGCGAACCCTTGACATAGAACTTGTTCGTATCCCACACCAAATCCTCTTCGGCCGCTTCCAGCAAGTGCGCGGCAATCTTCCTGGCCTTTTCCCGAATCTTGCGGGCGGCCATGGAGGCGGCAGCCCCGGCGGTGGGAGTGGAACGGCTGGCGTAAGTGCCCAGGCCGTAGGGGGCCGTGTCCGTGTCCCCTTCTTCCACCTTGATGTGTTCAGCCGGGATGCCCAGTTCTTCGGCGATGATCTGGGCGTAGGTGGTCTCGTGTCCCTGGCCCTGACTCTTGGTGCCAAACCGGGCGATGGCCTTGCCGGTCGGGTGGATTCTAATCTCGGCCGAGTCGAACATCTTGATGCCGATGATATCGAACTGGGAGGAAGGCCCGGCGCCGACAATCTCGGTGAACGACGAGATGCCAATACCCATGAACTCGCCCCTGGCCCGCTTTTCAGTTTGCTCTTTAAGCAAATCAGCATAGCCAATCATGTCCATAGCTTTTTGCAGGGCGGCGTGATAGTTGCCGCTGTCGTACTCCCAGCCCAGCGCGGAATGATAAGGGAACTGCTCCGGCCTGATGAAGTTTTTCATCCGGAATGCAGCCGGGTCTTCGCCGCGTTCGTGCGCCATGATATCCACCAGGCGTTCCATGGCGTGCACAGCCTCGGTCACGCGGAACGAACAACGGTATGCCACCCCGCCCGGCGGTTTGTTGGTGTAGGCGGCATCCACTTCCACAAACGCCTTTTGAAAATCGTAAGAGCCGGTGGCGATGCTGAAGAGGCCGGCCGGGAACTTGGAGGGCGCAGCCTGCGAGTCCGAGTAACCGTGATCGGCCAGCGTCTTCATCCGCATGGCCGTGATGCGCCCATCCTTATCGGCGGCCAGTTCGGCGTCAATGTGATAGTCGCGGGCAAACGAGTCGGCCTGCAGGTTTTCGGAGCGATCTTCGATCCACTTGACGGGCTTGCCCAGCAGCACCGAGGCCGCCACGGCGATGACGTAGCCGGGATACACCGGCACTTTGCCGCCAAAGCCGCCGCCGATGTCGGGCGAGATCACCCGAATGTTCTCTTCGCTGAGGCCGACGTGCCCGGCGACCAGCGCCAGCACCGTGCGAATGGCGTGGGGCGCCTGGGTGGTCATATACATATCGAGGTGCTTGTTGATCGGATCCCAATTCGCCAGACAACCGCAGGTTTCAATTGAGGCGACGTGGATGCGCGGGATGTAGATGTGCTCTTTGACCACGGTGGCCGCGGCCTCGAAGGCCTGGGCCGTGGCAGCTTCGTCGCCCGCCCCCCAGTGCCAGATGTGGTTGCTTTGCTTGTCGTCGCGCACTTTGGTTGCGCCCGGTTCGAGAGCTTTATAAGGATCGACGACCACCGGTAGCGGTTCGTATTCCACTTCCACCGCCGCCACCCCGTCGGCGACGGCATAGCGGTCGGTGGCGATCACCGCCACCACTTCCTGAGCCTGATACTTCACCGTATCCACCGGCAGCACCATCTGGGTATCGCCCATCAGGGTGGGCATCCAGTGCAGGTTGTACTTCTCCAAATCCTTGCCGGTCACAAATCCGGCCACGCCCGGAATCTTGGCCGCCTTGGACGTATCAATGTTCTTGATTCTGGCGTGGGCGTACGGGCTGCGCACAATGCCCAGCCACAACATGCCGGGCAGCTTAATGTCGTCGATGTAGTTGCCTTTGCCCTGCAAGAAGCGGGGGTCTTCCTTGCGCTTCATCGAGTGGCCGAGGCCGTTGATTTCTGCCATAGTGTCCTCCAGAAGTTGGAGTTGCAGTTCGGAGTTGGAGTTGAAAAGAAACTCAAACTCTTACTCAAACTCCAACTCTACGCCTGCATTTTCTCCGCCGCGTATTGCACCGCTTTGACGATGTTCACGTAACCCGTGCACCGGCACAGGTTGCCCGAAAGGCCCCAGCGGATTTCGTCCTCCGACGGGCTGGGGTTCTCTTTCAACAGCGCCACCGACGAGAGCATCATGCCCGGCGTGCAGAAACCGCACTGCAAACCGTGGCACTGGTGAAAGCCCTCCTGGATGGCGTGCAGTTGGCCGCCCTGGGCCAGCCCCTCGACGGTCGTGATCTCGGCCCCGTCGGCCTGCACAGCCAGCAAGGTGCAGCTCTTGGTGGGGCGGCCATTGATGAGCACCGTGCACGCGCCGCACGAGGTGGTGTCGCAGCCAATGTGCGTGCCGGTCAGGCTCAAGGTATCGCGGATGAAGTGAACAAGCAGCGTCCGAGCCGGCACGTCGGCTTCCGCGGCCTGGCCGTTGATGGTAAGTTTGATGTGATGTGTGCTCATGATCTCAATCCTTTTTGGCAGAGACCTCACAGGTCTTGAAGACTTGTGAGGTCTAACCGGCTTTCGCCCTCTCAACCGCCGTCTTTAACGCCCGCGTCGTCAGCGTCCGCACCAGCGAGCGCTTGTAATCTTCCGAGCCGCGATTGTCGGCAGAAGGTTCGGCGGCCTCGGCGGCAGCGTTCGCGGCGGCCTTGACGGTGGCGTCGTCGAGCGATGAGCCAACCAACAACCCGGCAGCTTTCGCCGTTCGGATGGGCGTGAGGCCAACGTTGGTGAGGCCGATCCCGGCGGACATGCATCGGCCCTTCGAGTCTACGTTGATCTGGACCGCCACGGCGGCAGTGGCATAGTCGCCCACCTTGCGTTCGATTTTCAGGTAAGCGCCGCCATCACCGGCCTTGTGCGCCGGGATGCGAATTTCAGTGAGGATTTCGTTGTGCTCCAGCGGGGTGGTGAAGGGGCCGACAAAGAAATCGCCGATGGCGATCTCGCGTGTACCGCCCGGCCCGGCGGCCACCAGGCGCGCGCCGTAAGCCAGCATGGTGGCGGGGTGGTCGTTGGCGGGGTCGGCATGGGCCAGGTTGCCGCCCACGGTGGCCCAGTTGCGCACGATGGGATCGGCGATCACTCTGGCCGTGTCGGCCAACAGCGGGTACTTCTGCTTGACCAGGGCAGAGCGGTCAACTTCCGATTCGCGCGTCATCGCGCCAATCTTCAGCCAGCCGCCCTCCTCTTTGATGTAAGCCAGGCCGTCGACTTTGTTGATATCCACAAGCAAAGCGGGCGACGCCAGCCGGAATTTCATCATGGGTAACAGGCTGTGGCCGCCCGCGAGGATTTTCGCGTCCGGGTTTTGGCCCAGCAGCGCCAGGGCTTCGTTTACAGTTGTGGGTGAGGCATAGTCAAAGGCAGGTGGGATCATTCGTTTCCTCTCCTGACGTTAGATGATCGGATTGCGTGCGATGATGGGCGGGCGGTTGACTGAATCGAACCGGGGCACCTCCTCACGGTAGTGGGCTAGAGGGTGGGGGCAACCGTCAGGCAAAGACGATCGCCGAAGATATTTCTTATTCCGACCAGTATACTGAGGGGAGCCGTTTCCAATCGGGCCGATTTATGACCCGATTAGTCCAATTACACCAACTCGCGCCGCACGGCTTCGGCGGCAGCCTGGGCGCGGGTAGCCACGCCCAGTTTTTCGAAAACGTCCTGCAATTTGCGCTTAACGGTCGTTTCGCTGATGTAAAGCTCGGCTGCGATTCGGGGGTTGCTCGCACCCTCGGCGAGGAGCTTGAGGACGCGGGTTTCGTCCTCGGTCAAGCCAACCTCGCGGCGGGCGCGCTCGCGGGAATAGTCGGCGGCTTGCTGCACGATATGATCCATTACGGGCGGGCTGAGCACCCGTTCCCCGCGAAAGGCCGCCCGCACGGCGCCGGCCAGAGTCTCATCGGAGGCGCTCTTCAGGATGTATCCGTGCACGCCGGCCTGAATGGCCTGATCGACGTAGGCTTCATCGTCGAACGAGGAGAGCATGAGAATCTTGGCATTGGGGCACTGCCGAAAGAGCGGGCGCACGGCTTCGACGCCCGTCATGCCCGGCATGCGAATATCGAGCAGGATGACATCAGGCCGGACTCGGGCCGCCTGATCGAGGGCGCTGGCGCCGGAATCGCACTCGGCTACAAGTTCCATATCGGGGCAGTTGGATAGCAGACTCCGCACGCCCTGCCGGACGATGGGATGATCGTCCACCACCATCACCCGAATGGGGTTGGGGAGCTGCAGGGGCACGGTCACGGAATTGGAACCCATACTTCGACTCGCGCCCCTTGTCCCGGGCGAGTCTTGAATACCAGCTTGCCGCCAAAACTCTCGGCCCGTTCGCGCATGCCCAACAGGCCAAAATGACCGTCGCCGCTGCTCAGGACCCCGGCCTCATCGAAACCGCATCCATCGTCGGCGACGATGAGGGTGAGCAAATCGGAGGCAAAGTTGACGGCCACGGTGGCCCGGCGCGCCCCCGAATGGACGCCGACGTTTTGCAGGGCCTCCTGCATGATGCGATACAGGCCGATCTCCACCTCGGGCACCAGCCGATACGGTTCGCCTTCGGACAACACCTGGCAAGCGATGTTCGAGCGGGCCGTGAACTGCTCGGCGTAGCGGCCGAGCGAGGGCACGAGACCCAGCGCATCGAGCACCGGCGGCCGCAGGTCGTAAATCGTCTGCCTCAGCTCCCCCTCCACTTGATGCAGTATTTCGCCCACTTGTTGCAGAGATGCGGCCGCGCTGTTCAGGTCGTCGTTGCGCAGACGTTCGCGGCCCGACTTGAGTTCCAGCATTGCGCCGACGAGCAGTTGATTAAGCCCGTCGTGCAAATCCTGAGAAATGCGTTGCCGCTCGCGCTCTTGCACGGTGACGGTTTCGGTGAGCAAACGCTGGAGATGGTCGGCCTTTTGAGCCAGCGCATCTTTGGCCTCGCGCAGTTCTTCGGTGCGCTCCACGACTTTCCGTTCGAGTTCGGCTTTGGCAATTGCCAATTCCTCGTTGAGTTGGGCGTTGTGAATGGCGATGGCAACCTGGGCAGCATAGGTCATGAGCAAGTGCTCGTGATCGTCCTCGTAGGGGCCGGGCCGGTTGGCCACGCCGATCATGCCGATGGGTTCTTCGCGGATGCGCAGCGGCACGCCCAAAAAGGCGTGCACCGTGGGGTGGCCGCGCGGCTGGCCCACCCGGTGGGGATCGGTCATCACGTCGGATGACCGGATGGGTTTGTTCTCCAGCACCACGCGGGCAAATACGTTGGGGCGGAGCGGGATGAGGTGGGCGTTATCGTAGAAATCCTTGGCGGCCTGGAAGCCGCGAATGGCGACGAGGTCGAGGAGCTTGTTGTTCTTGCTGTTGAGGCCGATGAAGCCGAATTGCGACTCGGTGAGCGCGAGGCAGTGGCGCAGAGCGGTATCGAGCACTGCCGGCAGATCGCGCAAGGCCATGAGTTCGAGCGCCAGATCGTAGAGACTTTGCAGGCGTTCGCGCTGTTCGCTATAGGTGATGAGTGGACTGCTAATCATGGGCTGCTCGGCGATTTTGTGGAACACGCGGGAAGAGCAATTCTGGAAGTGCGCAAGCTCTCAAGGATTCAGCCTCACTACTCGGCATTCGAGCCTCAACGCAATTATACGCCCCGCGGGCAACAGCCGCGCCTGAGACTCCACTGCGGCCTCCCGTATCACGCGGAGGCCGCAGCGATTGATTTCCAGCATCCTCAACAGACCCTGCGGGTCTGCCTACTCAAGCTCAAACCAACTCCAACTCCAACTCCAACTCTATTCTACTTTGCCCGCTCCACCGCTGCGGTCAGCGCGCGTTTGGCGAGGACGGTGGCGAGATGAACGCGGTATTCGCCCGAGGCGTAGTGGTCGCCCATGGGGTGTCCGAGCGCCGCGGCCACCTTGGCGGCAGCGGCGGCAATATTTTCAGCCGTGGGGGCCATGCCGGCAAGCGCTTTTTCGGCGGCAGTGCAGCGCACGGCTACGCCGGTCACACCACCCACGGCAATGCTGGTCCGGGTCACGACGCCGTTTTCGCCGAGGCCGACCATGGCGGCCACGCCCACCACCGCGTACGACGAGGCCGGGTGGCGGTGCTTGAGGTAGCAGCCGCCCATGTGCGGCAAGTTGTTGTAGGCCGGCACGGTAATGGCCGTGATGATCTCGCCGGACTTAAGCGCCGTGGTGAAGATGTCTTTGAAGAACTTGGCCGCCGCGATGTCGCGCCCGCCGTTCTTGCCGGTGGCCGTGATGACCGCTTCGAGCGCCATCAACACCGTGGGGTAATCGGCTGCCGGGTCGGCATGAGCCAGTGAGCCGCCCATAGTGCCCCGGTTCCGCACCTGAGTATCGCCAATCTGGGCGGCGGCTTCAGCCAGAAGGGGGCAGGCTTTGGTGAGGTCCTTCGAGGCGGCCACGGCGGCGTGGGTGGTTAGCGCGCCGATCTTCACTCCCTTCTTGCTCGCCTTAATCCCGCTCAGACCCTTGAGTCGGCCAATATCCACCAGCGCAGCCGGCTCGGCCACGCGCAGCTTCATGGCAGGCAACAGGCTGTGCCCGCCTGCCAGCACTTTGGAGTTCTTGTTCTTCCCCAGGATTTTGATCGCTTCCGCGAGGGTGGCGGGGCGATGGTAATCGAATTCGGCAGTGTACATAACTAGTCTCCCGTAGGGGCGACCCTCGTGGTCGCCCAAAAGGCAGGGACAAGCCCTGCCCCTACCGTTTGCTGATCGCCCGCCAAACTTTCTCGGCGGTCAGCGGCATGTCGATGTGTTTCACACCCAAGGGCGCCAGCGCATCCATCACGGCGTTCACAATGGCCGGAGTCGCGGCAATCGTCCCCATCTCACCCACACCCTTCACGCCCAGCGGATTGTGCGGCGAGGGTGTTTCGGTGCGGCCCGTTTCGATCATCGGGAGGAGGTCGGCGTGCGGAAGGGCATACTCCATCAGGTTGGACGTGACCAATTGGCCGTTATCGTCGTAGACCGCGCCTTCGGTGAGCGCCTGCCCCACTCCCTGGGCCACGCCGCCCGCCACCTGGCCGTTGACGATGAGCGGGTTGATGACCTTGCCCACGTCGTCGACGGCCACGTAGCGTTGAATCTTGATCTCGCCGGTCTCGGCGTCGACCTCGACCTGCGCGATGTGGACGCTGTTCGGGAAAGTGAAGTTGGCCGGATCGTAGTAGGCATTTTCCTCGAGACCCGGCTCCAAACCGTCGGGCAGGTTGTGGGCGGTGTAGGCGGCAAACGCCAATTCGCCGAAAGCCTTCGACTTGTTGGGCGAGCCTTTCACATACACCTTGCCATTATCCCTGTCATAGACCATGTCTTCCACCGCGGCTTCCAGTTGATGGGCGGCGATCTTGATCAACTTGGCTCGCATCTTTTCGGCGCTGCGCACCAGCGCGCTGCCGCCGACCGAGGTGCTGCGGCTGCCGTACGTGCCCATGCCGTTCGGGATCACGGCGGTGTCGCCATGCACGAGATCGACGTCGTTGATGTCGATGCCGAATTCGTCGGCCACGATTTGGGTCATGGTCGTTTCGTGGCCCTGGCCGTGCGAGTGCGCCCCGGTTAACACGGTCACCTTGCCCGTGGCGTGGACGCGGATGCCGCCGCTTTCCCAGAACCCGGTCACGCCGCCGAGCGCGCCGGCCACCTTGGAGGGCGCCGGGCCGCTGGCTTCGATGCAGGCGCCGATGCCGATGCCCACCAGCTTGCCTTGTTTGCGGGCCTCGGCCTGGCGCTGGCGCATGGCCGGGTAGCCGGCCATTTCAACCGCCTTGTCCATCGCGGCTTGATAATTGCCGCTGTCGTACTGGAAGGCCACCGGGGTCTGGTACGGGAAGTCGCCGGCGGGGATGAAGTTCTTGCGGCGGAACTCGATGGGGTCCATGTTGAGCTTCTGGGCCGCCAGGTCAACCAGCCGCTCAACCAAATAGGCGGCCTCGGGCCGACCCGCGCCCCGGTAGGCATCCACCCACACGGTGTTGGAGAGCGTCCCCAGCATCTCGCCATAGATGGCCGGTATCTTATACAAACCCGACAGCAGGGTGAGGTACAACGCGGTCGGGATGAGGGGGGCCACGGTGGAGATGTAGGCGCCATTGTTCGCCCAGGTCTTGACGTGCAGGCCGGTGATGGTTCCGTTCTTGAGCGCCATGCGGCAGTCGGTCACGTGATCGCGGCCCTGGCTATCCGACACGCTTGACTCGCTGCGCGTCGCCACCCACTTGACGGGCCGGCCCACCTTGCGGGCCGCCCACGGCACGAGAGCCTCTTCGGGGTACGTCGGAATCTTGCTGCCGAAGCCGCCGCCTACATCGGGCGAGATCAGGCGCAGCTTGTGCTCGGGGATGAAGAGAACGAAAGCGCTGAGCACGATGCGGGTGAGGTTGGGGTTTTGACTCGTGGTCCAGAGAGTCATTTCCTCTTTGGACGAGTCCCATTGGGCCACCGCCGCGCGCGGTTCCATGGCGGTGGCAATCAGCCGCTGATTGACCAGTTCCAGCTCGACCACCTGGTCGGCGGCGGCAAACGCCTTATCCGTGTCTTCCTTGCTACCGATCGCCCAGGTGTAGCTGACGTTGTCGGGCACACTGTCGTGGAGGACGGGCGCGCCCGGCTCGGCGGTCTTGCGGGCATCGGTCACTGAAGGCAGGGGCCCGTAGTCCACTTCGATCAGGTCGAGGGCGTCGGCGGCAATATAGGGGGACTCGGCTACCACCATGGCCACCCGGTCGCCGACGTGGCGCACTTTGTCGGTTTGCAGACAACGGTTCGGCGGCACTTTGATGCCGGGCACGTTCCAGCCGCAGGGCAGGTTGCCCAGATCGGCGGTGTCTTCGCCGGTGAACACGGCGATCACGCCCGGCAGTGCCTTCGCTTTCCTGGTATGGATCTTTTTGATTGTGGCGTGCGCGTAAGGGCTGCGCTTAATCGCCAGATAGGCCGTGTTGGGCAGGCTCAAGTTCGCCACGTACGAGCCTTTGCCCTGGATAAAGCGCGGGTCTTCGCGCCGCTTCATGCTGGTGCCGACGTACTTAGCCATAAGTTTGTCTCCTCGGATGAAATGGAAGTCAACGGTTGGAGTTGGAGTTAGAGTTGGAAACACCCTGACCCCCGCCTCCAACTCTCACCTGCTGCTCTCGGCCGCGTGTTGAATGGCTTTGACGATGTTCTGATAGCCGGTGCAGCGGCACATGTTGCCTTCCAGCCCGTGCCGAATCTGCTCCTCGGTCGGGTGCGGGTTGCCGTTGAGCATATCGACCGCCGTCATGATCATGCCGGGGGTGCAGAATCCGCATTGCAGCCCGTGCTCTGCCCAGAAGGCTTCCTGCATCGCGTGCAGCTTGCCGTCTTTGGCCAGGCCTTCGATGGTCGTCACCCGGCTGCCATCGGCCTGCAAGGCCAGCACCGTGCAACTCTTGACAGCCGCGCCATCGAGCAGTACGGTGCAAGACCCACACTGGCTGGTGTCACAACCGATGGTGGTGCCGGTCAGCCCCAGCGTGTCGCGCAGATAGTGCGCGAGCAACGTCCGGGGTTCCACCTTATGGGTCTGTGTGACCCCATTGACGGTGATGGTTACGGACTGTTTCATACGATAGCCTCCTAGCGAGTTGGACGTTGCCGAGAAAGGCCCGGCGCGGATTAATGTGAGACTGCCATGTGATTCCTCAGGGTGAACGTCGGCGATATACAACTACTTTATGCAATATACTCCAAAAAGTCAACTTCCTTTTCTGCTGTTCGCTATACGCTTGATTCTCCCGGAAATCAGAGGCACCGAGGTAATTGCACCAGCACAATGGCAATGGCAAATCCCGCCCGAATTACCCTTCTTTTTCTCTAGGTTGTGGCCGTTCGGGGATTTCTTCCAACAGGCCGCCGTGTCCCAAATCCATAACGTCTCGGCGTGTCAAATGGTCGCCCGCCAGCAAACGCGGCAACACCCAATCCACCACGTTCACTTTGCGGCTGCGGGCGCAGCCGGGCGCACCCAACACCGGCAGCTCGCCCAGGTATCCCACCATCAGCAAATTGCCCGGATCGACCGGCGCGCCAAAGCAAGTTACCACGCCTCCCGCCCGCTCAATGGCCCGCGGGGCAATATCGTGGCGATCCATAATGGCCGTCTCACCGGCCAGCACAATCAACTGTGCCCCCGCTGCCCGCTGCCGGGCAAGCGCCTCGGCCAGTTGCTCCTCGCCGGTTTCGTCCTCCAGTGACACGAATTCTTCCATCTTCACTTCCGAGCCTAGCGACGCCACACGGCCCTTGAGCGGCGCATCAAAATCCTGCACCACGCGCTCTTTGGCCGAAGGCGAGCCGGAGAGAATCACGCCGACCACTCTGGGCGTCAAGGCATCCACCCACACGATCGGCCCGCCGAGCGAGTCCACACTTTGCAGGATCGAGTCGGGCACGGCAAAGGGGATGATTTTAATAGTGGCCGCGATCTGCCGCGCCCGCACGGGCGAATGGGCGCGAACGGTGGCCACGGTGACGCCCTCACATTCATTCAGCCGGGACAGTTTATCCACATCCACCCGGACTACCCCCGGGGCCGCGGCCAGCAAATTCACCCGCCCCGAGGCCGGCCCCGAAGGGCGCAATCCCCGGCCCATCGCCGTTTTCATCATCTGGCGGGCGGCGTCATCCTCGGTCACATCGCCCGGCTCCAGTTCGGCCACGTACACCATCTTGCGGCCCATGTCTTTCAGGGCCAGTAAATCCTCTACCGTCAACGGCTTGCCTTTGCGCAACAGGCGCTTGCCGTCGGGGCCGGCCATGTTGTGGCCGAGGATTTTGCCGGGAGCGAGATCGAGGGGGAGGGGGCCGAATTTCATGACGGTGGATGTTACACCCAAGCCCGGTGCTTTGCCAAAGGAACTGTCGCCCTTCCGGAATGGGCGGCTATTTCCTGTTGGAATAAGACGAGGCGTGACTGATAACCCCCACCGTAACCAGCCGTTTTTGACCGGTGGCGCACCGTTTGACCGCGCGCGCGGCGATGATAATGATCCACGGGCGTGGGGCTACTGCCTCCGACATACTGCCCTGGCGACCGATCTGGCGCAGCCCGCTTTTGCCTATTTCGCCCCGCAAGCTGCCAACAATACCTGGTATCCCAATCGCTTTCTCGAACCCATCGCCGGCTACGAACCGTGGCTGTCCTCTGCGCTCGCCGTCGTCGAGGAGGCGCTCGCTCGCGTTGCTCAGGCTAACATTCCGCCCCGGCGCACAACGCTGCTGGGCTTTTCGCAAGGCGCTTGCCTCACGCTCGAATTTGCGGCCCGCCACGCCCAACGCTATGGCGGGATCATCGGCCTCAGCGGCGGCCTCATCGGCCCCGACGGCACGCCGCGCGATTATGCCGGTTCGCTTGCCGGCACGCCCGTTTTTCTCGGATGCAGCGACGCGGATTTCCACATCCCCAAAGAGCGGGTGGATCACACCGCCGAGGTGCTGAGGCGCTTGGGCGGCGAGGTCACCGAGCGGCTGTATCCGAACATGGGCCATGCCGTCAATGAGGACGAGTTGAGCTTTGTGAGGGGCTTGATGCGGCGGGTAGCGTCCGATGAGCCATAGCGCGCCTCGCTTAACCATTCGCCTGCTGGGCGCGCCCGAAATGCAGGTGGCGGGACTGCCCCTCGTGTTGAATCATCTTAACTCCGTCTTGCCGTGGGGCGGGGGCCTGGGCCAACGTCCGGGCCGACGCCGGACTTGCCACTTTGGCATCGGCTTCAGCCTCAGCGAAAGCAACTCTCTCCTCGAGCGCACTCGTTGCGAATAGCTGCCGTTGACTGAATCCGCCGGGGGCGGGGCTTCCGAACGGCCCCACTCTGCGCCCGCCGGACAACAGCATGTAGGCAACAACGGCAGCGCCCAGGCATAGGATGGGCAGCAAGCAGCCGAGGCCCATGAACGCCCCACGGCGGCCCATCATGGGTCGGCGCAAGCCCCCTCCGAACCCACGGAACCCTCTCCTGCGCCCAACAAAGTTAACTGTAGTCATAGCTTTTCTCTCCCGTCTGGCGGCGCTCACGCTGCCCCGCCAATAGTTGCACAAACTGCCATTATTTTACTCCCCCTCCATAATGAAACATACCCGTCGGCGCAATTCCGTTGACAGCGATAGCCTAGAGTGCAATAATCGCTGCAGGCCCTCACCAGTGCATACGCCCAACTCGCAATCCGCCGACGATAGCGCACAATTCCAGCCGATATTCCGGTTGCTGGTGCTCTACCGTTGGGCGGGGCTGGCATTGCCGTTGTTCTTCCTCATAATTGGAGGCTCTGGCCCGGCCCCTCGCCAGTCCCTCATTTTTCTGGCGGCGGTCGCCAGCAATTTACTTATCACTCTCCGCCCGGCGCAACTTAATCGCGTCGTTCAGCGCTGGCCGCACGTGCTGGCGGTTGATCTTATATTCAACGCCGTGCTGCTGGCGGCCACCGGCTACACGCGCAGCCCCTACACGCTTTATAGTTTCAGCCCGCTCCTGGCCGCAGCATTCTTCTTCCAGGTGCCGGGGGCGCTGCTCGCCGCCGGAACTTTGAGCGGCCTCTTCGTTGCCAGCCTGTGGCCTTTCCGCCCCACGCCCGACTGGCTCATAGTCATCACCCAATGCGCGGGGTACTTCATTATCGCCGGGGTGTTTGGTTACCAGCCCGTTCTGTTGGGGCGGCTGCGCGCGGCGCGCGACGATCTGGCGCGCGCCCATCGCGATCTCGAAATCATCCATCAACTCACGCTTTCGCTGCAAAGCGCCGCAGACGTCAACGAAGTGGAAGAGCGCGTGCTGGAGGCCATCACCGGCGATCTCGGTTTCTCGCAAGCCGTGGTTGCGCTGGTGGATCAAAACGACCCGGTGATGACCTCGTGGCTGGGCAAGGCCCACGGCGGCGCACCCGTCTTCGCGGGCGGCCTGCCGCACCCGGCGCGGGTGCCGCTGACTGCCGGGGCGGGCGTGATCGCCGAGACGTTGCTCAACGGCCGGGCGCGGTTGTCATGCGTGGGCCAGTTCACATCACACGGGCAGATCAACAACAGCCTGGGCTTGGGGCCCTATCACATTTTTCCCATGTTGCTGCGCGAGCACCCCGTGGGTGTGTTGCTGGTGGACGCCTCGGAGGCCGTGGATGCCGCCCGCCAAAGCTCGCTACAGGCCATTGCCAGTCAGGCTTCGGTGGCCGTGGGCACAACCTTGTTGTGCATCGACCGGGCGCAGCGCCTGGCCGTGCAAGATGAGCGCGTTCGCATTGCGCGCGAAATCCACGACACGGTTTCACAATCACTCTTCGGCATCACTTATTCACTGGATGCCTGCGTCAAGCTCCTGCCGGAGAAACCCTCGACCGTAAAAGACGAGCTGGCGCATTTGTTGAGTCTCGCTCAGGCCACCCGTGAAGAAGTGCGCCAGTCCATTCTGGACATTTGGCCTTCGGAACTCACGGCCCAGCAATTCGGCAACGACCTTCGCCGATACGTGACCGAGGCCTGTCGGGCCCACCCGTTGGAGGCCGACATCACTGTGCGCGGCGATTTTGGGGCCATCCCGGCGCGGGCCAAACGCAGCCTGTATCGCATCGCGCAGGAAGCCCTCACCAACGTGGTGCGGCATGCCGGAGCCACACAGGCGCGGGTGTGCGTCGAAGTGGCCGCCGATCAGGCCATGCTGGCGGTGAGCGACAACGGCCACGGGTTTGATCCGCACATGGCGCTGGCCCGCGAATTCAGCCGCGAGCATTTTGGCTTGCGCGGCATTGCCGACCGGGTGCGGTCGTTGAACGGAACTACGGAGATCCTCTCAGCGCCCGACAGCGGGTCGAAGGTCCTCGTCACTATCCCCATCTTCGGCAAAGGCGATGACAAGTCACGCGATTAGGATATTGATTGCGGACGATCATGAAATCGTCCGGCGAGGGTTGGCCATGGTGCTGCGCCTTGAGCCTGGCTTCGAGGTCGTGGGTGAGGCGAACGATGGCGCGGCGGCCGTTGAACAGGCGCGCAGGTTGTGCCCCGACGTGTGCCTGTTCGATTTAAAGATGCCCCTGGTGAGCGGGTTTGCGGCGGCCCGGCAGGTGCGCGCCCTGTGCCCCCGCTCGCGGGTGCTCATGCTCAGTGGCGCGGAAGTTGATTCCACGATCCTGGATATGCTGGAGCTGGTTGACGGCTACGCCATCAAAGACATCAGCCCGGGCGAGTTGACTTACGCCATTCGCACCGTCGCCTCCGGCAAGCGATATATTCACCCGGCCGTGGCCGATGCTTTGCTCGGGCACGCTGTTCCAATTTCACACGGTCTCGACCCGGCTTCCATCTCGCTTTCCTCGCGGGAGATGGATGTGCTGCGATTGTTGGCCACGGCGGCAACATATAAAGAAATAGGCCACAAGCTTTTCATCTCCGAGGAAACCGTCCGCTCGCACGTCAAGAATATCCTCTCCAAGCTTCACCAGCCTAACCGTACCCAGGCAGTGATGGCCGCCCTGAAAATGGGGCTTATTGCGCTGGAATGACGCCCGCCCTCGCCCAATGGGGGAAGGAATCCATTGATCAATCCCAGTGGAATTAATCACCCGTCCGGGTGATTGGGCGGACTGATGATAAGATTACAATACGCTTGTCTATTCGTTTATTCGTTCAAACGTATATTTAGCCAGAGGCCCCATCCCCGTGCAAACCACTCTTCGGCGCGAAGTCTACCAACTCCATGCCGAAATCTGCCATGCCCTCTCCGACCCGAACCGGATTCTGATCCTGTACGAGTTGCGCGAAGGCCCGCGGAACGTGGGCGAGCTGGCGGAGAATTTGGCCATCAGCCAACCCACCGTGTCGCGGCACCTGAAGGTGTTGCGCGACCGGAGAATGGTGAAGGCCGAGCGCGACGGGACGAGCATCTACTATACGCTGGCCGACAAGCGAGTCATCCAGGCGCTCAACCTGCTGCGCGAAATGCTGGCCGGGATTCTGGAAGAGCGCACGGCATTGGCCGGTGAGTTAACGTAGCGCGTTGCCGGGCCTTCGGGCCTGGGGCGCGCTTTTGTCTAGGCGAGAGGGGTTGCCAGCCCGTCTCGCGGGAGGATACAAAATATGACGACCCTTCAAGAAGACAAGCTGCTCGACTGCAGCGGAATGCTTTGCCCCGTTCCGGTGATCAAAACATCCAAAGCGATCAAAGAGATGCAGGTCGGGCAGGTGTTGAAGATGATTTCCACCGACGCTGGGGCGCCGCCTGATATGGTTGCCTGGGCGCGGCAAACCGGCAACGAATTGCTGGACTCGCATCAAGAAGGCAAGCAGTACATTTTCTATTTCCGCAAGCTGAAATAGCCTATCGCTTATCGCAAGTCGCCGCCCAATCGCCGCGCCACAGGCGATTGCCGAATGCGATAAGCAACTGGAGATACCGATGTCCAAATCCGATCCGAACGCCCCTAAACGACTGGCGATTATCGCCAGCAAAGGCACGCTCGATTGGGCCTACCCGCCCCTCATCCTTGCCAGCGCTGGCGCGGCCATGGGCTGGGACGTTTCCATATTCCACACGTTCTACGGCCTGACCCTGTTGTTGAAAGACATCAAAGCCGAAGTGACGCCGTTGGGCAACCCGGCCATGCCGATGACGATGCCGTTTGGGCCTGAAGCTTTCCAGAAGATTGACTGGCCCATCCCGACGGCCATGATGTCCACCCCCGGCTTCAACGCCATGGCCACTGGCATGATGAAGAAGCTATTCCACGACAAGGGTGTGGCTTCGGTGCCGGAAATGCGCGCCATGTGCGTCGAGGCCGGAGTCAACATGATTGCCTGTCAGATGACGATGAGTGTCTTCGGCTTCCAGAAAGAAGACTTCATTCCGGAATGCACGGTGGGAGGCGCCGGCATGTTCCTCGATTACGCCGCCGACGCCGAAGTGCAACTCTTCGTCTAGCGGCCCGCACCGCATCGATTGTTTGTCGACTCCTTGAGTCTGCGTCCAACAGACTCTGGGAAACGAGGGAACTCAAACGAGCCCCTTGGATTCAGTTCGCCACTCGGCTGGAGAAACTATTGTGGATGACGACGTTAAGAAAATCCTGTATGTTCAAACGCACGGCGTGGATATGCCGGAGCGGTCGGCCACGCCGTTCTATCTTGCGGCAGCCGGCGCCGCCATGGACGCCGAAGTGGGCATTTACTTCACTATGAACGGCCCCACGCTGCTGGAAAAAGGCGTGCCGGAGAAACTGATCGTGCCGAAGAAGGGCGGCGGCGGGCGGGAGCTGGCCTTCTTCATCAAACAGGCCCAGGAAATCGGCGTCAAGCTGTATGTGTGCCAGCCCTCGCTCGATTTGCACGCGCTCAAGTTTGAAGACTTGATTGACGGCGTGGAGATGATCGGCGGCGCGGCCTTCAACGACATGGCGCTGAATGCGGATGCGGTCATTGCGTTCTGAATCACTGAATACCTGAGGTCGCTGGATACGCTGATCAATAAACCGTCAGCGTGCTCAGTTCAACCGGCGTCTCAGCGATTCAATGGCCTTGGAGATAACATGGGACTTTTCGCCGACAAATACCCTGATGTTCCCTACGAGGAGAAATCGCGCCTGTGGGAGCAAGTGAAAGCCGACCCCCGCTTCCCGACGTACCTGTACGGCTGCTACGAGTGCGGCATCTGCGTGGCGGCCTGCCCGTCGGCCCGGTTCTACGATTTCTCGCCGCGTAAAATCGCCCAGGCGGCGGCGCGCGAAGACATCGAGCTTATTTTCGAGCAGATGAACGACGACGTGTGGAACTGCTCGCAGTGCTTTTCGTGTAATCGATGCCCGCGCCAGAACTCGCCCGGCGGCATTATCACCGTTCTGCGCGAAGTATCGGTGAAGAACGGCCTCAAGTCGGCCAAGCAGGCCCTCGAAGGCTACTCGCGGATTATTTACAAGATCATGGGCACCGGCACGCAAGTGTCGCCCGACATGCTCCAGCCCGACGCTTTCCCCGACTGGGGTCCGCAGGTGCGCGCCGTGTCCGCCGACCTCGACGTGTGGCGGCGGGCGCTGCCCCCCGAAACCCTGCACACCACGTCCACCGGCTGGCAGGTGGACGACAAAACCATCATCGAGCTGTATCTCATCTGGCACCACACCGGCGTGATGGACATGATCGCCGAAGTGGACGAAGGGCTGCACATGATCCTGAACGATGTGATGGAAGAGAAGTTGGAAGAGGCAGGGTACGAGGCGTGACTCGTGATGCGTAATCCGTTCACGCATCACCGTTCACGCATCACGAATCGCGCATCACGGAGAAATAACCATGACTGCTAACGCTCCAGCAAGTATCATTCCCTACAACGCCGTCAACACCAAATCGTCGCGCACGTTCGAGCGCCAGGCCGAATACGCGCCCGAGGATTTCCACGATCATCTCTTTGAGTTGGAAGCCGAAGGCGAATGGATCGTCCAGCGCGTCCCTGAGCCGTACGTGGAGGTGATGACCAAGTTCGGGCGCAAGAAGAAGATTCCCCTCGAGCTCACGTGGCACCACAAATCGTGCGGGCAGTGCGGCCACATCCCCGGCTACTCAACGGCGATCTTCTGGCTGAACCGCAAGTTGAACTTCAAATATATTGATCCGACCGACCAGACCTCCTGCACGGCGTGGAACTATTACGCCTCGGCCACCTCCAACGCGCCGGCGCAGGCCGGCGTGGCTATGCGCAACTTCGCGGCGGCTTACGAGACCGGTTACTTCCCCCTCATCCACTGCGGCACGTCGTACGGCCACTACAAAGAAGTGCGCGAGGAGATGATGCATCATGCCGAGATGCGGCATCAGGTCCGCGACGTGATGAAGAAGCTGGGCAAGCCGTTGGTGATGCCGGAGGAGATTGTGCATTACTCCGAATGGATCCATGCCGTGCGTGACCGCATCGCCGCCCTGCAGACGCGCGACTTCTCCAACCTTGCGGTCACCGTCCATCCGGCCTGCCACTATTACAAACTGGTGCAGGAAGACGCGATCTACGACCCCGACATTTACGGCGGCCAACGCACGGCCACCGTGTCGGCGCTCATTGTGGCCCTGGGGGCGCAAGTGCGCGACTATTCCACGTGGTTCGACTGTTGCGGCTTTGGCTTCCGGCACATCCTTGTGCAACGCGACTTCACACGCTCGTTTGCCACGCGCCGCAAGATTCAGGTGATGAAACAGGAAGCCAACCCGGACGTGGTGATCACGCACGATACCGGCTGCGTGACCACGCTCGACAAGAGCCAATTCGTCGGCGCGGCGCACGGCCTCGATGTCGGCGTGCCGGTCATGTCGGACGCCCAGTTTGCGGCTCTGGCCATGGGCGCGCATCCGTATCGCGTGTGCCAACTGCATTGGCATTCGACCGAATACCGCCCGCTGCTCGAGAAGATGGGCATCGATCACGAAAAAGCCTGGGCGGAATTTCAAGAGGACTTGAAGGATTTGAAAAGCGGCAAGAAAGAGTATTTGACTTGGGAAGATGTAGATGCGTAAATAGTCAGTAGCCAGTAGTCAGTCTGACTACTGGCTACTGGCTACTGACTACTGGAGGCTACATGACAGCAGACACCACTCTCATCATCGGTGGCGGCCCGGCCGGACTGGAAGCGGCCCGGCTCATTGGCGACCTTGGCCAGAAGGCCATCCTCGTCGAGAAACGCGACGCGCTCGGCGGCATCCCCATCGCCGAACATTACGCCGCCCTCACGCACGGCTTTCGTTCGGCGGAAGAGGCCATGAACGAACTGATAGCTGCCGCCAGAGCCAACCCCACTGTGGACATCCGCCTCAGCACCGAAGTGGTCGAATGCTCCGGAGCCGCGGGTGATTTCCGGGTAAAGCTCGCCAAGGCGGGCAATGGCGCGGGCGAAACGCTAAGCGTCGGATCGATCATCGTGGCCACCGGCTTTCAACATTTCGACCCGGGCCGCGAAACGCAGATGTACGGCTACTACGAATACGACGACGTGATCACCCTGGCCGACGCCGAGAAGATGTTGAAGGAAAACAAATTCGTCACGCCGTCCAAGGGCACGCCGCCGGAGCGCGTGTGCTTCATCCAATGCGTCGGCTCGCGCGACCGGCAGATCGGCAACGAATACTGCTCCAAGGTGTGCTGCGGCATTTCGTCCAAACAAGCCATAGAGGTGCGGCAGCAAGTGCCCGGCGCAAAGGTGTTCATCTTCTACATCGACATGCGCATGTACGGCTACTGGGAGAACGAGATTTACTGGCCGGCGCAGGAAAAGTATCACGTCCAGTATGTCAAAGGCATCATCACCGAGATCATCCGCAAGGGCGACCGGCTGTTGGTGCGCGGCGAAGATACGACGATGGGCCGCCCGATGGAAGTGCCGATGGACGTGGTGGTGCTGGCCGTGGGCATGGAGCCCAGCAAAGGCACGAAGGACGTGGCGAAGATTCTCGGCCTCCAGCAAAACAAATATAACTTTATCGAAGTCCCGCACGGGCTTGACCCGACGGCGACTTCGGCCCCCGGCATCTTCGTAGCCGGTGCGGCCGCCGGCCCCAAAGACCTCGACGACACCATGTCCATGGCCGGCGCGGCGGCGATGAAGGCGGCGGCGCTGGTGGCCAAGAAGGCGCGAGCGGTGGCCTAACTTCAAACTCCAAATTTCAAACTTCAAAGCTATGCCCACTTTGGAATTTGAGTTTTGGAGTTTGAAGTTTCAGATGGCCCATGCCTGAGAAACCACCGTTCGACGTCCGCGAGCGCACGTTTCTCTGAATTGGCAAAGATCCTGAGCAGCATGATTGGCAAGCTGGGCAAGTTGAGCGGGTAGCGCGGCCCGCATTTTGAAGTTTGATCTTTGAAGTTTGGAGTTTGAGTTTTGACCACCGGCCAGGTCGTTGACACCGAAACCGCCCAGGAGTTCATGGCTCAGGCCCTCGAAAAGGCCGAGCGAGCCGAACTTGGCGATATTGTGGCGGAACTTGAAGCCAAGAGCGCGCGCTTCCGGGCGCTGCTGGCCCCGGCAACGTTGCACGGCCTCGAGCGCGGCCAGTTGCGCTCCGTCCTGCGCAGCGTGTTCGCCACCCGCCGCAAGGCCGATGCCATTCTGGACGTGATGGGCGAGGAGCAATTGCGCGCGTCGTTTGATGAACTGCTCTACGGCTCGCCTTCCACTCAAGAACGTTTCCATGGTTTTGTGGATACCCTGTCCGCCTATTGGGGCGACGTGCGGCTGGCCCGCAAGCCACTGGCCGGCCACGAGGACGGCGACATTCCCGAGAACGTGTTGTGCGACCTCGCCTCGGAGTTGCTGCACTTCACCGAGCCGGAGGGGCGCTGGCTTTGGACGCGCTGGATGTGGGACCCACGCGCGGGCACGGGCGCGCTGCCGCTCGTCACCCAGGATGACTATGACTTGAACGGGCGCGACAGCGGCGAGACTTATATGAAGGTGGGTGTGGCGCTGGCGTTTGTGCAGGCCACGGGCGAAGCCGCCGGGTTTGCCACCTTCGGCCCTCGCCGCAGCCCGTTCGGCATTGACGTGTTTCTCTCATGCGTATACGCGGTCTACATGTACACCACACTGCGCATACGCATGACGCAGGAATTCAACAAAGTCGTTCCGCAACTGCCGGAGTTGTCCCGGCGATTGTTGGGCGTGTGGAAGATGGAGCAGTAATCCGGAGGGAATATGGCCGTCGGTCTCGACAAAGTTCGACCAGACAAAGTTACCGAAGAGAAGCACCTCGTCGTGGAGGGCATGGACATTTCCGGCCACTGGAACCGGATGTTCGAGCAGCGGGTGATCTGGGATTACGACGTTGATAATTTGGAAAAAGTCACGAACCTGCCCGGCGGTGAGTCGCTCGGCTGGTGCTACGGCTGCGCCAAATGCACCGCCGTCTGCCCGATAGACATCGTCGGCGACTACAGCCCGCGCAAAATCCACCGCAAGACGCAAATCGGCGTCGACCTCTTCACTTCGTCCGACTTGTGGCTGTGCACCACGTGCATGAACTGCCTGCGCGTCTGCCCCAAAGAAGTGAACATGATCCAGATTATGCCCGCGGTGCGCGAGCAGGCCGTGCTCACGGGCGCCGTGCCGCCCGAATTGCAGAAGGCGTTTGAAGACACCGCCAAGCATGGCAACCCGCTCGGTCAGCCTCAGCGCAAACGCGCCGACTGGGCCAAGGCGGCGGGTGTGCCGGTGCCGATCATGAAAGACCTCAAACGCGCGGTGGACATTTTGTGGTACGTCGGCTCGTACCCTGCCTACCACCCGCGCGGGATGGACGCCGCCCGCGCCGCGGCGCGCATCTTCAACGCCCTGGGCATTGACTTCGGCATCCTCGGCATCGAGGAAAAAGACGATGGCGACTCGCAGCGGCTGGCAGGCGAAAAGGGCCTGTTCGAAATGCTGGCCGAGCAGAACATCGCCGCCTTCGGCAAATACGAGTTCAACCGCATGGTCGTCACCGGCCCGCACGAGTTCAACGCCTTCAAGAATGAGTATCCAAAGTACGGCGCGGATTTCAAAGTGGCCCATTACACGCGCTTCCTCGTCGAGCATCTCGACAAACTCAGGCCGATGTTGAAGAAGCCAATCAACCTCAAAGTGACCTTTCACGACCCGTGCTACCTCGGGCGGCACAACGGCGAATACGAGGCCCCGCGTGAACTGCTGCGCGCCATCCCCGGTATTGAACTGGTGGAAATGGGCCGCTGCCGTGAGAACGGCTACTGCTGCGGCGGCGGGGGCGGCGGCATGTGGCTGGACTCCTTCACCAAAGAGCATACGACGATGCGCCTCTCCGAGCGCCGCGTGCGTGAGGCCGCCGAATACGGCGCGGAGGTGTTGGCCGTGTGCTGTCCCTTCGAGGTCTCGCGCTTCGAGGACGCGGCCAAGTCCACCGGCAACGACAAGCTGATAGTGCGGGATATATTGGAACTGCTGGATGAGTCAATGAAGGAGTAGTCAGAAGCCTGTAGCCAGACGCTTGATCTGACTGCTGATTACTGGTGACTGACTACTGACGACTGGAACCCATGAACATCGTTGTCCCTATCAAACAAATTCCCAATCTCACCGACGAACTGGAAATCAACGGCGACGGCACGGGCCTCGACCACGACGCGCTTCAATACGTGCTGAACGAATTTGACGAGCACGCGATTGAAGAGGCCGTGCTGGCGAAAGAAGCCGCGGGCGGCACGGTGACCGTGATCGGCGTGGACACCACGGGCGAACTCGATGGCGCGTTGCACACGGCCCTTGCCAAAGGGGCCGACAAAGCGGCCAGGATCACGGGCGACTTTCCGCGCGGCACCGACTCGCACACCCAGGCCAAACTGCTCGCCAACGCCATCCGAAGCCTATCGCCCGATCTGGTTCTGACGGGTGTGCAGGCCGCCGACGACCGCGACGGGCAAATCGGCCCGATGATCGCCGCGCACCTCGGGCTGCCCTACGTCGGAGTGGTCACCGGAGTCGCCGTCAAGGACGGCAAAGCGATCGTGCACAAGGAATATGCGGGCGGGTTGATGGGCGAGTTCGAAGTGTCGCTGCCCATGGTGGTCGGGGTGCAGGCCGCGCACCAGCCGCCGCGCTACGCGCCCGTGAGCAAAGTCCGGCAGATCGCCAAAACGGCGAAGATTGACGAGATTGCCGGGGACGAGGCGGCAGGCGCCGGATCAACCGTGCGCCGCATGTTCAAACCCGAAGCCGCCGGCCACGCCGAAATGTGGGAAGGCGGCCCGGAGGAAGTGGCGGAGAAGATCGCGGCGCTGATCAAAGAGAAAGGTTTGTTGAAGGGCTGACAGACGTGAAGCGTAAAACGTGATGCGTGAGGCATGAGATCACGTATCACATATCACGCGTCACGTGAGACAACATGAGCAACGACGTTCTTATTCTCGCCGAGCATCTCAAAGGCAAAGTCTCGGACATCTCGTTTGAAATGACCGGCAAGGGCAGGCAGCTCGCCGTCGCGTTTGGCGGCAAGGCCGTGGCCGTGATGCTGGGTTCGGGTGCAGCAGCGCTCGCCGCGACCCTCGGCGCGGACTCGGTTCTGTATGTGGACGACCCGGCGCTGGCCGAGTTCAACCCCCAGGCCTATGGCCGTGTGCTCGCGGCGCTCATCAACGATCGCGCGCCGCGCCTGGTGATGGTGGGCAACACGTCTATGGGAATGGACCTCGCCGCCGGGTTGTCTGTCACCGCCGGCCTGCCGTTGATGGCCTACGTCAACGGGCTGGCCGCCGAGGGCGGGGCGCTGGCGGCGACCTCGCAAATCTATGGCGGCAAAATTCAGGCTGAGGCCGTGCCCGATGGTGAAGCGTGCGTCGTGTCGTGCCTCGCCGGCGCATTCCCCGCCGACGCCGGGCGCGTAGGGGCAGGCCTCGTGCCTGCCCTGGAGCAAATTGCCTCGCCCGTTCCCCTTGCCGACCTGCAGATTAAATTCGTCCGCATGATCGAGCCGCAGAGCGGCGATGTGGACATCACCCAACAGCCGATTCTGGTGTCCATAGGGCGCGGCATCGGCGGGCAGGAGAACATCGAACTGGCGCAGGAACTGGCCGAGGCGCTGGGCACGGCGGTATCGGCTTCCCGCCCGGTAACGGACGCCGGGTGGCTGCCGAAGACGCGGCAAGTGGGAAAATCCGGCCTGACCGTGAAGCCCAAAATCTATCTCGCCTTCGGCATCTCCGGCGCGCCGGAGCATCTCGAAGGCATGCGCGGCGCGGAGACGATCATCGCGGTCAACACCGATCCCAAAGCGCCCATCTTCGACGTGGCTCACTACGGCGCGACGTGCGACATGCTCGATCTGCTGCCGGCGCTGACGGAAAAAATAAAGGCGTAAAACGTAATGCGTGAAACGTGAAGCGTAGTTTGCATTTCACGCTTCACGTTTTACGTTTCTGTGGAGGTGTACGTGCTGACATCCTTTGAGAAACTCATCTTCATTCTCATGGTCGCCGTGTTTGGCGGCCTCACCGCCTGGGGCTTTTACCAAATCTATCGCATCATCCGGCGCGGTCGGCCCGCCGCCAGGTTCACCCACGTCATCCCGCAAACCGTCAAGGCGCTTCTCGAAGTCGGGCTGCAAAAACCCATGTACAAATCGCGCCCCATCCTCACCACCTTTCACGCCCTCATCTTCTTCGGTTTCTCGTATTACATCCTCGTCAACGTCAACGATTTGCTCGAAGGCTTCCTCCCCGGCTATTCTACTGCGGAGGTCTCGGCGGGGATCATCGGCCTGCTCAACCTGCTCGGCGACGTGTTGAGCATTGGCGTGCTGGTCGGCGTGGCGGCCTTTCTGGTGCGGCGCTTCATCGCCAAAGACAAGCGGCTGGAATACAACAAAGATGTGCTGCTGCTGCCGGGCGTGGCGCAGGGCGGCATCAAACGCGACTCCCTCATCGTCGGCCTGTTCATCCTTTGCCATGTCGGGTCGCGGTTCACCGGGCAGGCACTTCGCCTCGCAGAGATGGGCGCCACCAATCCCGCGCAGCCGTTTGCCGGCGCGCTTTCGCTTCTGCTCCGCGCGTTGCCGCCCTCCGCTTTTGCGCCTGCCATTCACGCCTCGTGGTGGATTGCCATCGGCCTCATTGTCGTCTTTCTGCCATACTTCATCATTAGCAAGCACGTCCACATCATGGCTGCGCCGCTGAATCTGGCGCTGGCCAAACAGGCCGAGCGCGGCCGCCTCGATCCGGCGACCTCGCCGACAAATGGGCAGGGACAAGCCCTGCCCCTACCCGGCGCGGCCACGTTGGCCGATCTTGCCTGGCCGCGCCTCATGGACGCCTACGCCTGCATCATGTGTAACCGTTGCCAGGATGTGTGCCCGGCGCACAATTCGATGCGGCCCCTCAGTCCCTCCGCGCTGGAGATCAACAAACGCTACTGGCTCAACGCCAACTTCAACGCCTTTGCCGGGGGCGCCTCCTCGCCACCCCTCACCGAATGGGCCATTAGCCCGGAGGCCGTGTGGGCCTGCACCACCTGTTACGCCTGCGTGCGCGTGTGCCCGGTGGGCAACGAGCCAATGGCCGACATCATCGACCTCCGCCGCCGGTTGGTGAACGACGGCGCAGAACTTGACAGCGGCGTGCAATCCACGCTGGAAAAAATAGGCAAGACCGGCAATTCGTTCGGGCAGGCGGCCCGCAACCGCGCCAAATGGGCGGCGAGCCTCGACTTCAAAATCAAAGACGTGCGCAAAGAGCCGGCGGAGTTTTTGTGGTTTGTCGGCGACTACGCTTCCTTCGATGCGCGGGTGCAGGAGATCACTCGCACCGTGGCGCGGGTGCTTAAGAGCGCGGGCGTGGACTTCGGCATCCTATACGAGGCCGAGAAGAACTCCGGCAACGACGTGCGGCGCGTGGGCGAGGAAGGGTTGTTCGAGCAACTCGCCGAGCAGAACGTGGCGGCGATGAGCAAGTGTACCTTCGAGCGCGTCATCACCACCGATCCGCACACGCTCAACGCGCTCAAGAACGAATACCCCGACTACGGCGGCAAGTGGGAGACGATCCACTACACGCGCCTGCTGGCGCAACTCATTGACGCAGGCAAACTCCAACTCCAACACAAACTCTCTCACTACCGCGTGACGTTTCACGACCCGTGCTACCTGGGCCGCTACAACAACGGCTTCAACCCGCCGCGCGCGCTCATCCGGGCCGCAGGTTGCGAGTTCGTGGAGATGCCGCGCAACAAGGAGAACTCGTATTGCTGCGGCGCGGGCGGCGGCCAGATCTGGATGGGGTCCACACCCGTCGGTGAACGCCCCGCCGAGAACCGCATCCGCGAGGCGCTGGCGGCGCTCGACCCGTCGGCTGACGGCGCGGGCGGCAACGCGAAGCGGCTGCTCTTCGTCGTCTCCTGCCCGAAGGACGTGGTCATGTACTCGGATGCCGTGAAGACCACCGGCAACGAGGGCAAGATTGAAGTGCGGGACATCATCCAATTGATTGCAGAGGCGATGGGAGAAGGACGACTTCTAACTTCAAATCACAAACCTCAAAATGCAATCCCTGCCTGAGGCTCGTTTGGAGTTTGAGATTTGAAGTTGGGAGTTTTCTCATGGCCCGGGGTCTGATCGATCTTTCCTCCGCGCTGGCGCTGCGCTTGCGCGACATTGCCCGCCTGCTGGACAGGCTCGACCGGCTGGAGTCGGGCACGGGCCGGTGGCTGGAAACGCAGCACAATGGCGCGCTGGCCGAAGCCGCGACCGAGATGACGTTGCGCGCCCTGCGCGCCGCTGCCGACCCGACGAACTATGCCATCCTGACTTTTCTCTCGGCCCATACTTCCGCGCCTGTGGCCGAACTCGAACAAGCCTCGGGGCTGGGCCGGCTGGCGCTTGCCGAGCGGCTGAGCGATCTGGTGCAAGTGGGCCTGGCGGCGCGGAACATTGACACCGATCAGGTGCAGGGCACGGCGGCCGGAGGGGCGCTCGTGGGCCTCATTCAAAGCATTGGCGAGGCAACGGCGAAAGAACTTCAAAAAATCAAACCTCAAACTCCAAATATCAAGCGTTAGAGACGAGGCCATTGTTTGAAGTTTGAGATTGGAAATTTGAAGTTTATGAATTGTCCCTATTGCACCTTCGCCGACACGCGCATGAAGCTGCACCGCCACCTGGCCGAGGCGCATTTGGATCGGGTGACGACCGAGCACGACGGCGCCACCGGCAAGATGCGGTATATCGTCGCTTGCCCGCTGTGCGGCCTCAAGTACCAGCACGCCGTCAAGCCGCGTTACAGGGACCCGCGCTTCCTCGAGGAATTCAAAGCCGAAATTGCCCTCGTGGCTTTTGACCAATTGCTTTATCATTTGGAAGACACGCACCCGGAGGTCGCGGAACCCCCGACTGCCAATTGACAAACTCCAAACCCTCGCATCCCATTTGAAGTTTGGAGTTTGAAGTTCGACGTTTTTCTCGGAGAGCAACCATGGCTACCTGCAACAACTGCAACATCCCGGAGGACCTTTACTATTGGGTCGAGAAGCACACGTGGTGCCGGCGTGAGCCGGACGGGACCCTCGTGGTCGGCGTCACCGACGTGGCCCAGCACCTCGCCAAGAGCATCATCTCGGCCACGCCCAAAGAGGCGGGCAAAACGGTGAAGAAGGGCAAGAGCGCGGGCACGGTGGAAAGCGGCAAGTGGGTAGGCCCGGTCACCGCGCCCGTCAACGGCACTATCACCGAAGTCAATGCCACACTCAAGACCCAGCCGAGCCTGCTCAATTCCGACCCCTACGGCGAGGGCTGGTTCATCAAGCTCAAGCCCGACAATTGGGAAGCCGACTCCGCCGATCTCGTCACCGGCGAAGCGGGTATTGCCGCTTACCAGAAATTTTTGGATGAGCAGGGAATCGATTGCTCGAAATGAACAATGAAGAATGAACAATGGGGGCGATCATTGTTCATTGTTCATTGTTTCATTGTTCATTGTTCATTGATGGCTATCTACTACGGCTGCGACATTCCCGAAGACCTGTGGTTCGATTTTGAGCGCGATCTGTGGGTGCGCTTCGAAGCCGACGGCACGGCCACGCTGGGCATGACCGACACGGCCCAAACGCGCGGCGGCAAACTGGTCAACCTCCAGTTCAAGAAGATCGGCAAGCCGCTCAAGCAGGGACAAAGCGCCGCTATCATCGAGTCGGCCAAATGGGTGGGGCCGTTCCCCATGCCGTTCACCGGCGAGATTGTCGAGGTCAACGAGGCGGCTTTTCGCGGCGACATTCTCATTGCCAACCGCGACCCCTACGGCGCGGGCTGGCTGGTGCGGGTGCGCCCCACGAATCTGGACGCCGAACGCGGCCATTTGCTCACCGGCGCTGAGGCGGTGGAGAAATACAAACAACGCATCGTCGAACTTGGCATCAAGTGCTTCCGGTGTGTTGACTGAACCTAAGCTTCAAACTCCAAATCTCAAACCCCAAATTTGAAGTTTGAATTTTGGAGTTTGGAGTTTGGAATCTTTCCTAAAAGGAGTCCCTAATGACCGCTCCCATTCGCATTCTCGACCTGGGCCTTGTGTCGCCGCTGCGCTCGCAGGCCATCTACCACGGCGTGGCTTATGCCCAAAAGCCGGAAACGCCCGACACGATCATCCTCGTCGGCCCGACCGATCCGTATGTGTGCATCGGCTATCATCAGGAATTGGAGAGGGAAGTGGACGTGGACTACTGCCGCGAACACGGCCTCCCCATCTTCCGGCGCGAAGTCGGCGGCGGCGCGGTCTACCTCGACCGCGGGCAAGTGTTCACCCAATGGATTTTCCACCGGCCCAACCTGCCCGCCTCGCTCGAAGAGCGTTTTGCGCTCTACATCAAGCCGCTGGTAGACACGTATCAAACGCTCGGTATCCCGGCCAATTATCGCCCCATCAACGACATCCACGTGCAGGGGAAGAAGATCGGCGGCACGGGCGCGGCGCAGATGGGCGAGGCTGAAGTGGTCGTGGGCAGTTTGATGTTCGACTTCAATTTCGATCTGATGGCCCGCGTGCTCAAAGTCTCGTCCGAGAAAATGCGCGACAAGATTCATCAATCGCTCAACGAATACATGACGACGATGACGCGCCAACTGGGCCGCACGCCCGACTACGAAACGGTGAAACGCGAATACGTCCGGCAGGTGGTGGACGCGCTGGGCCGCCCCGCCGAGTATAGCGACCCCACGCCCGAAGAACTCGCCGTCACCGAAGAACTGGAAAAGCGGTTCGCTTCCGACGAGTGGCTGTATCAAAAAGGCGGCCTGCGGCAAACGGGCGCGGTGAAAATTCACGCCGACGTGTACCTCGCCGAGGCCGCGTACAAAGCCCCCGGCGGCCTCATCCGCGCCACCGCCCGCTTGCGCGAGGGCCGCATCGACGACCTCACCCTCTCCGGCGATTTCACCATGCTGCCCTCCGTGGCTGTTGGCGCGCTCGAACAATCGCTGCGCGGCGCGGCCCTCGACGCCGCCGCCGTTCGCGCCAAGGTCGCGGAGTTCTATCGCAACCTGCCGGTGCAGTCGCCCGGCGTGGGGGTCGAAGATTGGGTCAGCGCAGTCATGGCCATCAAAGGGCAGTCGCCATTACAGTGACGGAGCCAACGGCCTCCCAAATTTTTCCTTTCACCGCTATCGTCGGGCAGGAGGAGATGAAGCGTGCTCTCCTGCTCAACGCTGTTGATCCCGGCGTCGGCGGGGTGATGATCATGGGCCATCGCGGCACGGCCAAGAGTACCGCGGTACGGGCGTTGGCCACCTTGCTCCCGCCCATCCCCGCGCACGGCGCCAAGGCTGAAGTCTTCATTCGTGGCGTCAAAACGGAAATCCCGTTGTTCCCGCTCGAAGAAGCGGACTCCGACTTGACGCCGGCGCCGATGGTAGACCTGCCGCTGGGGGCGACCGAAGACCGCGTAGCCGGGATGTTGGATATTGAAGCCGCGCTCACGCGCGGCGTGAAGGTGTTCGAGCCGGGGCTGTTGGCGCGGGCGCACGGCGGCTTCCTTTACATTGACGAGGTTAACTTGCTCGAAGATCATCTCGTTGATCTGTTGCTCGACGTGGCGGCCAGCGGTATCAACGTGGTCGAGCGCGAGGGGTTGAGTGTCCGTCACCCGGCGCGATTCGTTTTGGTGGGGAGCGGCAACCCCGAGGAGGGCGACTTGCGTCCGCAATTGCTCGATCGCTTTGGCCTGCACGCGCAGATCGCGACGCTGACCGACGTGGAACAGCGCGTGACCATCGTCATCCGCGCCGAGGCCTTTCGCGCCGACCCCGAATCTTTTCTCGCCGGGTGGGAGCCGCAGCAAGCTGCGCTCCGCAAGCAAATTGTGCAAGCGCGCGAACATTTGCCGCAAGCGGAAATGCCTCATCGTTTGCTATTGCGCGCCGCCGAACTCTGCCTCAAACTGGGCGTGGACGGACACCGAGGCGAGATCACCATTGCCCGCGCCGCCCGCGCTCACGCCGCGCTCGAAGGCCGCCGCGACGTGAACACCGACGACGTGCGCGCCGTAGCCGCGATGAGTTTGCGCCACCGCCTGCGCCGCAACCCGCTGGAGGAGATTGACACGGGCGAGAAGATCGCCGGGGCGATGCAGGGAATTTTATGAATTTTAGATTGTGGATTTCAGATTGCAGATTGATGTATCGCTCCGCAATCTGCAATCTGCATTCTAAAATCTGAAATCAATATGGGCCTCGACGACGCTCTACTTGCGTTGACTCTGCTGGCGATTGAACCCGGCCTCAAAGGTGTGCTCATCGCCGGAGCGCCCGGCACGGGCAAGAGCACGTTGGCCCGCGCCGCCCGCGCCCTGTGGCCCGCAGGCACGCCGTTTGTGGAGGCGCCTCTCGGCGTGACGATGGATCGACTGATCGGGGGGATTGATGTGGAGCGCACGTTGGAGGCCGGTCGCCCGGTGGCGGCCCCCGGGTTGCTGGCCGCCGCTCACGGCGGCGTGTTGTACGTGGACGAAATCAATCTGCTCGCGCCGGAACTCGCGAACGTGTTGTGCCATACATTAGCGAGCGGGCAAGTGCGGCTGGAACGCGAGGGGATCAGCCAGACCAGCCCGGCGGAGTTTGTGTTGATTGGGACGTTCAACCCCGCCGAGGGGCCGGTGGCTCCGGCTTTGCTCGACCGGGCGGCGTTCATCACGCCGGTCACTACTTTGCGCGATGTGCCGACGCGAGCTTTCATTGCCGCCAACGCCATCGGGCGACCACGAGGGTCGCCCCTACCAATGCCGCCCGACGTGATCAACATGGTGGAAGTGGGCCGTGAGGTGTTGCCGCAAGTTCGCATGCCCGCCAATGCGCTGAAAGAATTATGCGCGGCGGCGACGGCATTGCAAGCCCTGAGCAACCGGGCCGAGGTCTTCGCCGTTCGGTGCGCCAAAGCCAACGCCGCACTGAACGCCCGCGCGCCAATCACGCAAAGCGATATTGATCTGGCAGTGCGGCTGGTGCTCTCGCCCCGCGCCACGCATCGGATGGAGATTGTAAAAGCCGGGGCTGATCAATCGCCATCGGAGACGCCTTCGCCACGCGAGCAATCCGAAGGGCGTTCCGCGGACGCGCCGAAAAAGCGGGAGCGCGGCGAAGGATCGCAAAGCCGCGATCAAGCCGATGTGAAGCCCATGGCCGAAAGCGGCGAGCCCGCGCCGCTCGGTTTACTCCGCGAGCCAATCAAGGCCGAGGGCGGAACGGCCGGCGGCAAACGGGGGCAGGGGTTGAACACGCGGCGCGGGCGGCACATCCGGTCATTGCCGGGCCGGCCCGGCCAGGGGCAGTTGGCGTTGGTGGATACGTTGAAGGCCGCCGCGCTGAATCGACGGGCGACCATTGGCGAAAAAGGCCGAGTCATCGTTCGCCGCGAAGACGTGCGAATCAAACAGTTTCGCCAACGCACCGGCCTGTTGGTTGTGTTTGCGGTGGATGCCTCCGGCTCGATGGCGCTCAATCGAATCAACATGGCGAAGGCTGCCGCTATTTCGCTCTTGCAAAGCGCCTACGTTCACCGCGACAAGATCGCGTTAATCAGTTTTCGCCGTGATCGGGCCGAGATCATTCTTTCGCCCGGCGGCGGTGTCGCCAAAGCGCGGCGCGCGCTGGAGGGTCTGCCCACTGGCGGGCGCACGCCCCTCTCGGCGGCGCTGGTGGAAGTGATGAACATGGCCGGAGAGAAGGCGTGTCATTTGCAAGTGGCCGGGACGGTGTTGGTCTTGATCACCGATGCGCGAACGAACCAGCCCCTGCGCCCCGCGCCGCAGGGCGGCGACCGGCGGGCGGTGGCCCGCGAGGAGGTTGAGCGGCTGGCGAAACAACTGGGGCCGCGCTTGGCTGGAGCGGTGATGATAGACACGCGCCGCATATTTGTCGCCGGGGGCAGTGGGCAGGAATTGGCGGGCTGGCTGGGCGCGCGCTATTTTTACTTGCCCACAGTCAGCGCCGCGCAGATTACGACGACTGTGCAGGGGGAAGTGGCGAAGATAAGATGATTAGAGCCGATTCCCGATTAATGGATGGCGCGAGGTTGGGGCGAAGCATTCGCCGCGCGGATTTTTGCGGCTTTGGGTGCCGGAGGCGAATGCTTCGCCCGTACATCAAAGGGCAGTCGCCGTTGCAGTAGATGATGGCAATGATGCGGATCGTGGCAATCACAGACGACGCGGTGGTGTTGCGCGGGTTGGAGCGTGTGGCGGGGGCGCTTGGCTCCACGCTCGACTCTTTCAAATCGTTGGCCGCTGCCGCGCTCGACCCGGCCCCGACCGCCATTGTGCTGGATGCCGAGATGCCCGGGGCGCCGGAGGCTGTGCCCGACTTGAAGGCTCGATGGCCTTTGGCGCTGGTGGCGGGCTTTGTGTCCAACCCCAGCCGGTCGGGCTGGGAACGGGCCGAGGCCGCCGGTTTCGATCTCGTGGCCTCGCGCGGCGCGTTGGCGGCGCAATTGCAGAAGAAGCTCCACACGTGGGCGGCTTCTTCCGGCAAACGTCGGGCGCGTGTGTGCGATGTGGCCGATCTGGCCGGGAGGCTGGGCGTGGTTGCGCGGCTGAACGATGCGCCCACCGGGCCGGCGGCGGTGTATCACTTCAGCGGCCAGGTGTGCGCGGTCGAGGATGTTTGTCCTCACGCCGGGGGAAGGCTATCCGAGGGAACGCTGGAAGGAACCGTGATCACGTGCCCCCTGCATGGCAGCCAGTTCGACGTGTGTTCGGGCGCGCGGCTGCGCGGCCCGGCGGACGTTGACATCAAAAAACTTCGTGTCGAGGTGGATGGCGGGCAGGTGTTTCTGGTGCCGGAGTGACGGCGTTCGATCAGTATCTTGAATGGCGAGGGCAATTTGCCGTGTCGCGCGAGATGGCGATGGGCGCGCTCAACCGGGTCGAGCCGCTTGCGCGGCAGACGCTCAAGGCGTATGCTCAACGCGAGCGGCTGGGCTTGACCGACGAGCTGCCGGTGTTCGCCGCGCTCACCTCATCGGCGGACAACGGCGGTTGGGGCGAACTGATGCCGGTGTGGTTCAAACCCTACGAGCGGCCCGTGCCCATTTGCATTCTCGACAATTGGGCGCTGCCCGCGCTGCTGTGGCGGCATTGGTTGGGTGACGCGGGTCCGGCCTTCAATACGCAAAACCTGCTGCAAATCTTCGTGGGCAGCAGTGTGCTGATTCCGTTTCTGCCGGCAACACAGCGCGGCGGCCACTTCCTCCGCCACGGCGCGCTCACCGTGCTGCTGGGGTTGCTCTGGCTGCCGCCCGCCGAGCGCGAGGCGTTCATTCCGGCATTGAGGATCGGCGCGACTCGCTTTGCCGAAATGTACCGCCTGCGTGAGCAGGCCGACCTCGGCGAATATCTTGGGCGGGTGGAAGCCGACGCGTTTTTGGTGGCCGAGGGAAGCAAGATCGGCGGCGAGGAAGAAGTGCGAGCCTTCCTCGCCAACACGGAGCTTTTCGACGCCTATGCGGCCCTGTTCGGCGGCTTGTGTTTCAGCCTCGCCGCGCTGTACGATTCGTACGGCCCGGCGTGGGAGGCGTGGGCGTTTCAGGCGATCAACGTGCATTATCGCTATGCCGGCTTTGCCCTCGAGCCGTGGGCGCGCTGGCTGGGCATAGAGTACGTGGCATCAGGAGAAGAGCGCTTATGACACAGTTCGGCTTTTTGATTGACAACCGCAAGTGCATCGGCTGCCATGCCTGCACCACGGCGTGCAAGTCCGAGAACAGTGTGCCGGTGGGGGTCAACCGCACGTGGGTGAAGTACACCGAGAAGGGCCTCTTCCCCGACACCCGCCGTTACTTTCAGGTGACGCGCTGCAACCACTGCGCCAACCCGCCGTGCGTTTTCATCTGCCCGGTGAAAGCCATGTACCAGCGCGCCGATGGCATCGTCGAATTCGATCCGTCGCTGTGCATCGGCTGCAAGGCTTGCATGCAGGCTTGCCCGTACGACGCCATCTATATTGACCCGGACTCGCACACGGCGGCCAAGTGCCACTTTTGCGCCCACCGCACCGAGGTGGGGCTGGAACCGGCGTGCGTCGTGGTCTGCCCCGAGCACGCCATCCTTGCCGGAGATTTGAACGACCCCGGTTCGGAGATCGCCCGTGTGTTGGCCACCCAGCAAGTGCGCGTGCGCAAACCGGAGCAAGGCACCCGGCCCAAGTTGTTTTACATCGACGCCGAAGAGTCGTCCATTGTGCCCACCCTGGCAACGCAGAGCGTGAACATGCTCTGGGCACAATCGCCCGCCCAGGAGGGCCACAGCGATTGGCGCGGCCCGATTCAGATCGGCGAGGGCCGCATGGCCGGGGCGCTGATGCAGTCGGCGGCGGCCCCCCGTGAAACGTACAACGTCCCCCACCGGATTCCGTGGCACTGGCAGGTGCCGGCGTACCTCACCACCAAATCCATCGGCGCGGGCGCGTTCATCGTGGCCGCTGCCGGGCTGGCGCTCGGCCTGCTCCCGGCCACGCCGCTGTTCACCACCGTCGCCGCCTTTGTTTCCCTGCTGTTCATCGGCCTCACCACCGGCCTGCTGGTGTGGGATTTGGATCGCCCGGAACGTTTTTGGACCATCCTCGTTCGCCCGCAGTGGCGCTCCTGGCTGGCGCGCGGGGCGTTTATCCTCATCGGCTTCTCGGCGGTGGGCGGGCTGTTCTTTCTTGCCAATGCTTTCGGCTTCGGGGCGCTCGGTCAATCGCCGCTGCTGATTTGGCCCGGCGTCGTGCTCGCCGTGCTGTCGGCTACGTACACGGCCTTCCTCTTCGCGCAAGCCGAGGGCCGCGACCTGTGGCAGAGCACGCTGCTGCCGTGGCATTTGTTCGTGCAGGCGATCATGGCCGGGGCAGGGGGGCTGCTCGTCGTAGGCTCCTTCTTCACCGTCGCGCCCGAAGCCACTCGCGTGCTGGCGTGGGCTTTTGGCCTGAGCGCGCTGGTCAACCTGCTCGTCACCGTCGGCGGCGAGTTCGGCACGCCGCACGCCAGCGCCGTGGCCGCTACCGCCGCGCACATGATCACACACGGGAAATATCGGCGCTATTACCAGTTCAGCCTCGTGGCCGGCCTGTTGCTGCCGCTGCTTATCGTGGCCGTGGCGGGCGCATCGCCCATTGCCCTGGCGATTGCCGGCGCGCTTTCCATCGCCGGTTTGTATGCCTACGAATGGGCGTTTGTGATGGCGCCGCAGGACGTGCCTAATAATTGATGATTTTTGATTGCGGATTGCTGATTGAAAACGTCAATCAACAATCTGCAATCAAAAATCTACAATCAACTATGATCGATACCCTCACCCCCATCCCTCTCCCCCACCAGCCTACCGACTCCGGCGAGCGCTTGCAGCAGTATCCGCCGCCCGACCGTTGGGACAACTGGGTGGAGTACGACCCGAAAGCCTGGCCGCGCAAGTCGGCCCGCGAATATATGCTCGTGCCCACGGTGTGCTTCAACTGTGAATCGGCCTGCGGGTTGCTGGGGTGGGTGGATAAGGAAACGATGCGGGTGCGCAAGTTCGAGGGCAACCCCATGCACCCCGGCAGCCGGGGCCGCAACTGCGCCAAAGGCCCGGCCACCCTCAACCAGGTCAACGACCCGGATCGCATCCTTTACCCGCTCAAGCGGGCGGGCAAGCGCGGCGAGGGCAAGTGGGTGCGCGTGACGTGGGAGGAGGCGCTGAAGGACATCGGCGGGCGCATCCGCAAAGCGTTTTTGGAACAGCGCCACGACGAGATCATGTATCACGTGGGGCGGCCCGGCCACGACGGCGTGATGGAATGGGTGCTGCTGGGGTGGGGCCTCGACGGGCACAATTCGCACACCAATATTTGCTCGTCGGCGGCGCGCGCCGGCTACGGCTTTTGGATGGGCTACGACCGGCCCAGCCCCGATCACGCCAAGGCCAACGTCATCCTGCTCATCAGCAGCCACCTCGAAACCGGGCACTACTTCAACCCCCACGCCCAGCGCATCATCGAGGGCAAAATGGCCGGGGCCAAATTGATCGTGTGGGATACGCGCCTGTCCAACACCGCCTCCATGGCCGACACGTGGATTTCGCCGTGGCCCGGCTCCGAAGCGGCCATCCTGCTGGCCATTGCCAACCACCTCATTACCACGGGCAAGTACGATCGCGAGTTTGTGCGCAAGTGGGTAAACTGGGAAGAGTATTTGAAAGCTCAAGCTTCAAACTCCCAAACTCAAATCACTTTCGAGGCGTTTGAGGAGGCGTTGAAGACACATTACGCCAAATACACGTTCGAGTATGCTGCAAAGGAGTCGGGCGTGGAAGCGCGCATCCTCCAGGGCATCGCCGAAGATGTGGCGAATTGCGGCGGCAAGCTGGCCTCGCACAACTGGCGCAGCGCGGCGGCGGGCAACCTGGGCGGCTGGCAGGTGGCGCGTTGCTTGTGGTTCCTCAACGTGCTTACCGGCAGCATCGGCGTGGAGGGCGGCACCTCGGCCAACGTCTGGGATAAATGGGTGCCCCGGCCTCACAAGTTTCCGCCGCACGGCAAGCGTTGGAACGAGTTGACGTGGCCGCGCGAGTATCCGCTGACGTATTTCGAAATGAGCATCCTGCTGCCGCACTTCCTCAAAGAGGGGCGCGGCAAACTGGATGTGTATTTCACCCGCGTCTATAACCCCATGTGGACCAACCCCGACGGTTTCACCTGGCTGGAGGCGCTGCGCGACGAATCGAAGATTGGGATGCACGTGGCGCTCACTCCCACGTGGAGCGAATCGGCGTGGTGGGCCGACTACGTGCTGCCGATGGGCCTCGGCTCGGAGCGGCACGACCTGATGAGTCAGGAGACCCACGCCGGGCAATGGATTGCCTTCCGCCAGCCGGTGATGCGCGTGGCTATGGAGCGCATGGGCAAAAAGGTGAACCGCACCTACGAGGCCAACCCCGGTCAGGTGTGGGAGGAAACCGAGTTCTGGGTGGATTTGAGTTGGGAGATCGATCCCGATGGCTCACTCGGCATCCGCCAATACTTCGAGTCGCCGTACCGCCCCGGCGAAAAGATCACGATGGATGAATACTTCGGCTGGATGTTTGAGAACACCGTGCCGGGGTTGCCCGAAGCCGCGGCCGGCGAGGGGCTGACGCCGCTGGCCTACATGCGCAAGTACGGCGCGTTTGAGATTCGCAAGGGCGCGCAGACGGAGTACGAGCGCAAACTTGGGCCCGAGGAGTTGGGCAGCGCGCAAGTGGATGCGCAGACCGGCATCCTTTACACCAGAGACCCGGCGAAGCCCGCGCCCAATATCGTGCCGCGCCCCGCGCCCGTAACCGGCGAGCTGGGCCGAGCCGTGGGGGTGATGGTGGATGGCGAAGCGAAATTCGGCTTTCTTACGCCTTCACGCAAACTGGAATTCTTCTCCTCCACCCTGCACGATTTCGGCTGGCCCGAATACGCCCTGCCCGAGTACATCGAGAGCCACGTGCACCCCAGCCGCGTGAATCGCGACGCCGGGGAATTTGTGCTGCTGTCCACCTATCGCTTGCCCACCCTCATCCATACCCGCAGCGCCAACGCCAAGTGGCTGGTGGAGATTTCGCACTCCAACCCCACGTGGATGCACACGGCCGATGCCGAGGGCCTGGGCGTGAAGACGGGCGACCTCGTTCGTGTGGCAACGGAGATCGGCTACTTTGTGGACAAGGTCTGGGTGACGGAGGGCATCCGCCCCGGGGTGATTGCCTGCTCGCATCACCTGGGGCGCTGGCGGCTGGCCGAGGGCGACGGCGTCAACCGCATCGCCTCGGCGCTGGTGCAGCTCGACGACTCCGGCGGCCAGTGGCAGCTCAAGCAACTGCACGGAGTCCAGCCGCACAAGTCGGCGGACCCCGACACCGAACGAATCTGGTGGACGGATGCCGGCGTGCACCAGAATCTCACCTTCCCCGTGCAGCCCGATCCGATCAGCGGCTCGCACTGCTGGCATCAAAAGGTAAAAGTGTCGCCCGCGCAACCGGGCGACCGTTACGGCGACATTTCGGTGGACACGACGAAGGCGCACGAGGTTTACAAACGCTGGCTGGCGATGGCCCGGCCACCCACCGGCGAGTGGCGGCGGCCCGTGTGGATGCTGCGCCCGTTCCGGCCCGACGTGAGCGCGTATAAATTGCCGAAGTGAAACGTGATGCGTGAGACGTAAAACGTGATTCGTGAGCGCATGACGTTTCACGTTTTACGGTTCACGCTTTCCCATGTCTATTTCCCTCCTCTCTCATCTTTGGCTTCACGAACCCGACGCCCAAACCATCGCTCGCGCCGTGAGCGAACTGGGCCTGCCCGCGGCCGACCCTTCGACCGCGCTCAGGGCAAGTCCGCCGGAGCTCGCCCGGGCCTACGCGGACATATTCCTGCTGAACGTGCCGCCGTATGGCACGGTGTACACCGACGACGACGGCGAACTCAATGCGCCTGCGGCGCAGGGCATGGAGGCGCTGTACGCGGCCCAGGGCTATCGGCCCCCCGAACTGAGCCAGGTTGGCGCGCCGGATCATCTGGGCCTGTGCCTCGGCTTGCTCTCAACCAAAGAGGGGCGCTCCATCCTGCCTTCGTTGTTGGATTGGGCGCCGGTGTGCTGTTTTGCCGTGGAACGCGAACCGGCGGCCCACCGATTCTATCGCGCCCTGGCGAAAGTAACGCGCGACCGGCTCATGGCAGAAATCGTAATACCCAATACCCAATACTCAATACCCAATACTCAATACCCAATTCATCATTCATCACGCGAAGCGATCATTCATCGTTCCGATGTTTCCCTCCGCGATATCGTGCGCTTCTTGCTCGCCCCGGCGCAGTGCGGGCTGTTCCTCTCGCGCTCGCAGCTTGGACAAATGGCAAAGGGGTTGGGGATGCAGCTGCCGTTCGGCTCGCGCTTCGAGGTGGCCGAATGGTTGTTGACCGCTGCCGGTCAAAGCGATCAGGCGCCGCTGTTGCTGGCCGCATTTGAGAAGGAAGTGGACGAGTGGGGGGCCGCTTATCGCCAGTGGGCGACCACGTGGCCGGGTTGGGCTTCGGCGGCGGCGCAGTGGCTGGATCGGCTTGAGCGCGCGCGTCGCACGCTCGGAGCAATGCGAGACACTATTCTGAACGCGCCCCTGGAACTGGTAATAGACGAGGGCAAGGAGATGATATTCGATGGCTGAAACTGAACCCAACGCCTCCGCGACGGACGCGCCGGGCCATGAGCGGGGCCGACGAGAAGAGCCGGTTTGGACGTACCGCGGCTACCACATGCGCTCGGCCGAATTCAACGCGGCCATGGTGCATTACTACCGCGCCGAAATCCAGCGTTCCAACACCTGGCGCAACCGGCTGGACAACACCACGAACTGGGCGGTGGTCTCCACCGGCGCGGCCATCTCGTTCTCTCTCTCGGCGCCCAACAATCACTTCGGCGTCATCGTCCTCAACACCCTCCTCGTCACCCTCTTTCTGTGGATCGAGGCCCGGCGCTACCGCTATTACGAATTGTGGAGTGTGCGCACGCGCCTGATGGAGACCGATTTTTTTGCCGCCATGCTGGTGCCGCCGTTTGGTCCCAGCCCGGAGTGGGCCGAGAACCTGGCCGACAGTCTGCTCCAGCCGGAATTCCCCATCAGCGTGTGGGAGGCTTTTGGCCGCCGCTTCCGGCGCAACTACATGTGGATATTCTTGATCCTCGGCGCCGCGTGGGCGCTCAAGAGTTTTTTGCACCCCGTTCCGGCAGTGTCGTTGGCCGACTTTGTCAGCCGGTCGGCCATCGGCCCGATCCACGGAGGGGTGGTCATCGCCGCCGGGCTGATCTACAACGGCGCGCTGTTCGCCATCGGCTTCCTCACCGCCGGCCTCAACCAGGCCTCCGGCGAGGTGCTGCCCAAGTGGGGCGGCAACGTGCCCCTCATGAACCTGGTGTGGCGGGCCATGGAAGTGCACGAGCCTGAAACTGAAACTGCCCACGCCAAAACCGGCCCGCAGCGGCCCGGTCGCAAGCGCAATCAGTTGCTGGCTTTCATCATCTCCAACAAGCCGCAGGCGCTTTCGGATCGCGTGCTCAAAGAACTGAGGCGCGGCGTGACCGCCCTGCATGGCAAGGGCATGTACGCCGGACAGGAGCGCGAGGTGCTGATGATTGCCGTGACCATCACTGAGATGCAACACCTCAAGGCCATCGTGAAGGCCGAAGACCCCAACGCCTTCTGCATCGTCGCTCCCGCGCAGGAGATTATCGGGCGCGGCTTCCAGCCGTTGGAACAGTGATACCGCCCCCGACCTGCCGACGGCCCGCGCCGTCCGCACGGATGCTCTCCCGTATCTGCGGGAGGACGGCGTCGAAGAGCAATATTATCAGCTCCTATGAACCGCAAAGACGCCAAGAACGCAAAGAAAAACAAGAGAAATCCTTTGCGCTCTTCGCGCCTTTGCGGTGAGATCGTAGTTTTTGCAGTAGAGTCCCACGTAGTTCTGAAAAGCATTTCTTCTGCCAAAGACAGGAGGTTGATCCTCATGTCCAGACGCCAAAAGAAGACAGACAGACAGACTGGCAGACAGATTCATGCAGAGATTGACCCCCGAAGTGGAAGCCAACGCGCTGCGGACCGTCGCCGAGGCGCTCAACCGCGAGGCCGGACTCAAAGAGTCCCTGGCGATCAGCCTGGATGTCGCCTTGACTCTCGTCGGCTCGGAGACCGGCTGGATCGTTTTGCTGAACGAGGAAGGCGGCACGCGGTTGGCGGCGCGCGGCCTGCCTCCGGCGCTGGAAGTCGGCGACCGCGCCGCCATGCGCTGGGCGGATTGCGCCTGCCTGCGAAAACTCGCCGCCGACGAATTGGGCGGCGCGCGCGTGATCGAGTGCGAGCGCATCAAGAAAGCCCGCGGCGGCAAGCGCGGCCTGCGCCGCCACGTCAGCATCCCCATCCGCGCCAACGGCCGGCGACTCGGCAACGTCAACCTCGCTCTCCCTGCGGGGCGCGAGGTTAGCGATAAAGAGCTTCTACTGCTCACCACTATCGGGAATCAAATTAGCGTCGCCGTCCACCGGGCGCAGTTGTACGAGCGCGCGAAGACGCGGCGTGTTGACGAAGAAACTGCCCTGCTCCGGCTTTCCCAATCCCCGTTGAGCGAAAGCGATCCGCAGAGGATGATGGACACGGCGGCGCGCGCCGCCGCCGACACCCTGCAAACGGAATTGGCGGCCATTGCGCTGGTAGATGAAAACGGGCAAACGTTTTCAGGGCGCGCCAACGTGGGCTGGCCGCCGGAAATTTTCCTGCACCTCCGGCAGATTCCGCTGACAGAAAATATGGGTCTGACTCACGCCATTCGAAACAGCGCTCCGCTGATCATCCCCGACGAGTCCAGGGAGACCCGCTTCGGCCCGCCGCCGTGGATTGAGCAAATGGGTATCACTTCTTCCCTGCTCGTGCCGATGCTGGTAGCCGGGCGCGCGGTGGGCGGTGTGGTCGTCAACAGCCGGACGAAACGCGACTGGAGCGAAGATGACGTGCGCCTGCTGTCGCTGATCGCAAATACAACGGCGCAGGCGCTTGAGCGTGTGAGGCTGTTGGACACTGTGCGGCAGAGCGAGAGCAAATTTCGCGCCCTGATCGAACACAGTTACGACGCAATAACGCTGTTAGACGCCGGCGGAAATCTTATTTACAACAGCCCTTCACTCCCGCGTATCACTGGTCGCGCGCCCGAGGAGACCCTTGGGCAGAACTTCGCCGCAGTCCTCCACCCCGACGATTTACCGGCCGCCGCCGATCTCTTCGCCCGACTGCTTCAGAGCCCGGGCGTCACATTACAAACACAGGTTCGCGTCCGGCATAAGGATGGCACGTGGCGGTGGGTTGAAGCGATCGGCACGAATCTTCTTGACGATCCGTCGGTGGGCGCGATTGCCGCCAATTACCACGACATCACCGAACGCAAGCAGGCGGAAGACGCGCTTCGCGAAAGCGAGGAACGCTACCGCACGCTCGTCGAATACGCCTCGGACGGCATTTTCCTCTCCGACGCGCAGGGGCGCTACCTGGATGTGAACCCGCGCGCCTGCGACATGCTCGGCTACTCGCGCGAAGAACTCCTGAGCATGAGCATTGCCGACGTGATAGCGCCCGAGGAACTGGCCGCCCGGCCGATCCGCTTCGACGAACTGCGCGCCGGGAAGGCCCTCATCAGCGAACGCCAACTGCGCCGCAGGGATGGCAGTTTTCTGGAGGTGGAAATCAGCGCCCGCATATTGCCCGATGGCCGCTTGCAGGGAATCGCGCGCGACATCACCGAGCGCAAGCGAGCAGAGGCGGCCCTGCGCGAAAGCGAAGACCGTTACCGCGATCTGGTTGAAAACAGCCAGGACTTGATTTGCACTCATGACCTCGACGGGAAACTGCTCTCCGTAAATGAGGCGGCGGTCCGGCTCACCGGGTATTCCCGCGAAGCCTTGTTGCGGATGGACATGGCTAGTCTGCTCGCGCCGGAGGTGCGCCACCATTTCAACACGTATTTGAAAAAGTTACGGGCCGCCGGTCGGGCGCGCGGCGTTATGCAGATCCAAACTGCTAGCGGCGAAACGCGGTACTGGGAATATGACAACACCCTGCGAACCGAGGGCGTGGCTGTTCCCATTGTGCGCGGCTTGGCACACGACATCACCGAACGCAAACGCGCGCAAGAGGAACGCGACGAAATCCTGGAACAGGTGCGCGCCGGGCGCGAGCGGCTGCAGGCGGTCTCTCAGCAACTGCTGGACGCCGAGGAGGCCGAGCGCCGCCGCATCGCCCTCGATTTGCACGACGAGGTGGTGCAGACTCTCACCGGCCTGCGGCTCCTGCTCCAGCCCGGGCCGGGCGTTCCGCCCGAGAGGGTGGCGACCCGGATGGGCGAGGCGCAGACGATCGTGGAAGAACTGGTGGCGCGCGTGGAAGAACTCTCGCTCGACCTGCGGCCGGCCGCGCTCGACGACATGGGCCTGCTGCCAACCCTGCTCGACCATTTTGAGCGATACTCCGCCCGCACCGGCGTGCGCGTGGCCTGCAAGCATTCCGGCCTCCAGCGCCGCTTCCCGCCGCAGATTGAGATCGCCGCGTATCGCATCGTGCAGGAGGCGCTCACCAACGTGGCCCGCCACGCCGGCGTCGCCGACGCCATCGTGCGCCTGTGGGCCAACGCCGAGAACCTCGGCGTGCAGGTGGAAGACGCGGGCGCGGGCTTCGACCCCGCCGCGCCACCGCCGGGTGGATTCACCACCGGGCTTTCCGGCATGAGAGAACGGGCGCGGCTGTTGGGCGGAGACCTCACCCTTGAGTCCGCGCCGGGCGGGGGAGCGCGCCTCACGGCCGAGTTTCCGCTGGCCGGGCCGGTGGAACAGCGCGAGCCTCCGCGATGAGCGCCACCATCGTCCTGGCCGACGATCACCGCATCGTCCGCCAGGGATTGCGCGCCCTGCTCGAAGCCCAGAACGACCTGCGCGTGATCGCCGAAACCGGCGACGGGCTGGAGGCCGTGGAACTGGTGGAGCGCCTGCGCCCGGACGTGCTGGTGGTGGACGTGATGATGCCCGGCCTCAACGGGCTGGAGGTCACGCGGCAGGTGCGCCAACGCTGGCCGACGACAAAGGTTGTCGTGCTTTCCATGCGCGCGAGCAAACCCTTCGTGGCCGAGGCCTTGCGCCATGGAGCCGGGGCCTACGTGCTCAAAGCCTCCGGCGTCGCCGATCTCGTGCTGGCCGTGCGGGAGGTGATAACCGGGGGGCAGTATCTCAGCCCGCCGCTCTCCCGCGAGGCGTTGGGGGCCTTCGCCCGGAACGCCGAAGAGGCGACCCTCGATCTTTACGAGACCCTGACCGGCCGCGAACGGCAGGTGCTGCAACTGGCCGCCGAGGGCCTGACTAACGCCGAAATCGGCGCGCGTCTCTCCATTAGCCCGCACACCGCTATGACCCACCGCTCCAATCTGATGCGCAAACTGGGCTTGCACAGCCAGGCCGACCTGGCGCGTTTCGCCCTGCGGCGCGGGGTTTTGCCCTTCGACGAGTAAGGGTCTATCCGAATCGCCATCCAAACCCTAAGGGTCTCCAAAACCCTTAGGGTTTTTCGGATACGCCCCCGTACACCCTCCACTTTTGATTCTGCTGGACCTCGCTCCCCCGCGCGGAGGGGCCGCTTCGCGCCTGGCGGGAAGCGGCGGATGTGACCATCCCCAGAATCTACGCTGGAAATACTGTGCTTTCAGTATAGACGCGCATATGAATCAGACCTAAATTGGAGTAGGCTGAGTAGGCTAGTCGTATTTCCGCACATATTGGTTTCCCTCCAATGAAACAAATTCGCCTCCTGCTGGTTGACAATCATCCCACCTTCCTGCGCCTCGCCGCCGCGTTCTTGCACGAACACTATTCCGGGGAGGTCGCGGTGGTGGGAACGCTGCCGACTGTTCGGAAAAATCTGACGCCGGTTGAGGCGTTGCATCCGGATGTGGTCGTGTTCGACCCGTACTCACCGGCCCGGTCGGAGAAGGGGATCTTGCCAGTTCTGCGCGCCGCGTTGCCGGGAGTCGGGCTGGTGGTCTTGAGCGCGCGCAGCGAGGGCGTTTATCGGCGGGCCGCGCTGGCCGCCGGGGCGGGCGAGTTCGTGGACAAGGCCGACATCGTCGCCGAGTTGATGCCGGCCATCCGGCGTGCCTGCCTTCTCCATACCCCCCCCCGGGGGGGGGGGGGGGGGGGGGGGGGGGGGGGGGGGGGGGGGGGGGGGCG